>NZ_CP120742.1:1740555-2044166 GCF_029581275.1 Micromonospora sp. WMMD1155
GCCGGAGGGTCAGGAACGAGCCCGACTCCAGGCGGCGATGTGCACCTCGGCGCTGGACCCCCAGGTGAACTCCTTCGCCCGGTCGAAACCCGCCTTCGCCAGTGACAACCGTCGTTGCTCGTCGTCCAAGAGGGCGGCCAGGTCGGTGGCGATCTGGTCCGGGTCCTCAGAGGTGTACGCGACGGCGTCGCCACCCACCTCCGGCAGTGACAGCCGCGGCGTCGTCAGCACCGGGGCGGCGCACGCCATCGCCTCCAGGATCGGCAGACCGAACCCCTCGCCGTAGGAGGGGTAGGCGGCGACCAGCGCACCACCGAGGAAGCCCGGCAGGTCCCCGTAGCGCAGGTAGCCGGGACGCAGCAGACGCAGGTGCGACGGGACCTCGGCGACGGCCCGGTCGATGTCGTCGTCGTGCCCCTGCCCACCGGCGATCACCAGGGCCGGCGGGTCGGACCGGTCGGCCACCGCCCGCGCCCAACCACGGATCAGATTGGGTACGTTCTTGCGCGGCTCCTTGGCCCCGAGGAACGCGACGTAGCTGCTGTTGCCGAGCCCCAGCCGGGCGCGGACGCGGGCCTTCTCCTCCTCGGTGGGAGCGTGGAAGGCCGCCTGGTCGACACCGTGGTAGGCCACGTCGATCCGCGTCGGGTCGGCGTCGAGCAGCCGGATCAGCTCGTCCCGGGTGGCCTTGCTGGGCACGATCACCCGGTCGGCGCGGCGCAGCGAGGTCTTGATGGCGCTGCGGAAGAACGTGCGGCGGGACTTGTCGTAGTGCTCCGGCTCGGTGAAGAACGTCGCGTCGTGCACGGTGACGGTCACCGGACAGCCGGCCCGCAGCGGGCAGGTGTAGAAGGGCGAATGCAGCACCTGTGCGCCGACCTGCTGGGCGAGCAGGGGCAGGCCGGTCTGCTCCCAGGCGAGCCGGGCCGGACGGTGGGCCACGGCGGCCGGGGCCGGGATGATCTCCGCGCCGGGCAGCATCCGGGTGTAGCGCTCGAGGTCGGTGCGGAGGCTGACCACCGCCAGCTCCACCCCCGACCCGCACACCTTGCCGAGGGCACCGAGCAGACCGTCGACGTAGCGACCGACACCACCACGGTCGGCGGGGACACTCGTGGCGTCGATGAGCACGCGGGGCGGGCGACCGGCGGTCACGGGGCGACTCCTTGCACTGGCGGGTCTGTGGGGAAAAACACTCCGGGGGCCAAGCCTACGCCGGAGCGCGGGGGCGGCGCTGACTGCGACCCGACGGTACGCCGACTTGTCATCGTCATCGAGTACGGGCGGCAGGGGCGTATCGTTCGCGCCGATGGCCGACAACATTGCCCGGGTCTTCGCCGACGCGATCGCTACCGACCCGACCAGACCGTTGCTCACCTGGTACGACGATGCCAGCGGGGACCGCACCGAACTTTCCGGCGCCACCCTGGCGAACTGGGTGGCGAAGACCGCCAATCTTCTCGTCGACGAGGTCGGCCTCGCCCCGGCCGCCCCGGTCGGCGTGTTGTTGCCGCCGCACTGGCAGGCCGCGGCGGTGCTGCTGGGCTGTTGGTCGGCCAAGCTGAACGTCGTCGACACGCCGGGAGACGTGGACGTGCTCTTCGCCGCCGTCGACCAGCTCGACGAGGCACAGTCGTGGGCGGCCGACGAGCGGTACGCCCTCGGGTTGGCCCCGCTCGCCGCCCCGCTGCGGCAGGTGCCGCCCGGGTTCGCCGACTACGTCGTAGAGGTACGCGGACACGGCGACCACTTCACGCCGCAGCCTGGTCCGGGCCCCGCCGACGCGCGCCTGCTGACCCGGGCCGGGGCCCGCGCCGACGAGCTGGGCATCGAGCGTGGGGCACGGGTCCTGGTCGACGCCACCCGCTACCCGGACCCGATCGACTGGCTGCTGGCCCCGCTGACCCGGGCCGCCACAGTGGTCCTCTGCGCCAACCCGGACCCAGCCCGCCTGACCACCCGAGTAACCACGGAAAAGATCACCCACCCCCTCCCGTAACCCCACCCCACCCGCCCCCAGCCCCCAGCCCCCAGCCCAGCCCCGCCCGAGCCCCAGCCCTCAGCCCCGCCCGAGCCCCAGCGTTCAGCCCCGCCCTCAGCCCCGCCCTCAGCCCCGTCGATCATGGAGTTGTGGTGAGGGACTCCTGCGACTACGCCCCTTTTGTGAACACCACACCCCATCATCGACCAATAGGGCGGCGGGGCTTACGGCAAGATCCACTCCATGTCGGCGATCTGGCGGTATCCCGTGGCCCGGATACCCCAAGGTCGCCGATGTGGAGTGGATCATCTACCGGCGCGCCCCGACGGCTGTGCGGGCCGGGGACGGGGGCAAGGGCCGGGGACGGGGACGGGGGCCAGGGGCCTCGGGCAAGGGCCGGGGCCGGGGACAGGGACGGGGGCCAGGGGCCGGGGGCAAGGGCCGGGGGCCGGGGCCGGGGGCCAGGGCCGGGGCCGGGGGCCAGGGCCGGGGCCGGGGGCCAGGGCCGGGGGCCGGGGACGGGGCCGGGGCCGGGGACGGGGCCGGGGACGGGGGACGGGGCCGGGGGCCGGGGGCCGGGGGCAGCCGCCCTAGGCGGGGGTTCTCGACTGGGCGAAGGTGGCGAACGCGGTCAGGGACTCCGGGTTGGCCAGTGCGCCCTTGGCGGCCGCCTGGTCGACCGGGGTGCCGGTGAGGATCTTCTTGACCGGCACCTCCAGCTTCTTCGCCGACAGGGTGCGGGGCACCGAACGCACCTGGTGGATCTCGTCGGGCACGTGTCGGGGCGAGAGCGCGGAGCGCAGTTCGCGGCAGATCGCCGCGCGCATCGGGTCGTCCAACGTCAGGCCGTCGGCGAGCACCACGAAGAGCAGTAGCTCGCCGGCGCCGCCCTCGTCGTCCTCCAGGTGCACGACGACGGAGTCGAGCACCTCGTCCAGCCCCTCGACCACGGAGTAGAACTCGGCGGTGCCCAGCCGCACCCCGCCCCGGTTCAGGGTGGCGTCGGAGCGTCCGGTGATCACGCAGCCGCCCCGCTCGTTGATGGTGATCCAGTCCCCGTGCCGCCACACGCCCGGGTAGACGTCGAAGTACGCCTCGGCGTAACGGACGCCGTCCGGGTCGTTCCAGAAGCCCACCGGCATGCTCGGCATCGGCTCGGTGATCACCAACTCGCCCAACTCGCCGATGACCGGGGTGCCGTCGGCGGAGCGGGCCTCCACCTTGGCGCCCAGGGCACGGCAGGCGATCTCACCGGCGTACACCGGCAGCAACGGCACCCCACCGACGAAGCCGGTGCACACGTCGGTGCCGCCGGAGAGCGACTGGAGTTGAAGGTGGTCGCCGACGGTCTCGTACACCCAGCGGAAGCCCTCGGCGGGCAACGGCGCACCGGTGGAACCCACCCCGCGCAGCGCGGACAGGTCGGCGATCTCCCGGGGGACCAACCCGGCCTTGCGGCAGGCCAACAGGAACGGTGCCGAGGTGCCGAAGTACGTGGTGCCGGTCTCCGCCGCCAACCGCCACAGCCCGCCGAGGTCGGGGTGACCCGGGTTGCCGTCGAAGAGCACGATGGTCGCGCCCACCGCCGGGCCGGAGACCAGGAAGTTCCACATCATCCAGCCGGTGGTGGTGAACCAGAAGAACCGGTCCGCCGGGCCCAGGTCGTGGTGCAGGGCGAGCATCTTCAGGTGTTCCAGCAGGATGCCACCGTGGCCGTGCACGATCGGCTTGGGCAGCCCGGTGGTGCCCGAGGAGTAGAGGACGTAGAGCGGGTGGTCGAACGGCACCGGCGTGAACGTCAACGGCTCGTCGGTCGGCGCGGCCAGCTCGGCCCAGCCCAGCGCCCCGTCCGGCGGTGTGCCCTGCCGGTCGAGGTAGGAGATGCTCACGGTGTGCCGCAGCGACGGCAGGGCGGCCCGGATCGCGGCCACCTCGGCGCGGCGGTCCACCGGCTTGTCGCCGTAGCGGTAGCCGTCCACGGCGACGAGCACCGTCGGCTCGATCTGCTGCCACCGGTCGGTGACACTGCGGGTGCCGAACTCGGGCGCGCAGGACGAGAAGACCGCGCCCAGGCTGGCGGCGGCCAGCAGGAGGACGTACGTCTCACCGATGTTGGGGGCGTACGCCGCCACCCGGTCACCGGCGGTGACGCCGAGGCGACGCAGCCCGGCCGACACCCGGCGGACCTGCTCACGCAACTCTCCGGCGGTCAGCGTGACCGGCGGTCGGGTCTGCCCGTGCGCGATCACCACCGGGTCGTCGTCGGCACGCCCCGGCATCCGCAGCACGTTCTCCGCGTAGTTGAGCGTGGCCCCGGGGAACCAGCGGGCCCCGGGCATGCTCCGCTCGGCGAGCGTGGCGGTGGGCGGGGTGTGCGCGATCACCTCGAAGTGGTCCCAGATGGAGCGCCAGAACCCGTCCAGGTCGGTGGTGGACCAGCGCCACAGCGCGTCGTAGTCGGCGAAGTCCAGCCCCCGGTGCTCCCGCAGCCAGCGCAGGTAGTCGCCGATCCGGGACCGCTCGCGTACGTCCGTCGGCGGCGCCCACAGCATGTCACCCACTGGTCCACCCTCCCCTGGCCCGGCACGACACTGTGTTTGGGCCGTGGCGCCATCTTGCCCTACCTCGAAGCGCCATTCTGCGCAGCGGGTACGCCGACCGACGCGTGCCCGTCCCACACTCCACCCGGCCGACCTGTGTGGGTCAGCCGGCGCGATGGGCCTGGATGGCGCGGCGGCGGGCGAGGCGGTGCGCCCGGCGGATCTCCGCCTCCTTGTACCGGCGCTCGTCCTCCGCCGTCTCCGGCAGCACCGGGCGGACCACCCGCGGCGCCCCGCCGACGTCCACCCCGACGAAGACCAGGTACGCGGTGGCCACCCGGACCGCGGCGTCCTCGGCCGAGTCCCACCGTTCGGCCACCACCCGCACGCCGACCTCCATCGAGGTCTGGCCGGTCCAGTTGACCTGCGCGTGCGCGTGCACCAGGTCACCGACCCGGACCGCCTCGGAGAAGACGATCTCGTCGATCGCCGCGGTGACCGCCGTGCCGCCACTGTGCCGGGCCGCGGCGGCACCCGCCACGTCGTCGACGAACTTCATCAGGACCCCGCCGTGCACGGTGCCGTACAGGTTCACGTCCACCGCGGTCATGATCTTGCTTAGCGTGACCCGCGAGTACGACGTCGGCTTGCCGATCGGAGCGGCGGAGAGGTGCTCAGTCATGTCGAAAACGGTACGGTGCGCGGATGCGACATCTCTGGAGCTTCCTCGCCGGGCTGGTGGTGGCGCCCATCACCTGGGTGCTGGTCACACTCGGGCAGGACGGGTCGAGCCGGACGGTCGACCGCTGGGTGGAGATCGGCACGTTCAACACCGCCAACCTGATCGAGCCGGCCGTGTACCTCGGTGTCGGCGGTGTCCTGCTGGGCCTGCTCGGCACGCTGCGTTTCTCACCGCTGGGCCCGCTGGTGGCCGGATTGCTGCTGGTCACCCCGTACATCGGGATGTTCGTGGCGCCGTTCACGGTGCGGGACGCGATCCCGCACGAGTGGAAGGTGTTCGGCGATCCGCTGCCGCTGCGGCTGCCGGTGGAGAACGGCACGCTCTTCCTGATCGGTCTGCTGCTGCTGATGGCGACGTTCAGCATGCAGCGGTGGCGGCAGTGGCCCAGCCCGGCGACCGAGCCGGCCGCGACGCCGGCCCCCGCGCCGGACGGAGGCCCCCGCAACGACGACTTCACGCTCACCGACTGGCCGCCGGCCACGCCGGCGGAGCGGGACACCCCGCCCCTCACTCTGGGTTACCCGGCCGATCCGACGCCGACCGAGCCGCTGCCGCGCCGGGTCGGCGGCGAGTCGCCCTGGTCGGCACCACCGCGCGGCCAGACGCGCCCCGAGGACACCACCGAGATCCGCTGAACCGTCGGGCGGGTCGGGTTCACCCGGCCCGCCCGCTGTCTCGCCCGGCTAGTGCGCCGCGACCGCGAGGTCCGGGTCGACGGTGCCGAGACCGGCCCGGGGAACCACGACGAGCATGACGGCCAGCGAGGCGGCCATCCCGCCCGCGATGACGATCGCCATCGGCACGCTTCCGGTGCCGAACAGACCCGCCAGCGGCGCGGACAACGCACCGATGCCGAACTGCACAGCGCCGAGCAGCGCCGCGGCGGTGCCCGCGGCCTCGCTGTGCCGGCTCATCGCCAGCGCCGGGGCGTTCGGCAGGGCAAGCCCGGCGGCGGCCAGCACGAGCCACAGCGCGGCGAGCAGGGTGCCCAGACCGCCGAAGCCGGTGGCCGCGAACAGGATCAGCAACAGCCCGGCCGCCGTGCCGGCGATCAGGGCGCTGACCAGGATCTGCTGCGGGGTGTAGCGACGCAGCAGCCGCACGTTGAACTGGGTGGCCGCGATCAGACCCACCGCACCGGCCCCGAAGGCCACACCGAACTCCTGCTCGTCGAGGCCGTACTCCCGCTGGAGGACGAACGACGACCCGGAGACGTACGCGAACAGGGCGGCCATCGCCAGCCCGGCGACCAGCACCAGCCCGACGAACGCCCGGTCGTTGAAGAGTCCCCGGTAGTCGCGCAGGGTGGCAGCCACCCCTCCGTGCCGTCGACGCGCCACCGGAAGGGTCTCCTGGAGCCGGAGTGCGGCCACGACGATCAGCAGCACGCCCAGCACCGCCAGGGCGGCGAAGACGCCCCGCCAGTCGGTCCAGCGCAGCAGGCCGCTGCCGAGGGTCGGCGCGAGGATGGGCGCCAGACCCATGACGAGCATCAACCGCGAGAAGATCCGCGCGAAGGAGGCCCCGCTGAACAGGTCGCGGACGACCGCGGTGGCGACCACGGTGGCGGCCGCGACACCGAGCCCCTGGAGGACCCGCAGCGTGCCGAGCACCGCGATGTTGGGCGCGAAGACGCACAGCACGGAGGCCACGATGTGCGCGGCCAACCCGGCCAGCAGCGGAGTGCGCCGTCCGACCACATCGGAGAGCGGGCCGATCAGCAACTGGCCCAGGGCGAGGCCGACGAGCGTGCCGGTGAGCGTCAACTGCACAGCGGTCTCGGTGGTCTCAAGACCCGCCGTGATGGCGGGGAGCGCGGGCAGGTACATGTCGATGGTCAGCGGCCCGATCGCGATCAACGCACCCAGGACGAGGACGAGTTGCGCCCGCTGACGGTTGGTCATCAGATCGCCGGGCAGGACGCTCGCGGTGGTCGTCGGATCTGCCGTGCGGGTGCCCGCTCCGGTCTCTTCCACGGACTGCTTCATCGTCTCGTTCTCTCTGCGGATGTGACGAGCGGGGGTCGTGGTGGAGGTGAACGCGCGGAGGGCGTGCGGCGTTCCCGGTGTGTGGAGAGTCACCGATGCCGGGTGTGACGGCGGTCACGCTCCAGAGAGAACCCAAGCAGGGGTACGCGTCGTCTTGCCTTTCGTGAGACGAAGTCTGGACGGGCTCGACGAGGGCGAACTGCTCCGCCGAGTCGCTCGGGGCGACCGGAGCGCGTTCGACGCGCTGTACCGGCGTACCGCCCCCTGGTTGACCGCGCGCCTGCGGCGGCGCTGCGCCGACGAGGACGTGGTGGCCGAGGTGTTGCAGGAGACGTACCTGGCGGTGTGGCGGTCGGCCGGAAGCCAGGCGCGGTCGTCCTCCACCTCCGGCAGCGCGGTGGGCTGGTTGTGGACGATCGCCGCCCACCGGCTGGTCGACGCGTTCCGCCACCGGGCTCGGCGCGAGCGGATCCCGGCGGTGCAGACCTTCGAGACGGTGGCCCCGGCCGCCGAGGAGGAGGCGTTGGCCGGGGGGATGGACGCGAACCTCGAAAAGGCCCTGCACGCGCTACCTCCGGAGTTACGACAGGTGCTCCGCGCGATGGTCCTCGACGGTCTGACCGCCCGGGAGACGTCGCTGCTGCTCGGCATGCCCGAGGGCACCGTGAAGACCCGTGCGCGACGGGCCCGAATCGCACTCCGGGAGGCGCTGTCATGACCACTCACCCCACACCCGCTCTCATCTCCCACTACGCCTCGGGCGGTGTCGGCGTCGACGACGCGACCATCTGGGCGGTGGAGGCGCACCTGGAGACCTGCGCCGACTGCCGGGGGCTACTGGCCGACGCGGTCGACCCCGGCACGCGTGAACTGCTGGACCGGGTGGCCGGCGCGGTCGCCGCCGGGATCGCCGGCGGCCCCGGACCGGTGCGTCGGCGACGGTTACCACGTACCGGGGTCGCCGCTCGGATGCTGCCCTGGCTCGCCACCGCCGCCGGGCTGATGCTCGCCGCGGTCCTGTTCGAGAAGACCTTCGCCAGCCTGCCGTCGCTGGTGCTGCTGGTCGCTCCGGTCGCGCCACTGCTACCGGTGGCCGCCGTGTGGAGTCGACGAGTCGACCCGGCCTGGGAGTTGGCGGCCACCACCCCCCGTACCGGCCTGCCGCTGCTCATGCGCCGCACGTTGGGGGTGCTGGTCGCGGTCCTGCCGGTCCTGGCGGTCGCCGGTTGGGGCACCGGGCACTCCCCCGGCCTCTGGTTGCTGCCGGCGCTGGGCTTCACCGCCGGGGCGTTGGCGCTCGGCACGGTGGTGGGGATCGACCGCGCCGCGCTCATCCTGGCGCTGACCTGGTCCGCGGGCGTGGTGGCGCCGAGCCTGGTCGGCGGGCGACTCCCGGCCGTCCTCGCGGGCGGCAGTCCGACCGGTTGGACGCTCGCCACAGTGCTGTTGCTGGCCGTGGTCCTCGTCCAGGCCCGATGGCGGTCGCAGTTACCCACCAGCACCTTCCGATGACGAGATACGGAGAGATGATGATGCGTACGGTCAGCGTGGCGGAGACCGCGCCGTCGACGTACCCGTGGGCGGTGCACGCCGAGACGTTGCAGGTCAAGGCCGGTCGACACCTGGCGGTCAACGGTCTGGACCTGTCGTTGGGCATCGGCGTGCACGGGCTGCTCGGCCCCAACGGCGCCGGCAAGACGACGTTGATGCGGGCCCTGGCCACCGTGGTGAAGCCGGCCGCTGGTCGGCTCACCCTGCTGGGCGCGGAGGTCACCGCCGGGGCGGACCTGCGCCGGGTACGACGTGGCCTGGGCTACCTGCCGCAGCACTTCGGTTTCTACCCGCGTTTCACGGTCCGGGAGTTCGTCGAGTACCTGGCCTGGCTCAAGGAGATGCCGAAATCGGTCATCCCCGGTGCGGTGCAACGGGCCATCGAACGGGTCGGGCTGGCGGATCGCGCCGACTTCCGGATGAAGACGCTGTCCGGCGGGATGCTGCGCCGCGCCGGCATCGCCCAGGCGATCGTCAACGACCCGCAGGTGCTGCTGCTCGACGAGCCGACCGTCGGCCTGGACCCGGAGCAGCGTCTCGACTTCCGTGAGCTGCTGCGCGAGATCGGCCTGGACAGCTGCGTGCTCGTCTCCACCCACCTGGTCGAGGACGTGGCGGTGGCCTGCACCGACGTGGTGCTGGTCAGCGAGGGCCGGTTGGTGTGGCAGGGCAGCACCGGTGAGCTGGCCGAGCAGGGCGGCGCCGACGACGCCGGTGACAGCGCCACCGAGCGCGGCTACTCGTCGGTGCTGCGCGCCTACCGTGGCCGGGTGTCGGCGTGACCGGACGAATCCTCCGCATCGAACTCCGCCGGTCGGCGGCTCTCGGTGTCGCCCTCCTGTCGCTGGTCATCGGCGCGGCGCTGGTGCTCACGTCCACCGAGTTCTACGCGGGGCGGTGGATGCAACTGGCGATCACCGCCCGGATGATGCTGATGGTGCTGCTGCCCCTGGCGCTGGCCGGCGGAGCGTTGCTGGGTCGCCGGGACGCCCGTTGCCGGGTCGGCGAGTTGTTCGCCAGCACCGTCCGGCCACGGTGGCAGCGCGTCGGTCCGACCGCCGGCGCGCTCGCCGTCGCGGTGGTGACCGCGTACCTCCTGATGTTCCTCGTCGCGGCCGGATGGGTGGTGCGGACGTCGGGCTACTTCCCGGCCAACACGATCGTCGTGTTCGCCGTCGGCGTGCCGGCCTTGATCGCCGCGGCCTGGCTGGGCATGGCCGCCGGTCGGGCCGTGCCCCGCCTGGTCACCGCCCCCCTCGTCGCCGTGCTCGGCTTCGTCCTGGTGGGCCTGGTCCCGGAGTGGGTCATGATGGCCGACGCCGCGTCCACTCTCGCCAGGTTCCGGCCGGAACCGTCGGCGGTGCTGCTCGTTCCGGTCTTCACCGGCGGCGTGGACGACTTCCAGACCGTCACCAACCGGGTCAGCCTGCTCCAGATGGTGTGGCTGGTGTCCCTCGCCGCCACCGGGCTGCTGCTCCTGGGCGCGGTCCGGCGTCGGGCCGTCGCGTTGGCAGTGCTCCCCGCGGTGCTCGGCGCCGCGGTCACCGTGCCGCTGCTGCCGGTGGGCGGAACCCGCGGCGCGGTCGTCGCCGACCCGGTCGCCGTCGAGCTGGTCTGCGCCAACGACGGCCCGCAGGTCTGCGTGACCCGCGCACACGCCGGGGTGCTGCCCGACATCGTCGGCCCGGCCCGGGAGGCCCTGGCAGTGATCGCGGCGAAGCTACCCGACGCCCCGGTCCGGGCGGTGGAGACCCGACAGGTCGCCTACTGGGCGCAACTCGAACCCGACCTGTCACCGCCCCGGCACCCCGGCGACACCCTCGTCTTCGAGACCCCGACGATCAACCGCAGCGGAGGTGCCGACCTGTCCGACGGTTACTTCGTGCCGTCGCTGCTGCGGGCCGTCTGGGAGCAGGAGTGCGGCGAAGGGTCGGAGGACGACGAGCCCCTCGCCCGGATGCTCGCCGCCGCCTGGCTGACCGACCGACCACCGTCCCTGGAGTCCTGGTGGGATCGCGCGGACGCCGAACGGGCGCAGCGCGCCTACCAGGCGCTGGTGAGCCTGCCGCAGGCCGAGCAGCGGCAACGGATGGCAGCGGCACGCGAGGCGGCCCTGGACTGCCGGACCGACGCCCTGCTGGCGCTCCTGCCCGAGGACAAGCCGTGAGATGGCTTCAGCTCTACCTGCGCTCCCGTCGGGTGCCACTCGCCCTGGGCGTCGCCACCGCGGTGATCGTGCTGGCGTGGGTGCTGTCGTCGACCTACACGACCTCGACGACGATCAACGCGCGTACGGCCAGCCTCACCATCATGCTGGCGGTGGTCGCGCTCGGGGCCACCCTCAACGGCGCCGACGACGCCCTCGACCGCACCGCGTCGGTCAACTGGCCGCTGCGGCGAGCCGGGCACCTGCTCCTCGCCCCCGCCGTGATCACCGCCCTACTGTCGCTCAGCACACTCACCGACGCGCGCTACGAACCACTGGCCCTCATGCTGCGCAACACCGCCGGTCTGTTCGGGCTGACCGCGCTCGGCACCGCCCTGTTCGGGGCCGCCTCGTCCTGGATCGCCCCGCTCGTCTGGACCCTCGTCGCGGTCCTGCCGTTGCTGGGGCCCAGCGGGGACGTACGGGTGCAGGTCGCCAGCTGGCTGGTCCAGCCCGCCGGCACCACGTCCGCCACCGTCTGCGCCACCGTGCTGGCGGTGACCGGTCTGCTGGCGTACGCGCTGCGTGGCGGCCCGCTACGACCCGCTGCCGAGACGACCTCCGACCGGTGACGGAACACCGCACGTAGCGGCCGCCCGCGCCGCATGCTCGCCCCGAGATCCGCGCAACAGCAGGGATATCGCTGCCTCCAGCGTTGCCGAGGCAGCAACATCCGAGAGGTTGCTCGGATCTTGGGCGGGGCGGGGCACCTGGGCGCGGGGAACGCCCTAGACGACTCCGGCCAGCAACTGCCGGGCCATCACGATCCGCTGCACCTGGTTGGTGCCCTCGTAGATCTGCGTGATCTTGGCGTCCCGCATCATCCGCTCGACCGGGTAGTCCCGGGTGTAGCCGTAGCCACCGAGCAGCTGCACCGCGTCGGTGGTGATCTCCATGGCGGCGTCCGAGGCGAAGCACTTGGCCGCCGCGCCGAAGTAGGTGAGGTCCGCGTCGCCCCGCTCGGACTTGCCGGCAGCCGCGTACGTGAGCTGGCGGGCCGCCTCCAGCTTCATGCCCATGTCGGCGAGCATGAACTGGACGCCCTGGAACTCGGCGACCGCCTTACCGAACTGCCGGCGCTCCGTCACGTACCCCTTGGCGTAGTCGAGCGCGCCCTGGGCGATCCCGACGGCCTGGGCGGCGATGGTGACGCGGGTGTGGTCCAGAGTCTTCATCGCGGTGGCGAAGCCGGTGCCCTCGGCGCCGATCATCCGGTCGGCCGGGATCCGCACGTTGTCGAGGTAGACCTCGCGGGTCGGCGAGCCCTTGATGCCGAGCTTCTTCTCCGGCGCGCCGAAGCTCACCCCGGCGTCGGACTTCTCGACCACGAAGGCCGAGATGCCCCGGGACCGCGCGGACGGGTCGGTGACGGCGAAGACGGTGTAGAACTCGGACACCCCGGCGTTGGTGATCCAACGCTTCACCCCGTTGAGCACCCAGTGATCCCCGTCACGCACCGCCCGGGTGGTCATCGACGCCGCGTCGCTACCAGCCTCGGGCTCGGAGAGGCAGTACGAGAACATGGCCTCGCCCGCCGCCACCGGCGTCAGATAGCGGCGCTTGATCTCCTCGGAACCGGACAACAGCAGCGGCATCGTGCCGAGCTTGTTCACCGCCGGGATCAGCGAGGAGGACGCGCAGGCACGGGCGACCTCCTCGATCACGATGGCGGTGGCCAGCGCGTCAGCGCCCGCGCCGCCGTACTCCTCGGGGATGTGGGGAGCGTGGAAGTCGGCCGCGCGCAGCGCGTCGTAGGACGCCTTGGGGAACTCCCCGGTCTCGTCGGCCTCGGCGGCGTGCGGGGCGACCTTCGCCGTGCAGACCTCCCGGACCGCCTCCCGGATCGCCAGATGCTCATCGGGCAACCGGTAGACGTCGAACGACTCCCCTGCGGCCATGTCGGCCCCTCCCCTTCACCGCTATCATGCGCAGTCTGTGACGACTCCTGACCGCCGACCGCGCAGACTGAAGACTAGCGACTGCAGTTCAGGAGATGTTACCGGCGCGTAGGCATGGGCATGAGGGTGCACCCACGCCGCTGGGCGATGATGGAGACCAGACAGTGAGCCACCCCTCCGGTGCCCCGCCCAGGCGCCGCAGCAGAATGCGACGCGACGAGACGACGCGACGCCAGTGCGAGCGGAGAAGACAGGCGTGACGATCCCCTATCCCACCATCCAGCCGACCCCCGCCATCGCCGCGGTGACACCGCCCTCGGGCGCACCTCGGCCGCGGGTGACGTTCCTGGGGACCGGCTACCTCGGTGCGACGTACGCCATCTGCTACGCCGAACTGGGCTACGACGTGCTCGGGTTCGACGTCGACGCGGACAAGATCGCGATGTTGAACGCCGGTCAGGTGCCGATCCACGAGCCCGGCCTGGACGAGCTGCTCCGGCGCAACCTCGCCGCCGGACGCCTGCGCTTCAGCACCGACATCGCCGAGACCGCCGAGTTCGGTGACGTGCACTTCATCTGCGTCGGCACCCCCCAGCGGGCCGACGGGATGGGCGCCGACCTGTCGTACGTCGAGGCGTCCGTCACCGGCCTCGCCCAGCACCTGACCCGCAAGGCACTGATCGTCGGCAAGTCCACCGTGCCGGTGGGCACGGCCGAGTGGGTGGAGCAGCTCGTCGGCAAGCACACTCCCGACGACCTCGGCGTCGAGGTGGCCTGGAGCCCCGAGTTCCTCCAGGAGGGCTTCGCCGTCGACGACGTCCTGCGCCCCAACCGGATCGTGGTGGGCGTGAAGAGCGAGTGGGCCAACGGCATGCTCTACGCCGCGCACAAGGGCGTGTTCGACCTGGCCGCCACCGAGGACCGCGAGGTGCCCCTGGTGGTCACCGACTTCGCCACCGCCGAGCTGGTCAAGGTCGCCGCGAACGCCTTCCTGGCCACCAAGATCTCCTTCATCAACGCGATGGCCGAGGTCTGCGAGGCGTCCGGCGGCGACGTCACCCAACTGGCCCGCGCGATCGGCTACGACCCGCGTATCGGCAACCGGTTCCTCCAGGCCGGTCTCGGCTTCGGCGGCGCCTGCCTGCCCAAGGACATCCGGGCGTTCCAGGCCCGGGCCCAGGAGTTGGGCGCCGGTGAGGCGCTGCGTTTCCTGCACGAGGTCGACCTGATCAACCTGCGTCGTCGTACCCGGGTGCTGAACCTCGCCGCGGATCTGCTCGGCCGCCGCTCCGGCCCGGCCGGGCCGGACCTCTCCGGCACCCGCATCGCCGTGCTCGGCGCCACCTTCAAGCCCAACACCGACGACGTCCGCGACGCCCCGGCGCTCGCCGTCGCCGCGCTGCTGCACAAGGCCGGGGCCGACGTGCACGTGTACGACCCGCAGGGCACCGACAACGCCCGCCGCGCGGTCCCCGAGCTGACCTACGAGACGGGCATCAACGAGGCGGTCACCGACGCCGACCTGGTCTGCGTTCTCACCGAGTGGGCCGACTTCCGTAACGCCGACCCGGTCGCCCTCGGTGAACTGGTCAGCGGCCGCAAGGTGGTCGACGGCCGCAACTGCCTCGATTCGGCACTGTGGACCCAGGCCGGCTGGGAGTACCGGGGCATGGGCCGCCCCTGACCGGACGACCTCCACCGGCCGGCCACCGAGCGTCTCGGGGCCGGCCGGTGTCGTTGTTTGCCCCGGACCCGCCGACAAGAGTCGAAATCCGCGCCGGCTTTGGGCATGCTGCGACAGTGGGAGTCCACAGTGCGGGTGGAGGGGTGTCGTGGCGACCTTTCAATGCTCCTCGTGCGGCCGGGAGATCAAGCCGGCCGTGCGATGCCCGCACTGTGGGGCTGACCAGCCACAGTGGGTCGAGCACCTGGCGGACATCGAACGTTCCATCGCGGAGATGAAGGCGCGCGACGCCGCCATCGCCCGTGAGCAGCGGCAGATCGCCGCCAAGATGCAGGCCGCCCTCTTCCAGCGGGACATCCTGGCCCACGCGGGCGAGGAGCGCGTCAAGCAGGCCACCCGGCCCCGTCGGGTGCTGCGGCGCCGCCCCGGCCGGCGGCCACCGACCGCCACCACCGGAGCGCCGCCCCGGGTGCCCCGGCAGAACACCCCACCCGCCCCGGAGGACCCGCCGCCACCTCCCCGGGGGAGCTGGCTCGGCCCGGACGACCCGGCGCACCCGCCGGAGGCCTCGTCACGCGAGGTGCAGAACATCCCGCTCGGGCTGGGCGCGCTGCTGCTCGGCGTGGCCGCGGTGGTCTTCGCCGCGGTGGCGACCAGCTCGATGGACGCGGTGGCCCGGCTGGGCATTCTGCTCCTGGCCACCGTGCTGATGCTGCTCGCCCCTCCGGTGCTGGCCCGGCGCGGGCTCACCTCGACCGCCGAGACCATCGCCGCGGTCGGCCTCCTCCTGGTGCCGCTCGCCGGCAACGCCCTCTGGGCGGTGGACCGCATCGGCACCGGCGGTGTCTCCGCCACCCTCTTCAGTGGCGTGATCTTCGCGCTCACGGCGGGCGTCGCGTTCGGGTACGCCGGCTGGACGGGTCTGCGCGCGCCCCGTTTCGCCACCGTGCTCGCCGCACAGCCGGTGCTGCCGCTGCTCGCGTACGACCGGATCACCGGACCGGGCGGTTGGGCACTGGTGTTGGCCCTGGTCGCCCTGGTCGACCTCTGGCTGGTCCGCTCCGTCGTGGTCATGGAACGCCCCGTCCGGCAGGACCTGCCCCTGCCGGGCACCTCGTCGGCGCCCCGCCAACGCAGCGCCGAGAGCCGGCCGGAGGGTGATCCGGAGGAGGCCGCCGAGCTGGTCGACGCCGGTGCGGGTTCCCCCGACCCGCGACCGGCCCGCCCGGTGCCCGGGCTACGCGAGCTGAC
The DNA here is from genome assembly GCF_029581275.1 of Micromonospora sp. WMMD1155. NCBI lineage: Bacteria > Bacillati > Actinomycetota > Actinomycetes > Micromonosporales > Micromonosporaceae > Micromonospora > Micromonospora sp. WMMD1155. Next base: position 1,756,397 of record NZ_CP120742.1, read on the forward strand.
CTGGTTGCTGCACGCGGTGGCGGTCGCCGGCGCCCTGGCGTACGCGGTCACCGCCCTGCTGCGGGCGCAGACCGTGCCGACGGCGACCGGTGCCGGAACGGTGCTGCTGCTGGCCGCCGCAGTCGGGCTGGCCGGTGCGCTGGTGCTGCGTCGACCACCGTTGCCCGACGTCGCGGCCGGCATCGTCACCCTCGCCGTGATCGGTGCGCTCAGCCGAATCGCCTCGGTGGCGCTGCCCGGCCAGGCGTTGCTGGTGATCGCGATGGTGATCACGGTGACCGGGCTGGCGGTCCGCGCGGTCCCCGAGACCGCCCGCCGTGGCCCGCAGATCGCCTCGGCGGTGGCGCTGACCGTCAGCGGTCTGGTGGTCGCCGGAGGTGCACTACGCGCCGGGGTCGCACCGGTTCGGGCGGCGTTGCCCGCCTGGGGTGCCGACCTCAGCCGGTACCCGGCCGAGTTGGCGGCGGCGGTCGGTCCGACCACCTGGCAGCTCGCGGCCGCCGCGTTCCTGCTGACCATCGCGGCGGTGCTGGCTCTGCCCCCGGAGATCCGCCGCGAGTTCGCGGTCGCCGGCGCGGCGCTCACCGCGCTCGCCGTTCCGGCCTCGTTCGGTCTCGGCTGGGCGGCGGCACCGTGGCCGATGGTGATCACCGCGATCGGGATCGGTGTCATCGGGCTCTCCGCCCGCAGCGACCGCGCCGCCGTGGCGCACGCCGTCGGCGCGGCGGTGGTGGGCCTCTTCGGCGCCGGCGCGAGCCTGGCCCGCCCCACCCTCACCGCTGCGGTCCTGATCGCCCTGTTCGTGGCCGGCGCGCTCGTCGCGTCGGCACCCCGAATCCGGATCGCCTCGGCCGCCTCCGACACGGTCACCGCCTGGGCCGCCGGTGGTGCCGCGTTCGCCCTGCCCGGGGCGGTGGCCGCGTTCGTGACCGCCACCATGCCGAAAGATCCGACCCCCACCCCGGCCAGCCTGCGGGAGGTGACCGTCCCGGTCCTGGCCGCCAGCTTCCTGGCCGTCTGTGTGACCCTCGGGTACGCCGCCGTCGTGCAGGTCTCCCAACGTCGCATCCCCGTTCCGCTGTCGGTCGGCGCCGGGTTGGGCGCGCTGCTGGTCACCGCCGCCGCGTTCGGCGCGCCCGGCGCCACCGTCGCCGACGCCTGGGTCGGCGCGCTCCTGCTGGTCGCGGCGGTGTTGCTCTTCCTGGCACCCTCCATCGACGCCGGGCGGCGCGCCGACCTCAGCCTCGACGGCTCGGACCTGGCCGCCGCCGCGGTCACCACCGCCCTGGTCGCCACGCTGGTCCGGATCGGGGCGGTGCTAGCGCCGGGCGGGCAGTTGGCGGTGGCCGCCGCTCTCGTCCTGGTCGTCGCGGTGGGTGCCCGCAGCATGCCGGAGGAGTGGCGACGCGGGCCGGTCCTCGGCCTCGCCGTCGGTGGTCTGCTCATCGGGGTGCTCGCCGGCTGGTCGGCGGTACGCGGCGGTCTCGGCGTGCTCGCCACCCCCGGCCCGATCTGGAGAGGCGACCTGAGCGGCTGGCCCGCCGCCCCGGTCGGTGGTTCCACCTGGCAGGCACCTGTCGCGTTGGCACTGTTGGCTCTCGCCGCCGCCATCCTGCTCCCCCCGCCCTGGCGCTGGGACGTGTCAGGTGCGGCGGCGGTGCTCGCCACGATCGGCGCGCCCGCGGCGTTCGACCTGGCCTGGTGGTCGCCGGTCCTGATCGGCGGGATGGTCGCCACCGTGTACGGCATCGCGGCGGTCGCCACCGAGGAGGCCCGCGCCGGGCTGTCCCGCGCCACCGTGGCCGGGGTGGTCGCGTTGCACGCCGCCGGAGCCGGGTTGGTCCGACCGTGGACCACCGCGCTGGCCCTGGGCAGCATCGCGCTCATCGGCGTGGTGGTGGCCACGCTGGCCCGCGTCCTGGCCGGTCCGCAGGTGACCGACATCGACACCGAGGGGATGCCACCGCACCTGGCGCAGATCGGCGGCGCTGCCCTGGGCGCAGCGCTGCTGGCCCTGCCCGGCGCGGTGGCGGCGTTGGCCGCCGAGTTCCAACACTCGGCTCAGGTGGTGCTGACCGCGGCGCTCGCCGCGTCCAGCCTCGGCCTCGCCGCCGTGGCCGCGGTCCGCCGCGAGGTGCCGCAATATCTGCCCTGGGTCAGCGCCGCGGTGGTCGGCGGGGCCACCATCAGTGCCCTCGCCGCCATCCCCACCGGCCTCGCCGCGGGCGTCTACGCCGCTGCGGCGGCCCTGCTCGGCGTGCTGGCCGAGCTGATCCGAGCGGCCACCGTGCCGCCCACCGGCGCCGCCCAGCCGGTCCGGCGGTGGGCGGTACGACTCGACGGCGCCCTACGGCGGCTGCCGGACGACCCGGAGCGACGGCGGTGGCGGTTCAACCCCGCCGCCGGTGCTCTGGCCGCAGCGGCCCTCCCGACCGCCCTGGCACTCGCCTCGATCGCCCCCGCGCTGGTCGCCGCCCTGGTCGAGCCGCACCGCACCCTGACCCGGATCTGGGAGGGCCCGCCGCCGGAGCTGCTCACCCCGCCCCCGGACGTGGTCGACCCCACCCACGTGCTGACGGCGCTCCTGCTCACCGCGACCGCGGCGCTCGCGGCCACCGGCTTCAGTGGTGGCCGACGTTCCCGCGCCGTGCCGGTGGTGCTGCCCGGGGCCGCCGTCACGCTGTTGATCACACCCATCGCGCTGGGCAGCGGATGGCCGGCGAGCACCGTCGCGGCGCTCTCCGTCTTCACCATCGCGATGCTCGGCCTCGCGCTGACCCCACCGCCGCCGCTGGTCGAACGGGCCCGCTCGCTGCGACTGGCCCGGGTCCTGGTATTCGTCATCGGGTTGGCCGGCGGCAGCGCCGGACTCGCCGGCAGTCTCGCCGACCGGCAGATGACCCTGTTCACGCTCGGCAGCGCGGTCGGGGTGGGCGCGGTGGCGGCGCTGTTCGGCGCCACCCAGCGGGCGCGCATCCTCGGCTGGCTGTTCGCCTCACTCATGGCGCAGCTCTTCGTGCTCACCCTCGGCCTGGTCGCCGGGCTGGCCGCGGTCTGGTCCGCGTTCGGTGTGCTCGCCGTCGGGGCGGTCCTGCAGGTCCTCGCCGCGACCCTGCCCCGGCTACGCCGCCCCGAGGCGCAACGCGAAGCCTCCACCGTGGAATGGACCGGGTACGCTGCGGCGCTCATCGCGCTGGCTCTCGCCTTCGACTCGCCCCGACACATCGCCGCGCTGCTGGCCGCCTGGGGCGCGGTCCTCGGGGTGGCGGCGACCCGGCCCGGTCGACGCCCGGTGGAACGCCGGATCCTGTTCTGGGCGGTGGTGGTCTGCGAGATCACCGCCTGGTGGATCCTGATGCGGGTCGCCGACGTCGCGCTGCCCGAGGCGTACACGCTGCCGTTCGCCGCGCTGGCGCTCCTCGTCGGTGTGCTCGAACTGCGTCACCGACCTGATCTGAGCAGCTGGGTGGCGTACGGGCCGGCGCTGGTCACCGCCTTCGTCCCGACCCTGGCGATCGTCCTGGCCACTGAGTCCAGCACCTTACGGCAGATGCTGTTGCTGCTCGGCGCGGTCGCGGTGCTGATCTTCGGCTCGTCCACCAGGCAGCAGGCCCCGGTGATCGTCGGCGCGTCGGTCACCGCGATCGCGGCCATCCACGCACTGGTCAGCCTCGGCCCCTGGCTGGCACTCATCCCGGTCGGCATCCTGCTGCTCGTGCTCGGGGCGAGCAACGAACGCCGCCGCCGCGCCCAGGAGCGCCTGCAGACCGCGCTGCGCGGCATGAGGTGAAACCGGAGGGTCACGGCCGGGTGGGCGACGACGCAGGCTGAGCGGGCACGGTTTGCGGTCCCGCTGCGGTCGGCGGGCACGGTTTGCGGGCCCGCTGCGGTCGGCCGGCGTGGTTCGCGGGCCCGCTGCGGTCGGCCGGCGTGGTTCGCGGGGCCGTTGGGTCAGCGGAGGGTTTCGTGGAGGGCGGCTTCCTTGGCGGCTACCAGCTCCTCCAGATCCCGCTGGTAGGCCACCATCCTGGTGCGCAGCCCTTCGTCGGTTGCGCCGAGGATTCGTACGGCCAGCAGGCCGGCGTTGCGGGCGTTGCCGATGGACACGGTGGCGACCGGGACTCCGGCCGGCATCTGCACGATGGACAGCAGCGAGTCCATGCCGTCGAGGTGCTTCAGCGGCACCGGCACACCGATCACCGGCAGCGGTGTCACCGAGGCCACCATGCCCGGCAGCGCGGCGGCCCCGCCCGCCCCGGCGATGATCACCTTGAGGCCACGGTCGGCGGCGTCGCGGCCGTACTCGATCATCGCGACCGGAGTCCGGTGCGCCGAGACCACCCGCACCTCGTACGACACACCGAAGTCGTCCAGGACCTCGGCGGCGGCCCGCATGGTCGGCCAGTCCGAGTCGCTGCCCATGATCAACCCGACCGTGCTCACTGCGGCCCTCTCCTCGTTCCCGCTCACTCGTGGCCCTCGCGCAACCAGCGCGCGGCTCGTGCCGCCCGTGCCCGAAGGTCGTCCAGGTCGTCCCCGAGCACCGTGACGTGCCCGATCTTCCGGCCCGGTCGCACCTGTTTGCCGTAGAGGTGCACCTTGGCGCCCGGCTCGGCGGCGAAGAGGTGGTGCAGCCGCTCGTCGATCGACATCCCGCCGGGCTCGCCGCCGAGCACGTTCGCCGACACCACCACCGGCGCGGTCAGCGCCGTGTCGCCCATCGGGTAGTCCAGCACCGCCCGCACGTGCTGCTCGAACTGGGAGGTCCGGGCACCCTCGATGGTCCAGTGCCCGGAGTTGTGCGGACGCATCGCCAGCTCGTTGACGACGATGGCGGGACGACCGGCGTCGTCACGCACCTCGAACAGCTCCACCGCCAGCAGGCCGATCACACCCAGCGCGGTGGCCAGGTCGATGGCGAGCTGCTGGGCGGAGACCGCCAGCTCCTCGTCCAGGTCCGGTGCCGGTGCCAGCACCTCGACGTTGATGCCGTCGCGCTGCACGGTCTCGACCACCGGGTACGCGGCCACCTGACCGAACGGCGACCGGGCCACCTGCACGGCCAACTCGCGACGCAGCGGCACCCGCTCCTCGACGATCAGCCGGGTGCCACCGGCCAGCAGCGTGGCCGCCAGCTCGGCTGCCTGGGCGGCGTCGTCGACCATCCAGACGCCCCGACCGTCGTAGCCGCCACGCGCCGCCTTGAGCACCACCGGCCACCCGACCTGCTCGCCGAAGCCGACCAGGTCGGCGGGCTCGCCGACCGGCCGCCACGCCGGGTTGGGCGCACCCAGCTCGGTGAGGCGCTCCCGCATCACCTGCTTGTCCTGGGCGTGCAGCAGCGCGTCCGCCGGCGGGTAGAGGGTCACCCCTTCCGCCGCCAGCGTGCGGATGTGCTCGGAGGGCACATGCTCGTGGTCGAAGGTGACGACGTCGCAGCCCTTGGCGAAGGTGCGCAGGGCGGCCAGGTCGGTGTGGTCGCCGTACTGGACGTCGGCGGCGACCAGCGCCGCGCCGTCGTCGGGGGCGGTGGCGAGCACACGCAGTGACTGGCCGAGGGCGATCGCGGCCTGGTGGGTCATCCGGGCCAACTGGCCGCCACCCACCATGCCGACAACAGGCAGACCGGTACGGGAATCCATAGCGCGGCCAGCCTATCCGGGCCCCCGGCGCGCCTCCCCGGGAGGGCCGGTGACCCCGGGCCGCGCACCGTGTGGCAGCACCGGCCCCGCCCACCGACGACTACTGGGTGCTACCGGCGTCCCGCAGCTCGGCGACCAGTTCCTCGACCGAGGTGACCGGCCGCTGACAGACGAAACCCCGGCAGACGTACGCGGCGGACCGCCCGTCGACCAGTGGGCGGTCGGCGAGCAGTGGCACACCCGGCTGGTCCGGACGTCCGGCGACGACCACCGCCCCGGGCGGGGCGTGGCGACGGGCCGCGGCCACCAGGGGGTCGCCCTCCGGGTCCTCGGTCGCCACGGCGATCTCGTACGGCCCGGAGAGCAACGCCTCGCCGGCCATGGCCGCGTACCCGGTGAACCGGGCGTGCCGCCCGACGATCGGCGCGACGGTGGCGAGCGCGGCCTCGGCGGCCTCCCGGTAGCGGGTCTGCCCGGTCAGCGCCGAGTACGCGACCAGCCCGGCGACCAACGCGGACCGGCCGGACGGGGTGGCGTTGTCGGTCGGGTCGGCGGGTCGGGCGACCAGCCGTTCCGCGTCGTCGGCGGTGTCGTAGAAGGCACCGCCGGGTGCGGCGAAGCGTGCCAGGGCGGTGTCCAGCAATTCGCCGGCCAGTGTGAGCCAGCGCCCCTCGCCGGTGAGCTGGTGCAGCGCGCAGAAGGCCTCGGCCACGTTGCCGTAGTCCTCCAGCACACCGGCCGGTTCGCCGACAGTGCCGTCCCGGGAGACCCGGCGCAGCCGCCCGTCGACCAGGTGCACGGTGGCCAGGTGCTCGGCGGCCTGACGCATCGCCCCGTCGGCGACGATCGTCACACCGTCCATCAGGTTGGCGTCCTCGTCCTGCGGAGACGCGTACAGGGCGGCGACCTGCTGGAACTCGGCGATAGCGGTGATCGCCAGCCCGTTCCAGGCGGCCACCACCTTGTCGTCGCGGGCCGGCTGCGGGCGGGTGTCCCGGGCCGCGAGGAGCCGTCCCACCACCTGCTGCCAGCGGGCCCGGACCTCGGGCGCGGCATCGTCCACGTCCCGGGCGAGCCGCAGCACGCTCGTGCCGTACTCAAAGGTGCCTTCATCCGTCACCGTGAAGAGGTCGGCGGCCCACCTACCGTCCTCCTCGCCCAGCGCCTCCACGAGCTGTGCGGGCGTCCAGGCGTAGGTGAGGCCCTCGACGCCCTCGGTGTCGGCGTCCAGCGCCGAGGCGAACCCCTCGCCCGGTCGGTGCAGCTCGTCGGCGAGGAACCGGGCGGTGTCCCGGGCGACCCGGCGGGCCAGCGGGTCACCGGTGAGCCGCCACAGCTGGGTGTAGAGGCGCAGCAGGAGCGCGTTGTCGTAGAGCATCTTCTCGAAGTGCGGCACCGTCCAGTGCGCGTCCACCGAATACCGGGCGAAGCCCCCGGCGAGCTGGTCGTAGATGCCGCCACGGGCCATCGCCTCGGCGGTGTGCCGGCAGATCTCCAAGCTCTGCGGGTCGCCGGTGCGCTGGTGGTGGCGCAGCAGGAAGAGCAGGTTCATGTGCGGTGGGAACTTCGGGGCACCGCCGAAGCCGCCGTTCGTCGCGTCGTACTCCTTGGCCAGTTGGCCGGCTGCGGCGTCGAGCAGCGACGCGTCCAGCGACGCGGTGGGGCCGCCCACGGCCTGCGCGCCGCCGATCGCCTCGACCACCGCGGACCCCTGGCGCAGTACCGCCTCGCGCTGCTCCCGCCAGGCGGTGGTGACCGACTGGAGCAACTGGACGAAGTTGGCCTTCGGGAAGTAGGTGCCGCAGAAGAACGGGGTGCCGTCCGGGGTGGCGAAGACGGTCATCGGCCAGCCGCCCTGGCCGGTCATCGCCTGGGTCGCGGTCATGTAGATCGCGTCCACGTCGGGACGCTCCTCGCGATCCACCTTGATCGACACGAAGTCGTCGTTCAGCAGGGCCCCGACCTGCTCGTTCTCGAACGACTCGTGGGCCATCACGTGACACCAGTGACAGGCGGCGTAACCGACCGAGATGAGCACCGGGACGTCGCGCCGTCTCGCCTCGGCGAACGCCTCGTCGGACCACTGCCACCAGTCGACCGGGTTGTCGGCGTGCTGGAGCAGGTACGGGCTTGTGGCGTCGGCGAGTCGGTTCACCCGACGACCATAACCACCCCCGCCCAGGCGTGCCCGGCGGTCAGGAGGCGCCGTCGGCGCGCAGCCGGAACACGTTCGACTCCGCCGAGTCGCGCAGCGACCCCAGCACCGCGCCTATCTTGTCCGCCGGCATCGGCTTGAAGAAGTGGTAGCCCTGTGCGGAGGTGCAGCCCAGCTCGGCCAGCGCCATCCGCTGCTCGGCGGTCTCCACCCCCTCGGCGACCACCCGCAGCCCCAGCTCGTGGGCGAGGCCCACGGTCGTGCGTACGATCGCCGCCGCCTCCGGCGAATCCACCATCTTGATCACGAACGAGCGGTCCACCTTCAACTCGTCGACGGCGATGCGGGTGAGGAAGGTCAGCGACGAGAAGCCGGTGCCGAAGTCGTCCACGGCGAGTTGCACACCCATCGACCGGAGCGTGGCCAGCACCTCGTCGATGATCTCCAACTCGCTCATCACCACCGTCTCGGTGATCTCCAGGACGAGCCGGTGCGGTGGCACCTGGTGCCGACGCAGCGCGTCGGCGATCTCCGCGGGCAACCGGGGGTCGAGCAGGCTACGCGCCGACAGGTTGACCGAGATCGGGACGTCCAACCCCTCCCGGGCCCAGCCGGCGGCCACCCCGAGCGCCTTGTCCAGCACGTAGCGGGTGAAGGTGCCGAGCTGCTCACTGTTCTCCACCGGGCGGATGAAGTCCGCCGGGTTCAGCCACCCCCGCCGGGGATGCTGCCAGCGGATCAGCGCCTCCACACCGGTGGGGGCACCGGTGGTCAGATCGACGGCCGGTTGCAACGCCAGCACCAACTGGTCGTCGACCGTCAACGCCTCACGAAGCTCGGCCAGCAGGGCGAGCTGATCGGTGCTGGCCGCGTCCCGGGTGCCGTCGTACGCGGCGACGTTGCCGCCACCCTCCTTGGCCTGGTACATCGCGATGTCGGCCCGGCGCAGCAGCTCGGTCAGGTCGGCGGTGCCCGCGTCGGCCACCACGACCCCGACGGAGACCTCGATCGACATCCGGACGCCGGCCACCTCGGTCGGCGCGGCCAGCCGTTCGGCGACCTCCCGGGCCTGGCGCAACGCGTGGGCCATCGGGGCGGCCCGGTCGCCGAGCACCGGCACCTTGGTCAGGAGCAGGGCGAACTCGTCGCCGCCGAGGCGGCCGAGCAGGTCGCCGGGGCGGACGAGCGCTTCGAGCCGGTTCGCGGTCAGCCGCAGCAACTGGTCGCCGGCGGCGTGACCGAGGGTGTCGTTGACTTCCTTGAACTGGTTGATGTCCAGCAGCAGTAGCGCCACCGGGTGATCGTGCGCGAGCTGCCGCAGCGACTGGTCACCCTTGCCGAGCATCGCCGCCCGGTTGACCAACCCGGTGAGCGGGTCGTGCACCGCCTCGTACGACGAGCGGGCGGTCACCAACCGCAGCTCGCGGTGCGTTGCGGCGTCGTGCAGCGCGGCAGCGAGCGCGTCGCCGAACGCGGCTACGGCGTCGCGTTCGCGGGCGGTGGGCGGCGCCGAACGGGGAAACCGCACCCGTAGCCGCCCCACGGGCGTGTCGCCGACGACCAGTGCCCGACTCAGCTCGTGCTCGTGCTCGTCCGGCTCCGTCCCGTCGGGTGGGACCGTCTCGCGGTCGGCCAGTTGGCCGCTGGCGTCGCCCCGGTACCGGTGCCACCGGCCGTCGGCGCGGGCCACGTCGACGTCCACCAGTTCGGCGTTGAAGAGGGTCAGTGCTCCGGTGACCGCCGCGCTGGCGACACCGCGCTCGTCGAGCTGGTTGAGGGCGGCGGTGGCCTCGGCGAAGGCCCTCCAGGTGCGGCGCTCCAGATCGGAGCGCAGCCGGTAGCGGTAGGTCTGCTGGAGCAGCCACAGCAGCGGCGGCAGCAACAGCAACCAGCGCGGGTCGAGCTCCAGCAGGGCGACCACCACCAGGCCGACCGCCACGTTGCCGACGAACATCAGCAGTTTGCCGCGCAGCGCGGCGAGGAGCGGCGGCCCGATCGGCAGGCCGTGCCGCAGGCCCAACGTCACCCCACCCAGCCAGGCGGTCACCAGCAGATAGGTCACCGAACCGGCGAGCACGGCCAGCGACAGCATCGGGGTGGGTGGGGAGAGCAGCGGTCGGCCGAGCGCCGTGGTCACGGAGACCGCCAGCGCTGACGCGGCGGTCAGCGAGGCGGCGATGCGGACGATCTCCAGAACCGGACGGCGGTCGTTGTGCAGCGAGAGCATCGTCCAGGCCAGCCCGGTGCCGAGCAGCGTGGCGGACGGGAGCCAACCGGCCGGGGCCAGATAGAGGCAGACGATCAGCGCCGCCTCACCCCAGGTGATGCTGACCATGCCCGCGGCCGAACGGAATCGGAGCCGGGCCAGCTGGGCGAGGCCGAGGACGGCGACCGCGATGGCGAACCGGGCCGGACCGCCGAGTGGGTCGTCGGCCGGCAGCGTGGCGGGGAGGGTCAAGCCGACGGCGGCGGCGACCACGGCGGTCAGGGTGACGGCCGCGGTGAGCACGAGTAACCGGCCCGGAGTGCCTCGCACCCCGAGCCGGTCGAACGAGTCGTCGGCTGAACCGGAGGTCATCGACCTCCCCCGTCAGCCGGCCGGCCGAGGTTACGGCGGGCGGCCGGTGCTGTGCTGGTCATCGGCGCCCCCTCCCGCACACGGCTCGGAGACTTTTGGTCCCCCGGCGGAAGGCTAAGCCAAACCGGGTGGCCGCAACAGGGGGCGACCAACCGGTTCGGCGTGATTCATGGGGCGACTACCCGTTCCGGTGCTGCTGGCGCCCATTGGGAGCGGGCGTGGATGAATCACGCCCCCCGGTCCCGTCTGTCGGATCGACGACTGCCGCGTCGGCCCTGGTCGGGTCGGTCGGCCCCGCCTGCTGCGGGAACCGGTCCGGCAGGCGGCGCAGCCGGGAGTTCATGTTGCGGATCAGCAGGATGGTCGCGGTGGCCAACAGCAGGATGAGGAACAGGCCCATCGGGCCGGCCAGACCACCCGTGCGGGTGTCCCCGAAGTTGTTCTCCGCGAGCACCTGGGCAGCGGTCAGCATGGCGTTCCTCCGATGTGCGGTTGGTAACCAGGGTAGACCCGCCCGGAATCAGCGTGCGTGCGCCGTCTCCCGCACCCCGGCGAAGAGATCCGACTCGGGCAGCGGGCTGTCGACCATCGAGCGGGCCAGCTCGTAATCCTCGGTCGGCCAGGCACGCTGCTGAAGCTCCATCGGCACGTGGAACCAGAAGCCGTCCGGGTCGACCTGGGTGGCGTGGGCGCGCAGCGCGTCGTCACGGACCGGGAAGTATTCGGCGCACTCGACGCGGGTGGTGATCCGGGGGCCCTTGTCGGGCCGGTCCTCCCACCGCTTGAGCCACTCCTCGTAGGGCGACTCCAGCCCCGCGGCCAGCATGCCCTCGTGCAGGGCCATGATCTTGCCCTTGGAGAAGCCGATGTCGTAGTAGAGCTTCAACGGCTGCCAGGGCGCACCCAGCTCCGGGTAGCGCTCCGGGTCACCGGCGGCCTCGAAGGCGGCCACGCTCACCTTGTGGCACATGATGTGGTCCGGGTGCGGGTAGCCACCCTCTTCGTCGTACGTGGTGACCACGTGCGGACGGAACTCGCGCATCAACCGCACCAGGGGCCCGGCGGCCACCTCGACGTCCTGCAGGGCGAAACAACCCTCGGGCAGCGGCGGCAGCGGGTCACCCTCGGGCAGACCGGAGTCGACGAAACCGAGCCACGCCTGGTCGATGCCGAGGATCGCCCGGGCGGCGTCCATCTCGGCACGCCGGATGTCGGCGATGTTGGCCCACACGTCCGGTCGGTCGAGCTTCGGGTTGAGCACGCTCCCGCGCTCACCGCCCGTGCACGTCACGACCAGGACGTCCACCCCCTGTGCGACGTATTTCGCCGTCGTCGCCGCACCCTTGCTCGACTCGTCGTCCGGGTGCGCGTGCACGGCCATGAGACGCAGTTGCTCTGCCAACTTCGGCGCTCCTCGTCTGTGCCGGACGGTGGACCCGACCGGGCTCGACCGGCTGACCTGCCGGGATCTTCTCGCCGCACCCTTGCCGCCGGTCAGCAGCGCTGGCATGACCTGCCATTCCTGCCGCTGAGCCGGGTGGGAGGATGGGACTCTGCCATTCTTGCCGATGCCGCCGACAACAACGCCAGGAGATACCCGCCGGTGACCGAGACGCACGCCACAATTTCCTCAGGCGCGCCGGTTTTCCCGGCCGGGCGCTACGGCCGCCGCCGGGCACCGGGCGGGCGGCGGCGACGCACGCTGCTGGCGGCACTGGTGCTGCTGGCGCTCGTCGGGACGCTGACCGTGATCTCGGTACGGCTCTACCGCCAGTACGGCGATCCGGTCTACGACGCCCAGGTGATCACTTACACGGACATCACCGACAACCAGGTGCTTGTCGACTTCCGGGTGACCGTGCCAGCGGGTGGATCGGCTGTCTGCGTACTGCGCGCTCGCGACCGCGCTGGTGCCGAGGTGGCCCGGGAGCAGGTCACGGTGACGGCCGAACCCGGCAACCGGCACGTGACGACCCGGCACCGCCTGGCCACCACCGCACGGCCGTTCATCGGCGAGGTCCTACGCTGCCGACCACCGTCCTGACCTGCGGAAACAACGCTCTGACCGAGGGCCGGAGCCCATCTACGCGCGGTGTCGGATCCGGGCACCCGCGGTGATGGCCGACACGCTGTGTCGTACCGCACTGGTAACTTGGTAGTTCACCTGTCAGCCAGCCACGCACAACTGAGGAGAACGCCTGTGTCCACTGGCAACGAGGCGCCCGCCACCTGGCTGTCGCAGGACGCGTACGACCGCCTCCAGGCCGAGCTCGACGAGCACATCGCCAACCGACCGGCCATCGCCGCCGAGATCAACGCTCGGCGCGAGGAGGGCGACCTGCGGGAGAACGGCGGCTACCACGCCGCCCGCGAGGAGCAGGGCAAGGCCGAGGGTCGCATCCGCTACCTGACGGAGCTGCTGCGCACCGCGAAGGTCGGCGAGGCGCCGACGGCGGACGCGGTCTCGCCCGGCATGGTCGTGACGATCTACTTCGACGACGACACCGACGACACCGAGACGTTCCTGCTCGGCTCGCGGGAGATCGCCGCCACCACCGATCTCACCGTCTACAGCCCCGAGTCGGCGCTCGGCAAGGCGATCCTGGGCGGCCGGGCCGGGCAGACCTGCACCTACACGGCACCGAGCGGTGCCGACATCAAGGTGACGGTGGTCAGCTTCGAGCCGTTCTCCGGCTGACGTCGCCGACCGCACCACCCGACTCCGACGCGAGTTCCCGAGGCGTGACACCCACCGGTGTCACGCCTCGGCCGCGAAGACCACCTGGTAGCCGCTGGCCCGCAAGGCGCTGATCAGCGTGTCCGAGTGCTCCACGCCCCGGGTCTCGACCGACAGCGCCACCTCCACCTCACCCAGGCCGAGGTGCGGGTTGGCGCGCTGGTGCTCCACGTCGACGACGTTGGCCCGATGCTCGGCGATCTGGCTGAGCAGCGACGCGAGCTGCCCCGGCCGATCCGAACACCGCACCGTCACCCGCAGGTAGCGACCCGCGGCGGCCAGCCCGTGCTCGATCACCCGCAGCATCAGCAACGGGTCGATGTTGCCGCCGGACAGCACCGCCACCACCGGCGTCTCCACCTCGACCGCGCCCGCCAGCAGCGCGGCGACACCGACCGCCCCGGCCGGCTCGACGACCTGCTTGCCGCGTTCCAGCAGCATCAGCAGGGCCCGGGAGATGTCCTCCTCGGAGACCGTCACGACCTCGTCGACCAGTTTGCGCACGTGGTTGAAGGTGATCTCGCCCGGACGGCCGACCGCGATGCCGTCGGCGATCGTGGCGAAGGTCGGCAGCCGGACCGGCTCCCCGGCCACCAGTGAGGGCGGGAACGCCGCCGCACCGGCCGCCTGGACGCCGATGATCCGCACCTCCGGCCGCAACGCCTTCGCGGCCACCGCCAGCCCCGAGATCAGACCGCCGCCACCGACCCCGGTGATGATCGTCTTCACGTCCGGGCACTGTTCGAGGATCTCCAGCGCGACAGTCCCCTGGCCGGCGATCACGTCCCGGTGGTCGAAGGGGTGGATCAGCACCGCCCCGGTGCGCTCGGCGTACGTGTGGGCGGCGACCAACGACTCGTCGACGGTGTTGCCGGCCAGCTCGACCTGCGCGCCGTACCCCTTGGTGGCCGCCACCTTCGGCAGCGGCGCGTTGATCGGCATGAAGACCGTGGCGTGCGTGCCGACCAGGCCGGCGGCGAGGGCCACGCCCTGCGCGTGGTTGCCCGCGCTGGCGGCGACCACGCCGCGCTCCCGCTCCGCCGCCGACAGCCGGGAGATCCGCACGTACGCGCCCCGCACCTTGTACGAGCCGGCACGCTGCACGTTCTCGCACTTGAGCCAGGTCGGCCCGCCCAGCGCGGCACTGAGCGGACGAGAGGGCTCCAGCGGGGTGGTCCGGACGACGCCGGCTAGCAACTCCCGCGCGGCCCGCACGTCGTCGAGTCCGACCAGTTCCGTCATGCCCCGATCGTGCCACCCGCCTCCGGGGCCCTTCGCGGCGACACCGGCTCGATCACCTCGACATCGCCGATGCGGCGGTAACCACCCCACCTCGATACCGCCACATCGGCGATCCCGAGTCGATCAGGACCACGGGGCGGTCGATCATGCGACGGCCGGCGACCCCGTTCCGATCCGGGGATAGCCGGGGGCGTGGCGCGCCCACGGGGCGGCCATCTCGAACTGGCCGGCCACACCGAGCAGCAGCAGCTCCGAGCCGGGCGGGCCGACGAGTTGCACCGCGACCGGCAGACCGTCCGGGCGCCGGCCCACCGGCACCACCACCGCCGGCAGACCGGCGATGTTCCACGGCGCGGCGTACGGGGCGTACCGGATGTTGATCGTCATGTTCGCCCGCCAGGACCGCTCGGACCAGCGCGCGGCTTCCGGCGGCGCGGTGGCCAACGCCGGGGTGAGCAGCAGGTCGATCGAGTGGTCGCCGAAGAAGTCGACGGACCGTTGCCGCCACGCGACCCGGTCGGCCTCCCGCACGTAACCCCGGCGTTGTGCCCACTCGCCCAACGCGACGTGCCGACGGGTACGCCGTTGCAGGTCACGCCGGTCCAGCCCGGACGCCCGGACGTCGGTCGCCGCGGCGGCGAGCCAGGTGGCGATGCCCTGCAGGCCGAGCGCGGTGGGGTAGACCGGATCGGCGGGCACGGTGTCGTGCCCGGCGGCGGCGAGGAGCCGGCCGGCGGCGGCGACCGCGTCCCGGTTGGGCGCGTCCGGTGCGACACCACGCACCGGGGAGCGCAGCGAGACGCCCACCCGCAGCCGCTGCGGCGGGACCAGCTTCTCGGGACGTCGACCGGCGAGGACCGAGAAGCCGACCGCCGCGTCGGCGACGGTGCTGGTGAGCATGCCGTGCTCGGTGAGGCCGAACCAGTCGTCCGCGCCGAGCTGGCAGGGCACCACACCCCGACCCGGCTTGAGCCCGACCAGACCGCAGCAGGCCGCGGGGATCCGGATCGAGCCGAGACCGTCGTTGCCGTGCGCGATCGGCACCAGCCCCGCGGCCACCGCGGCGGCTGCGCCGCCGGAGGAGCCACCGGGGGTACGCGTGCTGTCCCACGGATTGCGGGTCACCGCGCTGTCGTCGTCGGTGAGCGCCCACAGCCCCAGCTCCGGCATCCGGGTCACGCCGAGGATCACCGCGCCGGCGCCACGTAGCCGCCGCACCACCTCGTGGTCGGCCTCCGCCACGTCGGTGCGGGCGGCCGACGACCCGTTCCAGGTGGGCAGGCCGGCGACCGGGGTGTTCTCCTTCACCGCCACCGGAACCCCGGCCAGCGGCAGGTTGGCGAGGTCCTCCTGCTCGTCGACCTTCTCCGCCTCGGTGATCGCCTCGCCGCCGCGAACGGCCCGGAACGCGGCCAGCTCACGGTCGGCTCGGGAGATGTACTCGAGGTGGTCGGCGACGACCTGGGTGGCCGAGACGTCACCCCGGCGTACGCCCCGGGCGATCTGCTTGGCGGTCGCCCCGACCCAGGTCGCCATGATGTCCTGCACGGCCATCCTCCCCAGCGGTCAGCCCAGTGCCTGCTCCAGATCGGCGAGCAGGTCGTCGACCGTCTCGATGCCGACAGACAGTCGCACGAGATCCCCGGGAACTTCAAGCGGCGAGCCCGCAGCACTTGCGTGTGTCATCCGGCCCGGGTGCTCGATCAGGGATTCCACGCCACCCAGCGACTCGGCGAGCACGAAAAGCTTGGTGCGGTTGCAGATCTCGACGGCGTGGTCCTCACCGCCGGAGGCGCGGAACGAGATCATGCCGCCGAACCGGCGCATCTGCTTCGCGGCGACCTCGTGACCGGGGTGCGAGGGCAGCCCGGGGTAGATCACCTGGGCGACCTTGGCGTGCCCGTCGAGGTACGCGGCGAGCCGCTCGGCGTTGTCGCAGTGCCGGTCCATGCGTACCCCGAGGGTCTTGATGCCGCGCAGCGTGAGCCAGGCGTCGAACGGGCCGTTGATCGCGCCCATCGCGTTCTGGTGGTAGCGCAGCTCCTCGCCGAGCCCGGCGTCGGCGACGACGAGCGCGCCACCGACCACGTCGGAGTGCCCGCCGATGTACTTGGTGGTGGAGTGCACCACCACGTCCGCGCCGTGCGCGATCGGCTGTTGCAGGTACGGCGAGGCGAAGGTGTTGTCCACGACGAGCAGCGCGCCCGCGTCGTGTGCCACGGCGGCCAGGGCGGCGATGTCGGCGATGCCGAGCAGCGGGTTGGTCGGCGTCTCCAGCCAGACGATCTTCGTGCGGCCGGGCTGGACGGCGGCCCGGATCGCGTCCGGGTCGGACACCTTGGCCGGGGTGAACTCCAGGCCCCAGCGCTGGGCGACCCGGGCGAAGAGCCGGTACGTGCCGCCGTACGCGTCGTCCGGGATCACCACGTGGTCGCCCGGCCGGCACACGGCCCGCAGCAGGGTGTCCTCCGCCGCCAGGCCACTGGCGAAGGCCAGCCCCACCGGCCCACCCTCCAGCGCCGCCAGGCACTCCTGAAGCGCGTCGCGGGTCGGGTTGCCGGAACGGCTGTACTCGTAGCCGAGCCGGGGCGCACCGACGGCGTCCTGCGCGTACGTGCTGGTCTGGTAGATCGGTGGGATCACCGCACCGGTGCGGGCCTCAGGGTCCTGGCCGGCGTGGATGGCGAGCGTCTCGAAGCCGTGGTTCATGGTGGTGAGGCTAGTGCCCCGTCCCGAGTGCTGGAACAAGAACCTGTCCGGCACGGCCCCGCGCACCGGCCGGCGCTGGACGGGCGTCCCGCGCGGGTGCGGCATAGCCTGTGCCGATGAGCGGGTGCGTGTTCTGCGGGATCGTGGCGGGTGAGGTGCCGGCGTTCCGGGTGGCCGACACCCCGGACGGGGTGGCGTTCCTGGACACCCGGCCGGTGTTCAAGGGGCACGTGCTGGTGGTCCCCCGGACGCACCTGGTGACCCTGGCCGATCTGCCGTCCGACCTGCTGCCGGGCTACTTCGCGCTGGTCCAACGCTTGGCGGTGGCCGTGGAGTCCGGTCTGGGGGCTGGCGGGACGTTCGTGGCGATGAACAACAAGGTGTCCCAGTCCGTCCCGCACCTGCACACCCACGTGGTGCCCCGCACCAAGGGAGACGGGCTGCGGGGGTTCTTCTGGCCACGCACCCGCTACGAGGACGACACCGAGGCCCAGACCTACGCGGACCGGGTCGCCGCCGCACTCTGCGGCGCGGCCTGACTCACACTCGCGCGGGTAAGGAAGGTGGACCCACCGGTGTTGAACGCTGCGAGAGGTACGAGAGGAGATCCCCACGTGTTTTTGCGCCGTATGAACGCCGAGATGGTTTCGCCCGACCAGGCCCTGCCCGGCCGTCCGATCGCCATGCCGGTCGCCGACCGGCACGAGGTTCTGGGCACCCCGTTGAAGGGCCCGTTCCCGGAGGGCCTCCAGGTAGCGGTCTTCGGCATGGGCTGTTTCTGGGGCGCCGAGCGGCTGTTCTGGACGCTGCCCGGCGTCTACACCACCTCCGCCGGCTACGCGGGTGGCATCACCAAGAACCCGACGTACGAGGAGACGTGCTCCGGCCGGACCGGTCACGCCGAGGTCGTCCAGGTGGTGTACGACCCCAGCAAGATCAACTATGAGGACCTGCTGAAGGTCTTCTGGGAGAACCACGACCCGACCCAGGGCATGCGCCAGGGCAACGACGTGGGCACCCAGTACCGGTCGGCGATCTACACGACCACCGACGAGCAGCGGGCCATCGCGGAGTCGTCCCGGGACGCGTTCCAGCCGATCGTGACGCGGGCCGGCAAGGGTGAGATCACCACCGAGATCGCCCCGCTCGGCAGCTACTACTTCGCCGAGGACTACCACCAGCAGTACCTCGCCCCGACCAAGAACCCGAACGGCTACTGCAACCACGGCCCGAACGGGCTGAGCTGCCCGGTCGGCGTGGCCCGCGTCGGCGGCTGACCTCTCTGCCACCCGTGGGCGTGCCCGGTCGCCGATGAGGCGGCCGGGCATTCCCGTTCGGCCTGTGATCGAAATCCGTTGCCGAGGGCGGCGAGAAGTCGATAGCGTGGCCGTACACGTGAAAGGAGGTGGTCCAGACTTGTATAGCAATCGGACTCGTGAGGTGGCTGTCCGCTAGCCGCTGTCCTCGACAGTGATCGGTCCGCCGACAGGCGGGCACCAGCACCATCGTCGAGACCGTGTGGCAGCGGTGCGGCGAATTCCAGACAGCCACCCGACCCCCGGGGTGCCGGCCAAAGTCCAGCCGGCCCGCGCGCGAGCGCGGAGCGCCCCGGGGGTCGCTCCATATCCGGAGGCCCCCGATGTCGATGCGCGAACTGGTGGTGCTGGGGACGGCCAGCCAGGCACCGACGCGGCAACGCAACCACAACGGGTACGTGCTGCGCTGGGACGACGAGGTGATCCTCTTCGACCCCGGTGAGGGCAGCCAACGTCAGCTCCTGCACACCACTGTCACCGCCAGCGACCTGACCCGGATCTGCGTCACCCACTTCCACGGCGACCACTGCCTCGGCCTGCCCGGCACCATCCAACGGCTCTCCCTGGACCGGGTGCCGCACCCGGTCGCTGTGCACTTCCCCGCCGGGGGCGCCGAGTACTTCGCCCGGCTACGGCACGCGACCTCCTTCTACGAGACCGCCGAGTTGCGGGTCGAACCCATCGAGGCGGACGGGCAACGGATCACCCTGACGTGCGGCACGCTGGAGGCACGCCGACTGCGGCACCCCATCGAAACGTACGGCTATCGGCTGGTCGAGCCGGACGGCCACCGGATGCTGCCGGAGAAGCTGGCCGCGTACGGCATCGCCGGTCCGGCCGTCGGCGAGCTGATCCGCGTCGGCCACCTGGACCTCGACGGGCGCCGCGTCACCCGCGACGAGGTCAGCGAGCCCCGGCACGGGCAGCGGTTCGCGTTCGTGATGGACACCGGCCTCTGCGACGGGGTGTACGCGCTCGCCGAGCACGCCGACCTGCTGGTCATCGAGTCGACGTTCCTGGAGTCGGAGGCCGCGCTCGCCGCCGAGGTCGGCCACCTGACCGCGGCGCAGGCCGCCCGGGTGGCCACCGAGTCCGGGGTACGCCGACTCGTGCTCACCCACTTCTCCCAGCGCTACCCCGACCCGCGCCGGTTTCACGACGAGGCGCGCGAGCACTTCGACGGTGATCTGATCGTCGCCGAGGATCTGACCACCGTGCAGCTCCCACCCCGCCGGGTAGCCTCGGCCTGGTGACCGTCACGCTCCGCCCCGCCACCGGCGACGACCTGATGGCGGTGGGTGCCCTGCACCAACGCTCCCGGGTCGCCGCGTACTCCGCCTTCCTGCCGCCCGAAGCCCTGGCCGACCCGACACCGGAGGCGATGGGACGGTACTGGGTCGAGCGGTGGCACTGGGAGCGGGACACCCACCGGATGACGGTGGCGGAGCGGGCCGGGGCGCTGGTCGGGTTCAGCCACCTGGGCCCGGACGACGAGGACGACCCCGCCACCGGGCTGCTCAACGCGATCCACCTCGACCCCCGCGAGCAGGGCCGCGGCACCGGTCGCGTGCTGATGGTGGACGCCCTGGACGCCATGCGCGCCCGGAGTTGGCGTCGCGCGGTGCTCTGGGTGCTCCGGGAGAACGCCCACGCCCGCTCCTTCTACGAGCGCGGCGGCTGGACGTCGACGGGCATCGAACGCGAGGAGCAGATCGGCACCGCCCTCACCCCTCAGGTCCGCTACACCCGCCCCCTCTGAACCGGCCGGCCGGGCAGCAGGCCGACGTAGGGGTGCCCGGTGCCCACCTGGGGGCTGGCCCGCCAGGTCGATGTGCTGTTGAGCGATATACCTCAGAGGTATAAATATGACTCTGAGGTATATCGCTCACTGCTGCATCCGCCCGACGGAGGTGACCGACGGTCACCGCCGGCCATGGCTGTGTCCACAGCCATGGCCAGGGTCGGCACGTACCCGTCTAGTGGGCTCCCAGGTGGGCCAGGAGGTCCTGGCGGGTGAGGACGCCCTTGGGCTTGCCGTCGACGAGGACGAGGGCCGCGTCGGACTTCTCCAGCAGCCCGACCGCCTCGCTCACCGGCTGGCCACCACCGATCATCGGCAGCGGGTCGCCCATGTGCCGCTCGATCGTGTCGTGCAGGTGGGCCTGCCCGGTGAAGAGCGCGTCGAGCAGATCCCGCTCCGCGATCGAACCGGCGACCTCACCGGTCACCACCGGCGGTTCCGCCTTGAGCACCGGAAGCTGCGACACCCCGTACTCCCGCATGTAGTCGATCGCGTCGCGGACCGTCTCGGTCGGGTGCACGTGAACCAACTCGGGCAGACCACCCGGCTTGCCCGCCAGCGCGTCGGCCACCGTCGGCTCGGCGCCGGAGTTGTCGAGGAAGCCGTACCGGGCCATCCACGAGTCGTTGAAGATCTTCGAGAGGTAACCCCGGCCGCCGTCCGGCAGCAGCACCACGACCACGTCGTCCGGGCCGGCCTTGCGGGCGACCTCCAACGCGGCGACGACCGCCATCCCGCAGGAGCCCCCCACCAGCAGCCCTTCCTCGCGGGCCAACCGCCGGGTCATCTCGAAGGACGCCTTGTCGGACACCTCGACGATCTCGTCGGCGACCCCCCGGTCGTACGTCTCCGGCCAGAAGTCCTCGCCGACGCCCTCGACCAGGTACGGACGGCCGGTGCCGCCGGAGTAGACCGAACCCTCCGGGTCCGCCCCGATGACGCGCACCCGACCGTCGGACGCCTCCTTGAGGTACCGCCCGATGCCGGAGATCGTGCCGCCGGTGCCCACGCCGGCCACGAAGTGGGTGAGCCCACCCTCGGTCTGCTTCCACAGCTCCGGGCCGGTGGTCTCGTAGTGCGAGCGCGGGTTGGCCGGGTTGCTGTACTGGTTGGGCTTCCAGGCTCCGGGGATCTCCCGGGTCAGCCGGTCGGACACGTTGTAGTACGAACGCGGGTCCTCGGGGGCGACGGCGGTCGGGCAGACCACCACCTCGGCACCGTACGCCCGCAACACGTCCTGCTTGTCCTGGCTGACCTTGTCCGGGCAGACGAACACGCACCGGTAGCCCTTGAGCTGGGCCACCAGGGCCAGCCCGACACCGGTGTTGCCGCTGGTCGGCTCGACGATGGTGCCGCCGGGCTCGAGCAGGCCGGCGGCCTCGGCGTCCTCCACCATCCGCAGCGCGATCCGGTCCTTCACCGAGCCGCCCGGGTTGACGTACTCCACCTTGGCGAGCACGGTGGCCTGGATGCCCGCAGTGACGTTACGCAGGCGGACCAGCGGGGTGTTGCCGATCATGTCGACGACGTTGTCGTAGTACTGCACGGTGTGCCCTTCGTTGCGGCGCCGGCGACGGCGGCCGGGCAGACGGTTCCTCGCGCCCAGCGTACGTGCCGTCAGGGCACCAGCCCGCCCGGGATGACCGAGCTGCGGCGGGCTTCCCACTCCAGGAAGCGATCGGTCTCGGCGAGCACACTGCCGGCCAACCAGGTGATCATGACCGCGTCGTCGGCGAGCCCGAAGATCGCCAGCGGGATCTCCGGCAGGAAGTCGATGGGCGAGACGATGTACGCCGTGGCCGCGGTCATCAGGGCCAGTCGGAAACCGCCGTCGTACTCCCCCTTCGTGGTCGCCCGGATCATCCGGGGCAGCGCGGCCAGGCGGGTGCCCAGCGACGGCCCACCCCGGGCCCCGGCCGCCAGTGCCCGTGCCAGGGCGGCGAACGCCGCACTGCGCTTCAGTGTCTTCCCCATCGTCGTGCTCCTCTCCGCCGGACCAGCGTGGCGGGTCGGCGCAAGTAGGCCGGCCGGCCCTGGACAGATACCCCGGAGCGTCGATTTCCAGGCACCCGAGTGCCGTCGCGACGACAGCGGCGTGTCGGGCCGGCGCGATAATGTCGCGGTATGGGGGTGGCTGATTCCGTCGTACCCGGTGGTACGAGGTGGCGGCAGGCCCGGCGGTTCGCCCGCCTGGCGGCCATCGGCACGGGCGCTACCGTGGCGGCCGCGGTGGCGACCGGCGGGGTGCTGCTCGGCCAGGCCCGGCAGGCTCGGCGCACCATCCCGATGGCCGAGGCGCCGCCCCCGCGCTGCGACGGCGTCTACGGCGCGAAGTTCCCCGGTCCCGCGCTCACCATGGTCGTGCTCGGTGACTCGTCGGCGGCCGGCTACGGGGTGCACCGCCGTCGAGAGACACCCGGGGCCCTGCTCGCCACCGGTCTGACCCGTCGGCTGCACCGGCCGGTGCGGCTGCACCGCTTCGCGGTCGTCGGTGCCATCTCCTCGGCACTCCGCCACCAGGTCGAGGCGGCGCTGGAATGCCGACCCGACATCGCGGTGATCCTCATCGGCGGCAACGACATCACCAACCGCACCCCGCGCGGGCTGGCGGTGCGCTACCTGGTCGAGGCGGTGCACACGTTGCGCGACGCCGGGTGCGAGGTGGTCGTCGGCACCTGCCCCGACCTGGGCGCGATCCGCCCGATCCAGCCGCCGTTGCGGTGGCTGGCGCACCGGTGGAGCCGGCAACTCGCCGCCGCCCAGACGGTCGCCGTGGTCGAGGCGGGCGGTTGGACGGTCTCCCTGGGTGACCTGCTCGGCCCCCGGTTCACCGCCGAGCCGACCCGGATGTTCGCCTGGGACCGGTTCCATCCGTCCGCCGAGGGTTACGCGATGGCCGCCGCCGCGCTCCTGCCGACGATGCTCTCCGCGCTCGGCGCGGGGCAGGAACGACGGGTTACGCCGACGCCGGGCGAGGGCGTACGGTCGCTGCCGGAGGCCGCGCAGGAGGCGGCCCGGCACGCCGGCACGGAGGTCAGCGGCACCCGGGTCCGGGGCCGCGACCGAGGGCCGGAGGGCCGGTGGGCGCAGTTGCGTCGCCGCGCGTTCTTCGGTGTGGGCGCGGTGCCGCAGCACGGGTCCGCCTCGGACACCTCGACAGTGGAGGGACTGGCATGAACGAGCGCACAGTGCGGGGCGTGAACGCCGGCCTCGCCGGCCGGCTGGGCCGGGCGGCGGCGTTCTCGCTGCTCGCCGGCACCGTGGGAGGCGCTGCCGTCCTGGCCGGCGAGGCGTTCGTCGCCCGACACCGGCGCTACGCCGAGCCGGAGTTGGGGCTGGCCCTGCGGGCCACGATCGGCCGGGCCGAGGCTCCGCCGCTGCGGCTGGTGCTTCTCGGTGACTCGTCGGCCCTGGGCGTCGGTGTCGACCGTCTTGAGGACACCATCGGCGGGCAGTTGGCACACCTGCTCGCCGAGGGCCCGACCGGCCGTCGGGTGCACCTGTCCAGCGTCGGCGTCTCCGGGTCCCGTTCGACGGACCTGGCCACCCAGGTGGCCCGGTCCCTGCTCGGGGAGCGGCCCGACGTGGCGCTGATCCTTATCGGCGCCAACGACGCCACCGGGCTGCGCCGCCCCTCCGACGCGGCGGCCTACCTGGCCGCGGCCGTGCACCGGCTGCGGGAGGCACGGGTCGAGGTGGTCGTCGGGACCTGCCCCGACCTCGGCGCGGTGCGGGCCATCGCCCCTCCGCTACGCCAGGTGGTCGGCTGGTCCGGGCGGCGGATGGCCCGCGCGCAGACCACTGCCGTGCTCGACGCCGGTGGCTCGGTGGTCGACCTGGCCGCCGAGACCGGGCCGGTGTTCCGGGCCGACGCGGGCACGCTCTGCCACGACGGCTTCCACCCCTCCGCCGACGGCTACCGGGTCTGGGCGCACGCGCTGCTGCCCGCCGTCGCCGCCGCCGCGACGGTCGCCACCCGGCGCTAGATCAGTCCGGCGGGGGGTGACATTTCCCGCCGCGCCTGCTCCTTCCGCGCCTTGTTACTGGCGGGTTAACGTTGGTCCATGCCGATTGAGTCGTCCCGCGACGCCGTCATCGTCGCCACCGCCCGCTCCCCCATCGGCCGGGCGCACAAGGGGTCCCTGCGCGACGTCCGCTCCGACGACCTCGCCGCGACGATCGTCCAGGCGGCCCTGGACAAGATCCCCGCGCTCGACCCGACCACGATCGACGACCTCTACCTCGGGTGCGGCCTGCCCGGCGGTGAGCAGGGCTTCAACATGGCGCGGGTGGTGTCCACGCTGCTCGGTCTGGACACGGTGCCCGGCGCCACGCTGACCCGCTACTGCGCCTCGTCGTTGCAGACCACCCGGATGGCGATGCACGCGATCCGGGCCGGTGAGGGTGACGTCTTCGTCTCCGCCGGTGTGGAGATGGTGTCCCGCTACGCCCGGGGCAGCTCCGACGGACTGCCCCCGGAGGCACAGGCCCTGGTCGGCGGCGGCTGGGAGAACCCTCGCTTCGGCGCGGCCGGCGAACGCTCCAAGCAACGCGCGCAGGGCGGCGCCGAGGTGTGGACCGACCCGCGCGAGACGGGCGACCTGCCCGACATCTACCTGACCATGGGGCAGACCGCGGAGAACCTGGCCCAGGTGTACGACGTCACCCGCCCCGACATGGACGAGTTCGGCGTACGCAGTCAGAACCTCGCCGAGAAGGCGATCGCCGACGGTTTCTGGGCCCGGGAGATCACCCCGGTCACCACGCCGGACGGCACAGTGGTGAGCACCGACGACGGCCCCCGCGCCGGCGTCACCCTCGACGCGGTAGCCGGCCTGAAGCCGGTGTTCCGTCCGGACGGCCGGATCACCGCGGGCAACTGCTGCCCGCTCAACGACGGCGCGGCCGCCGTCGTGGTGATGAGCGCCCAGCGGGCCGAAGACCTCGGGCTCACCCCGCTGGCCCGGATCGTCTCCACCGGCGTGACCGCCCTGTCGCCGGAGATCATGGGGCTCGGGCCGGTGGAGGCGTCCCGGCAGGCGCTCCGCCGGGCCGGCATGACGATCGACGACGTCGACCTCGTCGAGATCAACGAGGCGTTCGCCGCTCAGGTCATCCCCTCCTACCGCCAGCTGGGCATCCCGGAGGAGAAGCTGAACGTGATGGGTGGTGCCATCGCCGTCGGTCACCCGTTCGGCATGACCGGCGCCCGGATCACCGGCACCCTGCTGAACGCGCTGGAGTGGCACGACAAGACCATCGGCCTGGAGACGATGTGCGTCGGCGGCGGCCAGGGCATGGCCATGGTGCTGGAGCGGCTGAGCTGAGCCGAGTCGCCTGAGGTCGGTGTCCGTCGCCGACGTCGTCGGTCGGACACCACCGGGCGCTCCCGCCGATTCCGGAGTCGGCCTCAGAGCGCGTTACGGGTCGCCGTCACCTCGGCGGCGGCCCGCGCCAGCACCTCGTCGTCGGCCCCGGCGGCCAACAGGTCCGCCACCACCACCCGCATCTGGTCGGGTAGGGCCAGGTCGTTGTCGAGCCGGGGGACCGTCCGGCGCGGCTCCCCCTCGGCGTCAGCGGCCAGGTTGGCGATCTCCTGCACCAGCCGGTGCACCAGGTCGGCGCGGGACACGTTGCCGGCGGTCGCGACCGCCGCCCAGCGCGGCTGCTGCCAGTGCACGACCTGACGCACCAGCAACGTCACGACCTTGTCCAACTCCGCTGCGCTCATCGCCGCCGAGTCTACGGCCGACGGCGCCACTGCCGAGATCGACTCGGCCTCCTGGAAGTCGGGGCATCACCGCGCCTCGGCCACCCCGTCTTTCACGAAACCGAGTCGATCATGCGGGTCAGCGGCGCAGGTAGCTGAGCAGCCGCAGCAGTTGCCAGTAGAGGAAGACCAGCCCGGTGAGCAGGCCGAACGCGCTCAGCCACGCGTACCGGCGGGGTCGCCCGTCCCGCACCGAGCGCTCGACGAGATCGAAGTCGAGGATGAAGCTGAACGCCCCGGCGATGATCGCGACCACCGAGAAGGCGTACGGCAGCCAGCCGACCTCGCCGCTGACGCTGTAGACCGCCAGCCCCGGCCGACCGGAGATCAGGTACGACACCAGGTTGACCACGCTCAGCACGGCGATGCCGAGCAACGTACCGATCACCAGCCGGGCCAGCCGGGGCGTGGCCCGGACGATCCGGGCCCGGTAGAGCGCCGCCATGCCGAGGAAGACGCCGAAGGTGCCGGCCACCGCCTGCACCACGATGCCCGGATAGACCTGCTCGAAGGCGCGGCTCGCCACCCCGAGCAACAGACCCTGAAGCACGGCGTAGCCGAGGATCGGCACCGGATTGGTGATCGCACGCAACGAGATGACCAGTACCAGCGCGATCGAGGCGAGCGCGCTGCCGGCCAGCGCGGCACCCAGCCACACCGCGTCGGGGATCACCGCCCAGGACACCGCCGCCACCGCGCCGGTGACGAGCAGCAACCCGACGGTACGCACCACCACGTCGTCGACTGTCATCGGCTCGACGTCGCGGGAGCCGAGCACCCGAGCCTCCACCCGGCCGGTCTCGTCCAGCCGGTTGAGCACCGGGTTGTTGCTACGCACCGCCGCCTCCTTCGCCGCCCAGCCCGCGTACCCCTGCAGTCACTCTGCCCCGGGCGGACCGGCGGCGGCGGGAAAACGGCACGTACGACGGCGCCCGCCCCCACCACAGCGGGGACGGGCGCCGGTCGGCAGTGCGGACGAGGTCAGTCGTCGCCCTGGAAGTAGCTCAGCAGGCGCAGGATCTCGATGTAGAGCCAGACCAGGCTGACCAGGATGCCGAACGCGGCCACCCAGGAGTAGCGCTGCGGCAGGCCCATCCGGACGCCGTCCTCGATCTCCTTGAAGCTGAGCACGAAGCTCAGCGAGGCGACGACGATGCAGACCAGGCTGAAGCCGATGGCCAGCGGACTGCCGTCACGCAGGCCGGTGTTGACGCCGAAGAGCGCCAGCACCAGGTTGATCATCATGACCGCGAAGAGACCGACCATCACGGCGATCATGCCCTTGACGAAGGCCGGGGTGGCCCGGATGACCTTCGCCCGGTAGAGCATCGCCATCAGGAAGAAGATGCCGAAGCTGGCTGCGGCGGCCTGGAGCACGATGCCGTCGTACGCCGTCTCGAACGCCTTGCTGACCATGCCGACGAAGACGCCTTCGACGACCGCGTACGCGATGACCAGCGCGGGGTTGGCCATCCGGGAGAACGAGATGATCAGGCCGAGGACCAGGCCGACCACCGCGGCGCCGATCCACGCGGTCCCGACGAACCGGTCGGGCACGAGCACCCAGGCGGCCGCGGCGGTGATGCCGAGGATGCCGAGCAGGGCGACCGTCTTGACGACCACGTCGTCGACGGTCATCGGCGCCACGGTCGGCGGAGCCGCCGGGTAACCGGCCTGGGACGGGTACTGCTGGGGAATGCCGGGCTGTCCGTACGGCCCGGCCGGGGCGTACCCGGCGGAGCGCTCCCGCTCGGCCGCCTGGCCGAGCCGGGCGAGCACCGGGTTCGAGGTCTTCACTGTCTGGCCTCCCTCAGGGGGTCGTGTGCACGTGAACGTGCCCTCCAAGAGTAAACGGCGCAGGCGACTCCTGGTGATCACGAATGAGAATGCGTGAGAGTGCCCGGGGCGGGGGTCGAACCCGCACGCCTTTCGGCAGCCGCTTTTAAGGCGGCCGTGTCTGCCTTTCCACCACCCGGGCGGGTGGCACCGGCGCGCCGACACGCACGGTGCAGTGTCACCGTAGCCGGTCTGCGGCGACCCGGCGTACCCCGTCGGGTCGGCCACATTAGGGTCGATGCCGTGAGCAGCGCAGCCCCCACGGCCCCCGACGCCGCCCCTGAGCAGGCCGTCCGTCTCGCCGACCGGGTCGACCGTCGGCGTCGGGCCGCCCGGCTGCTGGCCGCCGTCGGCCGACACCGGGGCGATCTGCTCGTCGCTCTGCTCTGGGTCGTGCTGGCCGGCTGGCTCACCCACGGCCTGTGGCCCGACCCCGCGAGCCGCGTCCTGTCGCTCAACCCGGAGGACCAGGCTCTCTACGAGTGGTTCCTCGCTGTCGACGCCCGTGCGCTGCTCGGCGACTTCGACCTGCTCAGCGACCGGCTCAATGCCCCGGACGGCGTCAACCTGATGGCGAACACCACGGTGATCGCGCTCGGCATCGCCTTCGCGCCGGTCACCCTGCTGCTGGGGGCACCGGTCACCTTCGCGCTGCTCGCCGCCGGCAACCTCGCCGGTACCGCTCTCGCGTGGTACCTGCTGTTCCACCGGACGCTGCGGGCCCGTCGGCTCGCCGCCGTGCTCGGCGGGGCCCTGTGCGGGTTCGGCCCGGGAATGGTCTCGCAGACCAACAGCCACCTGCACATGACCGCCCAGTGGCTGGTGCCGGTGATCGTCTGGCTGGTGGTCCGGCTGCTGCGGGCGTCCGACCCGGGGCCGGCCGGCCCCGCCCCGGACCTGGCCGACGGACCGGACCGCCGACGGATGATCACCTCCGCCGCCGGGCTCGCCGCCGCGGTCACCGCGCAGGTCTTCATCGGCGAGGAGGTGCTCTTCCTCGCCGCCGTCACCCTGCTGGTGATGGCGATCGGCTACGCCGTGGCGGACCGGGACCTGGCCCGGCGGGCGCTACCAGGTTTCGCCGGCGGGCTGGCCATCGCCGCCGGGTTGGCCCTGCTGGTGCTCGGCTACCCGCTGTGGTTCCAGTTCGCCGGCCCGCAGGGCGTCGCCGACGGCATGTTCACGCCCGCCTACTTCTCCGCCGACCTGAGCAGCTGGTGGACGGTCTCCCCACTGTCGGTGGCCGGCAGTGCGGAATCGGCCCGACTGACCACCGGCCCGGCCGAGTACAACACGTTCCTGGGTTGGCCCCTGCTCCTGGTCGCCGCGGCCTGCGCGATCTGGGCCGGGCGACGTCGGCTGGTCTTCGCCTGCGTCGTGGCGGGCCTGGCGATGGGTGCGCTCTCCCTCGGCCCGGAGGTGGTGTTCGGCGGCACCAGGACGGCGATCCCCGGCCCGTACGCCGTGATCGGCGGGCTGCCGGTGGTGGACGGCGCGCTGCCGATGCGGTTCGCGCTGGCCCTACTGCCGATCATCGCGACACTGCTGGTGCTGGCGGTCGACCGGGCTCTGCGCAGCACCGGTCGGGCCCGACGGCTGGTGCCACTCGCCGTCGGCGCGGCACTGCTGCCGATCTTTCCGACCCCGCTGCCGACCGCCGAACGGCCGGACGTGCCGGAATTCGTCAGCGGCGGGCACTGGCGGCAGTGCGTACGCCCCGGCGGGGTGCTGGTCCCGGTGCCACTGCCCACGCCGAAGGAGCCCTGGCCGATGCGCTGGGCGACCGCCGCCGACGCCGCCTTCGGTCTGCCGGAGGGCTTCTTCATCGGCCCGTACGGGCGGGGCGGCACCGCCGCGATGGGCACCTTCAAGCAGCCCACGTCCGCTCTGCTGGCGGACGTCGCCCGGCGCGGCGACCAACCGGCCATCGGCGACGAGCAGCGCCGGCAGGCCGCCCGGGACGCCGATTTCTGGGGCGCCTCCTGCGTCGCGTTGTCCGACGACGCCCCACACGCGGAGAGCCTGCGGTCGACCCTGGAGCAGCTCTACGGCCCGGCCACGCGGATCGCCGACGTCTGGACCTGGCGGGTCTGACGGTCTGTCCAGACATGAAGAAAGGGCCCCTTCCGATGAAAGGGGCCCTTACTTCAGAGCAGAGCCGGGTCAGACGCGGGGAGCGCCGACCGGCTGGGACGCCTCGGAGAACTCCTCGCGCGGGTCGTGCAGCTGACCCAGGGCGACCACCTCACGCTTGAGGACGAACGCCAGCGTCCAGTCCACCACCACGCGGACCTTGCGGTTGAACGACGGGATCCGGCTCATGTGGTACGTCCGGTGCATGACCCAGGCCGGCCAGCCGGTCATCTTGATCCCGTACACCTGGGCGACGCCCTTGTGCAGGCCGAGGCTCGCGACGCTGCCGACGTGCTTGTGCTTGTAGTCGACCGGCTCGCGGCCCCGGATCACGGCGGCGATGTTGTCGGCCATCCGGGCGGCCTGGCGCACCGCGTGCTGCGCGCTCGGCGAGCAGAAGTTGCCCGGCTCCTTGGTCAGGTCGGGCACGGCGGCGCAGTCGCCGGCGCTCCACGCGCCCTCGACCACCCGGTCGCCGTCGACCACCTGGAGCGTGGGCAGGCAGGTGATCCGCCGACGGTCGTCGCGCGGGAAGTCGGTCGCGTCCAACATCGGCGAGGGCTTCACGCCGGCCGTCCACACGATCGTGTCGGACCGGAAGCTGTCCCCGTCGGAGAGCTTCACCACGCCGTCGACGCAGGACTCGAGCCGGGTGTCCAGCCGGATGTCCATGTTCCGCTTCATCAACTGCTGGACGGTGTACGCGCCCATGTCCCGGTCGACCTCGGGCAGCACCCGCTGGGTGGCCTCGACCAGCACCCAACGGACCTCGTCCTGGTTGAGCTCCGGGTAGTAGCGCAGGGCGTCGCGAGCCATGTCCTCCATCTCGGCGAGCGCCTCGATGCCGGCGTAACCGCCGCCGACGAAGGTGAAGGTCAGCGCCGCGCGCCGGACGTCCGCATCGGGCGTGGCGGCCGCCACGTCGAGCCGGTCCAGCACGTGGTTGCGAAGGTAGATCGCCTCGCCGATGGTCTTGAACCCGATGCCCTGCTCGTGCAGGCCGGGGATCGGCAGGGTGCGGGACACCGAACCCGGAGCCACGATCACGTGGTCGTAGGTGATCTCGCGGGCCGGGCCGCTGATCGGCTGCACGGTCGCCACCTTGCGGTCGTGCTCGATCCGCGTGACGGTGCCGGCCACCATCTTGCAGCGCTTCAACTCCCGCCGCAGGGGCACCACGGAGTGTCGCGGGGAGATGTTGCCCGCCGCCGCCTCGGGCAGGAACGGCTGATAGGTCATGTGCGGCTGGGGATCCACCACCATGACCTCAGCCTCACGGGAGCTGAGCTTCTTCGACAGGCGCAGGGCCGCGTACAGACCGACGTGCCCGGCACCAACCACAAGGATCCGCTTCGGATTCACGTCGTCTATCTTTCCCCGGCCGGCTCAGGTAATCCCGCTCGCGCCCCCCATCTGTGACGGAGCACAACCCCTGTGACCTGCGTAACCCTCCCGTACCAGCGGTCACCGCCGCCGCAGCAGCCAGCCCAGCAACGCCGCCGTGCCCACGG
The DNA here is from genome assembly GCF_029581275.1 of Micromonospora sp. WMMD1155. Classification (NCBI taxonomy): domain Bacteria; kingdom Bacillati; phylum Actinomycetota; class Actinomycetes; order Micromonosporales; family Micromonosporaceae; genus Micromonospora; species Micromonospora sp. WMMD1155. Next base: position 1,787,827 of record NZ_CP120742.1, read on the forward strand.
CGAGCAGCAAACCGAGCACCGTCACCCACTGGTGGCCGCTCTCCCCACCCATGCCCGCGGCCTGCAACAACAGCACCCCCAGCACGGCGGTTCCCAGCAGGACCGCCGCCGAGCGCAGCAGCCATCGGGTGATCAGCTCGGGGTCCACCACCGCGTCGTACGGCAGCAGCGCGGCCAGCGCGCAGAGGGTGTGCGCCAGATAGAGCAGGGCGGCGAGGGCGAGCAGCCGCCAGAGGGCCACCGGACGGCCGTACCCGTCGGTGGCGAGCAACCAGCCGCCGATGGTGACCAACGTCGTGAACGTCGCCCACACCCGACGCGGGCCGAAGGCGGGAAACAGCGCGGCAACCGTCAGGAACAGGATCGGACGCCCGGGAAGCACCTCGGCGGGGAAGGCGAGGACGAACCCGGCAAGCACGACGACGAAGATCGCGCACCGCACCAGCAGCGGAGCGAGGCTGATCCGGGTCACCGCGTTCTGAACCGCCCGGACGCGCCCGGTCACGACGTCGATCATCTGCGCCCCCTTTCGTTCGCGACTGCGGGGCTCGCAAGCTCACTCCTCGCGCTCACCGGCCGCCCACCCTCGGGGCCGTCGCCAGCCTCGCCACGTCCCGCAGCACCTGGTCCAGGCTGCCGGCTCCGGCCCACCGCACCACCGGTACGCCGTGCTCCCGGAGCTGCCCGATCATGACCTCGCGGTCCAACCGCCACAGCCGGTACGCCACCTCCGCCCACCCCCGGTCCTTCGGCGACGCCAGGTCGGTCGGCAACGTGTCGACGGCCACCACGAACCGGCCGGCCCGGGCCAGTCGGGCGAGCATCTGCGCCGACCGTTCGTCGAGCAGCGGGGTGAGCACCACCACCAGCGCGTCCGAGGAGAGCAGTTGCGGGCCGAACACCTGGTCGTACGGCTCGTGCGAAGACGCCGTGACGTGAATGTCGAGCAGCCACTCCAGGACTGTCAAGTACTGACGTCGCCCCGCCGCCGGGCGGAGTCGACGGGCCGCCGGCCCGTACTCCAGCAGCGAGACCCGGTCGCCGCGGTGCAGGTAGTGCTCGGCGATCGCCGCGGTGGCCCGGACCGTGGTGTCCAGCACCGACGCGGCACCGTCCACCCCACCGGAGCGGCCCGCCTCGGCGAGCACGTCGAGCAGCACCACCACCTCCGCGTCCCGGTCGGAGAGGGTGGCGGCCACGTGCAACTGGCGGGCGCGCAGCGAGACGCGCCAGTCGATCCGGCGCAACCGGTCCCCGGGAGCGAAGACCCGTACGCCGGCCAGCTCACCACCCTCACCGGGACGCCGCGAGTGGTGCGCCCCGACCAGACCGGCGGCCCGAGGCATCGCCTCCACCGCCTCGAACGGCTCGGTACGCGGGTACACCCGCACGCGGACCGGCTCGACGATCACCGCGCGGGAAACGAGCAGGCCGCCCGCCGTGGCGACCCGCGCGCCGGCCGGGCCGATCGGGTGCCGGCCCCAGCGCAGGGCACGGCCGGCCAACTCCAGGTCCACCGCCGAACCGACCGGCACCGACGTCACGAACGGTCGGTCGGCTGCGGAACGACCCGTGCCGCCGGCCGCCGCCGACTCACCATCGTTCGCCGACGAGTCGGCGGAGGGCTCGTCGCGGGCGAAACCGGCCCGGAGGATCCGCAACCACGGCGACATCCGGGTACGCAGCACGACCAGGTCGTAGTCCACCGTGTCCGGGTTGCCGACGCTCACCGCCGCCGTCGCGTCGCCGCCCTCGACCAGCGGCCCGTCGTCACCCGAGGTGATCCAGACCTGGGGCAGCGCGGTGGGACGGCGACGCAGCGCGTACGCGGTGCCCAGCGCGAACGGGGCGGCCAGCACGATCAGGTCGACCCGCCCCAGCAGCACCCCCGCCACGAGCAGCAGACCGGCGAGCAGCACCGCCCGACCGAGCGCCGGAGTGGGCGCCCAGCCGGCAGCCGGCTCCGGTTCGGTGGGGCTCGACACCGTCGGTTCGGTCATCAGTGCCGGGGCCCGCCGGCGGCGTAGCTGGGCAGCGCGCCGCTCGCCGGAGCCGGGGTCCCTTCCAGCACCTCGCCGACCACGAACGCCGGGTCGACCCGGCGCAACCACATCTCCGGGCGCAGGGTGATCCGATGGGCCAGGGCGGGTGCGGCGACGTCCTTGACGTCCTCCGGCACCACGTAGTCCCGTCCGGCGAAGACGGCGCGTACCCGGGCCAGCAGCAGCAACGCCAGCGAACCACGCGGTGAGGCGCCGACCAGCACCGACGGGTGCTCCCGGGTGGCCGCGGTGAGAGCCACGATGTACCGGCCGATGGAGTCCTCCACCACCACGTCCTCCAGGGCGGCCTGCATCGCGCGCAGCGTGGCGGCGTCGACGACCGCCTTGATGTCCGCCTCCTCTCGGCGACGGCTCATCCGGCGGCGGAGCACCTCCCACTCCTCCTCGTGCTGCGGGTAGCCGAACGAGACCCGGAGCAGGAACCGGTCCAGTTGCGCCTCGGGCAGCGGATAGGTGCCCTCGTACTCGATCGGGTTGGCGGTGGCCAGCACGTGGAACGGCTCGTCCAGCTTGTAGGTCACACCCTCGACCGAGACCTGCTTCTCCTGCATCGCCTCCAGCAGTGCGGACTGGGTCTTCGGCGGCGTCCGGTTGATCTCGTCGGCGAGGAGCAGATTGGTGAAGACCGGACCGGCCCGGAAGGTGAAGTCACCGTTGCGCTGGTCGTACAGGAACGATCCGGTGACGTCGGCGGGGAGCAGGTCGGGGGTGAACTGCAACCGACGGAAGTCCAACCCGAGCGCCTGGGCGAACGAGCGCGCGGTGAGCGTCTTACCCAACCCGGGCAGGTCTTCCAGCAGGACGTGCCCACCCGCGAGGATGCCGGCGAGGACCAGCTCCAACGCGTCCCGCTTGCCGACCACGACGGTGCCGACCGCGTCCAGGACGGCCCGGGCGAGGTGACCGACCTCGGCGGGGGCGATGCTCCGGTCCACGTCCTTCATCAGATTCTCTCCAGTTCGGCGACGATCAGCGCGAGATCGCGCGGTGACGGGGTGCGGCGGGGCGGGGTCTCCAGGAACGTCCACAGCCGGTCACCCAGCAGGGCACGGGCGCGGGCCGGATCCGACTCGCGGGTGACGCCGTGCTTCAGGCGCATCCGCTCGTCGGCCAGCTCACCGATCCGGGGCAGGACCGTGCCGGTGAAGCGTTCGGGTCGGGTCGCCGACCAGTCCAGGGGCCACTCCCACCGGTTGATGGCGGTCCGCAGCGCGTCCCGGGCACCCCAGTTGTAGCTGCCGTCCTCCTCGCCTGGAGGCGTCCGGGCACCGGCCGGTGACGGGGGTGGCGGCGCGAGCAGGGCGGTGACCCGGCGGACCGCCAGGACGGCGAGCACACCGGCGATCAGCACCGGCAGTGAGATCTGGAGGCCGACCGCACGGAGACCGACGAGCAGCACCGCGACCAGCGCGGCGGCCCACCCGAGCATCCGCAGCACGGGGCCCGACCGGGAGCGGCGCTCCGGCGGACCGGACGGTGCCGCCTCCTCCTCGAACGCGAGCAGGTCGTCGATGCTGGTGCTGCTCACGGGGTCACCACCGTCGAGGTCAGCTCGCCGCGCAGGCGGCGCAACGCGGCGCGGGCCTGGTCGCGGGTGCGTTCGTCGACCGGGCGGGTGGCGTACCGGGCCTCCCGGTAGACGTGCGCGAACTCGGCCAGCACGTCGGCGCTGACGATCGCCGGCACGCCGGCCGCCGGGTCGCCGCGCAGCAGTCGGCTGACCAGGTCGGTGGGGGTGTCGCCGGCGAGCCGGGGCACTCCCGCCGCGGCGGCGGCCTCCTCCAGGCGCACCCAGCAGGCGATCACCGCCACCCGTGGGTCGGTGTCCCGGTCGTCCAACTCCACCAGGCCGGCGTCGAGGGCGGCGACCACCTCGCGGGCCGTGCCCTCGGCGGTACGTCGGGCCCGCTGCGTCGGCAGCGTCCGGGTGGTACGACGCAGCGCGCCCCGGATCAGCACCCAGGTCAGGTAGCCGAGAGCCGCGAGGATGGCCAGTCCGAGCAGGACCATCGCCACGGTCGCGATCCACTGCGGGATGTGCGCCTGGGTGGCCTCGCCGGCGTCGCGTGGCTCGACCGGGATGGACGCGGACGGCTCGACGGTCGGGTACTCGGGCACCCAGGGGACGTTCTCCGCGGCCGGCGGGATCCGGCTGGTCCCGAGCGACGAGTTGGCGGACGCCATCGCGGCGCCGCCGAGCAGCACGGCGACCGCGGCGACCGGCCACCACCGACGAAGCAGGCCGAGCGCCGGGCGCAACACACCGGTCTCGACGGCCGGTGACGGCGCGGGTGGGCGTGTTCCGTCTGTCATCGCCACCGCCCCACGCGTTCTCAGGCCACCCCGGCCAGCTGTTTTGCCTGGTCGAAGACGTCGTCCAGCATCTTTGGCGTCAACCGCCCGGTGAAGGTGTTCTGCTGGCTGACGTGGTAGCTGCCCAGCAGGTCCGGAGCGGCTGTGCCGGACCAGTGTGCCCCATGACCGAACGCCGGTCGCGGGCTGGGCGGGCGCAGCCCGTACACCTGACGGAGCACCGGCCACCACGCGGCCCAGGCGAACGCTCCCAGCGCGACCACGACGCGCAGCGTGGGCCGGATCAGCGCGACCTCGCGGTGCAGCCAGGGCGCGCAGGTGTCCCGTTCCTGGGGGGTCGGCTTGTTGTCCGGCGGCGCGCATCGGACGGCCGAGAAGATCCGAAGGTCGCGCAGCGCGAGCCCGTCGTCGGCGGCGACGCTCGTCGGTTGGTTGGCCAGCCCGGCCCGGTGCAGCGCGGCGAACAGCACGTCACCGGAGCGGTCGCCGGTGAAGATCCGACCGGTGCGGTTGCCGCCGTGTGCGGCGGGCGCCAACCCGAGGATCGCGATCCGCGCGTCGACGGCACCGAAGCCCGGCACCGGCCGACCCCAGTATTCCTGGTCGCGGAAGGCGGCCCGGCGGGTGCGGGCCACCTCCTCCCGCCACCGGACCAGCCGGGGACAGGCGAAACAGTCGCTGACGCCCGCGTCGAGGTCGGCCAGGTCGGTCGCCCGCGCTGCGCGGGCGACCACCTGTGCCGGGGTACGCGACTCAGCCAAGCTTGGCCCGGAAGAGTTCCAGGGTGCGGGCGAAGGCCGTGGCGGCGGCGCGCTGGTCGAACGCCTCCGGCCGGTCGTCGTTGAAGAAGGCGTGCGACGTGCCCGGGTAGTCGTAGAGGTGGCAGTCGCCACCGGCCTCCTCGATGGCCCGGCGCGCGGCTTGTACGCCCTCGGCCGCCGACGTGCCGTCCTCTTCGGAGCAGTGGATGACCGCGGCCTTCCCGGCGTAGTCCGCCCAGTCGGGACGCATCGACTCCCAGGGCAGCACGGGATAGAAGCCGGCGGTGGCGACGATCCGCTCGGAGATGGTGGCCGACCAGAGGGCGAGGCTGCCACCGGCGCAGAAGCCCACGGCACCGACCTTACCGGTGACCTCGGGCCGCCCGGCGAGATAGTCGGCCGCGCCGGCGATGTCCTTCGCCGCCTCGTCCATACGCATCGCCATCAGGAGTCGCTGCGCCTCGTCGGGTTCGCTGGTCGTCTCACCGTGGTAGAAGTCCGGGGCGAGGGCGACGAAGCCGGCCTCGGCGAACCGGTCCGCCACCGAGCGGATGTGCGGGACGAGGCCCCACCACTCCTGGATGACGACGACGGCAGGGCTGGCCGTTCCGCTGGCGGGTATCGCGAGATACCCCTCGCTCGCGCCCCCGTTGCTGCGGTAGCTCACCATCTCGCCCATGGGCCGTCCTCCTAGCGGTCAGTCATCGTTGGCTGGTCGCCCAGTGGTCCTACGTGCCGGTAGCCTGCCACGCCGCGCGGCCGTCGGGAAGACGCCGGAACAGTGGCATTCACCTCCTGTTCGCCGACTGGTGACTGCGGGTACGCCGACGGCGGCGGGATCCGCTCCCGCCGCCGTCGATGCCGGCCGATCGCCCTGGTCAGGCCTTCGTGGTCAAACCTTCTTGGTCAGGCAGAGGACGTAGCCCGTCTTGCCCGGCTCGATGCTGGAGAAGACGTACCCCTCCTCGCCCTCCTTGAAGAACTGGTCGCAGGCGGTGCCGGCCTGGGCCTGAGCCTGGCTCTGGTCGTTCACCCGACCGACCACGGCGTACGCGGCGTCGGTGGAGGTGCAGGACACGACCTTGGCGCCCTTGACCTCCTCCTGCTCGGTCCCGGTGACCTCGGGCAGCTCGGCGATGCAGTCGCCGACCTTGGCGTCAGCCGTCTCGTCCTTGTTGAAGTAGTTGCCGATCGCCGAGGCGATGCCGAACTTCAGGCCGGCGATGACGACGACAGCGAGGATCGCGCCGATGATGCCCAGCGCCTTCTTGCCGCCGGACTTCTCCGCCTCCGGCTTGGCCGCATCCGACTCCGTCCCGGCCGGGACGGCCGCGTCCGGAGCGGGGCTGTTCGGTGCGGTCGCGTCAGGTGCGGTCGCGTCAGGTGCGGTCGGTGCGGTCGCGTCAGGCGCGGTCGCGTCAGGTGCGGTCGGCGCGGGTGCGGTCGGTGCGGTCGCGTCTGGCGCGGCGGTGTTGGGCGCGGTCGCGTCCGACGCGGGCCCGTCCGACGTGGCCGTCTGCGGCTGGGCCGACGTCGGCTGCGGCGTCTCGACGGCCGGCTGGGATGCTGCGGCGTCGGGCGCGGAGGGCGGTGCGACCTGCTCTGGCACGGTGGTTCCTTCCGAGGGGTTGATGAGCAGACGACACCGTAACGATCATTGATTTCCGGTGCCGTCCCGCTCCCCTCGTCCGTTCAGCCATTTCCCAGCTTCGACCGCATGATCCAGTTCACACCCGTGGCTCAGCTCGTCGGGGTCGGTGTCGGCGTCCCACTCGGTGCCCCGGTGGGGTCAGCCGGAGGCACGCCGGTGACCGTCCCGCTCGGCTGTGGCGCGCCCGGCGTACCCGGGTTGGCGCTCGGCTCCGGCGTGGCGGTGGGCGTCGTCAGCGGAGCGGCCGGTGGCGTGAGCGGAACGGTCGCCCCCGGGGCGCGGGGCCCGAAGGGCGCCTGCTCCGGGCAGTACGGGTACGGCCGCAGCAGCGGGTTGCCGTACTCGTCGATCTGACTCCCGCAGTCCGGATAGCCCAGTCGGATCGGGTTGCCGTTCTGGTCGAAGAGTCGCGCGTTCTCCACCAGCCGACCCTCACGGTCGTAGACGAAGACGTCCCGGATCTGGCTGTACTGGCTGTCCACCGAGGTCTGGTCGTAGTAGTAGTCGCGGTCGAGGCGGTCCTCCACGTGGCCGAGTGCCGCGAGGGCGAACACCACCAGGACGAACGTGCCGCCGTGCAGCGCCCATCGTGGCCAGCCGGCCAACCGGGCGGATCGACGGCCGATCCAGATGGAGACGAGCACGAACGCGACGAGCATGACCAGGCCGGCGAGCAGTTCTCCCCCGAACCGGGGCAGCAGCCCGTAGCTCCCATTGGTGCTGATCATCGTCACCAGCATCGCCGCCAGGTAGCCGCGCAGCACCCACCAGGCGGGCCGCAGCAGGCGCAGGAACTCGCTCGCCGTCTCGTACCCGAGCGTCGGGCCGATTCGGACGTCGACCGCGCGCAGCCGGGCGCGGACCCGGACCATCGCGGTGGCGACCCGCTGGTCGAGGTTGCGTCCACTGGCGCTGGCGGCGCCGGCCGCAGAGCGCAGTTCGGCGGCGTACGTCTCCGGCTCGCCCAAGCGCTCGACGAGCGTGCCCTCGGACTCGGCGGCGACCTCGGCGAGATGGTCGGCGAGGTCCTCGGTCAGCTCGTCGCGTTGGGTGGGCGGCAGGTCGGCCAGAGCGGCCCGGACCCGTGCCACGTAGTCGGTGATCTCCTGCTCCGTGACGGTCATGCCGCCAGCCCCCGATCGTCGAGCAGACTGTCCATTGTGGTGGCGAACGAGCGCCAGAGCTTGCCGGAGCGGGTCAACTGGTCACGCCCCGCGGCGTTGAGTGAGTAGTACTTACGGTGCGGCCCGGATTCGCTCGGCACGACGTAGGTGGTGAGCAGGCCTGCGGCGAAGAGACGGCGCAGCGTCCCGTAGACCGAGGCGTCACCGACCTCCTCCAGGCCGGCTTCGCGCAACCGGCGCAGAATGTCGTAACCGTAGCCGTCCTCCTCGCGAAGCACGGCCAGGACGGCCAGGTCCAGCACACCCTTCAGCAACTGTGTGGTGTCCACGCATTAGACACTAGTGTGCAATGCGAAGTAGCGTCAACGACCACGTCTAACGCGTCCCGGCCGGAACACGACGAGGTGGGCCAGGGCGAACCTGACCCACCTCGAATCCGAGACTCCGGAATCAGCTGACGCGACGGCAGGGGTCGCCGTAGTCAGGATCGACATGCAGCATCGCCTTGCGCGTGTTCGGACCGTAGACCCCGTCGGCCGACGTGCCAGCGACCCGCTGCACCTCCCGCAGCGCCTTCTCCGTGTTGCCGCCGAAGTTGCGGTCGATCGACAGCGGGTAGACGCCGACCCTGGTCAGCGCGCTGCGGTAACAGTCATTCATCGTGTCCTGCAGACGTGCCACGGCGTCACTGACGTTGCCGCGCTGCATGTTGCAGTTCACCGAGTTGGTGGACGAGGCGGGGACCAACGCACCCTGATAGGTGATCGACTTCGAGCAGGTCGGCGTCGCCAGAACGGACACCGGGTCCGCCGCTGCGGAGCCGGCCGTCACCACCTGGAAGGACCCGACACTGAACGCCACCAGCGCCGCAGCCACCAACCGCCGTGACACACGCTTCGACATGTACACCCCCGTTTATTCATGGTGGACTGAGTCTCGGTGCACCCTAACAAAGACGGAGATCAATAACTGCCCGGCAGTTGGACGCACCGAGCGTTGATGGACGCCACCTCGCCGATGTGGCGGTGTCTACCCGGTTGGTTACCCCCACATCGGCGACTTGCGTCCTCGGCCCGCTAGCGCGGCGCTGGTTGAAGGCTCCAGGCGATGCCGTCGAGGATGTCGTGCTCGGAGGCGACCACGGACGGCATTCCGGCCCGCTCCATGATCACGCGGAGCACCAGCGCGCCCGCGCCGATCACGTCGGCCCGGCCCGGGTGCATCACCGGGTTCGCCAATCTCTGCGCCCGGGTCTGACCCAGCAGGTCCGCCGTCACCTGGGCGACCGCCTCGTACGACACCCGGGCGTGGTGGATGCGCTCCGGGTCGTACTCCTGGAGGTTCTGGGCGATGGCGACCACTGTGGTGACCGACCCGGCGAGGCCGACCAGGGTGGCGGCTTCGCGGCCGGGCACCACGGCGAGCGCCCGGTCCACCGCCGCGGCGATGTCGGCCTGCGCGGCGGCGACCTGCTCGGGCGTCGGAGGATCACCGGGTAGGTGACGCTCGGTCATCCGGACACAGCCGATGTCCACCGAGATCGCCGCGCGCACCCCGGCGTCCCGATCGCCGACGACGAACTCGGTGGAACCGCCGCCGATGTCGACGACCAGGAAGGGCGCCTTCGCGTCGGCCGGGAGCCCGCGCACCGCACCGGTGAAGGACAGCCGCGCCTCCTCGTCACCGGTGACCACCTCGGGAGCGACACCGAGGGTGCGTTGCACCATCTCGGTGAAGTCGGCCGCGTTGGCGGCGTCCCGGGAGGCCGAGGTGGCGCACATGCGGACCCGGTCCGCGCCCAGCTTCTCGATGTCCGCGGCGTACGACGCCAACGCCACCCGGGTCCGTTCGATCGCCTCCGGGGCCAACCGGCCGGTGCGGTCCACGCCCTCACCGAGCCGGACGATCTCCATCCGCCGGGTCAGGTCGACGAGCGGCGCGGGCGACCCGGCCGAGTCGTCGGGCAGGTCGGCGACCAACAGTCGGATCGAGTTGGTCCCGCAGTCGATGGCCGCCACACGCGTCGTCACGGCAGCAACCCTACGGCAGGCCGCCGAGCAGCCTCCGCCTACAGGCGCAGCAGCATCCGGGTGTTGCCGAGCGTGTTCGGCTTGACCCGCTCCAGGTCCAGGAACTCCGCGACACCCTCGTCGTACGAGCGCAGGAGCTGCTCGTACACGGGTTGCGGCACCGGTGCGCCGTCGATCTCCTGAAAGCCGAACGCCCCGAAGAACCGCGTCTCGAAGGTCAGCACGAAGATCCGTGCCACGCCCAACTCCCGGGCCGCGTCGATCAACTCGCCGACCAGCCGGTGACCGATCCGCTGACCACGACACGACGGGTCCACCGCGACCGTACGGATCTCGGCCAGGTCCTCCCACATCACGTGCAGCGCACCGCAGCCGACCACGACGCCGTCCTCGGCGCGGACCGCGACCCGGAACTCCTGCACCTGTTCGTAGAGGGTGACGGTGGCCTTGCTCAGCAGCCGCCGGTCGTTGGTGTAGGTGTCCACCAGCCGCCGGATGCCCCGGACGTCACCGGTGCGGGCCCGCCGCACGGTGATCTGGTCCGCAGTCGGCGTGCTCACTCGCCCGCCGGCACGTCCACGCACGGGCCGGCCGCCCACCAGGGCTCGACCAGCTCCAACGTCTCGTCGCCGAACGGGTTGACCCCGGGACCGGCACCCAGCGCGTGCCCCAGGTGCACGTGCAGGCACTTCACCCGGCCGGGCATCCCGCCGGCCGAGATACCGGCGATCTCCGGCACCTCGCCGATCGCCTCCCGACGGGCCAGGTAGTCCTCGTGGGCGGCGCGGTAGTGGGCGGCCAACTCCGGATCGGTCGTCAGCCGGTCCGCCATCTCCTTCATCAGCCCCGCCGACTCCAGCCGACTGCACGCCGCGGTGGCCCGGGGGCAGGTCAGGTAGTAGAGCGTCGGAAACGGTGTGCCGTCGGCCAGGCGCGGGGTCGTCTCCACCACATCCGGAAGGCCGCACGGGCACCGGTGGGCGACCGCCCGGGTGCCCCGGGGCGTCCGGCCGAGCTGCGCCGCGACCGCGGCCAGGTCGGCCTCGGTGGCCGGCTCCCGCTGCGGCAGGGGTACGGAATCCGCAGCCGGCTCCGACGGTGGTACGACAGTCACGGTGCTCAACTCTCCTGGTGCGCTGATCGGTGGTTCACTTGCCCGGCTGCTGGCTGTCGGCCGCCTGCACGCTCGACCAGAGCGTGTCGTACCAGGTGGTGGGCCCGGCCGGGGGCGACGAACCGGCCGACTTCCCGGCGTCCCGGGCGGCGCCCTCCGGGTCGTACAGCACCACCATCATCTTCTCGCCCGGCTCGCCCATGAAGAACCGCTCCCGGGCCTGTGTCTTGATGTACTCGTCGTCTTTCCAGTTGGCCGCCTCGGCGGTGAGCTTGGCGATCTCCGCCTCCTGCGCCGCCTGGGCCGCCTCCATCCGCTCGATGTCGGCCTGCTGGTCCAGGTAGACCCGGACCGGGTACGTGTAGGCCAGCGCGAGCGCGATCAGGACCGCGAACAGCACGGTGGCCCGACCGGTGAAGCGACGAGGGTGGGGTGCGGCGAGCCGTTTGACGGCTCCACCGGCAGCGGTACGCCGGGCTGCGGCCGGACGGTTCGCCGAGCGGACGCCCTCTGCGCCCCGGGCGGCACCCGGCGCCCGGCCGGCGGCGGCACGGGGTTCGGCGCGTACGCCGGTCTCCCGCACCGACCCCCGCGTGGAGCGGCCACCGCCCGGTCGACCGGACTGACCCGGCCGACGGGCGGGACGCTGACCACCCGGTGTGCGGCGCTGCTGCATCGTCACACCCCTCCCCCGAGGCTTCGTGCGTTACGGAGTTCGTCGGGAAGCCCCGCGGCGGGGCTTCCCGGCAGCGTCTCAGGCCGAACGGTAACGCGGGAACGCGCCCGCACCGGCGTAGCGCGCCGCGTCGGCCAGCTCCTCCTCGATCCGGAGCAGCTGGTTGTACTTGGCGACGCGGTCCGAACGGGCCGGGGCACCGGTCTTGATCTGGCCGCAGCCGGTGGCGACCGCCAGGTCGGCGATGGTGGTGTCCTCGGTCTCGCCGGAGCGGTGGCTCATCATGCACTTGAAGCCGGCCCGGTGGGCCAGGTCCACCGCGTCCAGGGTCTCGGTCAGCGAGCCGATCTGGTTGACCTTGACCAGGACCGCGTTCGCCGCCTTCTCGGCGATGCCGCGGGCGATGCGCTGCGGGTTGGTGACGAACAGGTCGTCACCGACGATCTGTACCCGGTCGCCGATCGAGGCGGTCAGCGTCTGCCAGCCGGTCCAGTCGTCCTCGGCCAGCGGGTCCTCGATCGACACGATCGGGTACTCGTCGGCCAGCTTCGTGTAGTAGGTGCTCATGTCCTCGGCGGACTTCGCGGCACCCTCGAAGGTGTACGTGCCGTTGTCGAAGAACTCCGTGGCCGCCACGTCGAGCGCGAACACGATGTCGCTGCCGAGCCGGTAGCCGGCCTTCTCGACCGCCTCGGCGATCAGGTCCAGGGCCGCCGCGTTCGTCGGCAGGTTCGGCGCGAAGCCACCCTCGTCACCGAGGCCGGTCGACAGGCCCTTCTTCTTCAGCACCGACTTGAGCGCGTGGTAGACCTCCGCGCCGGAGCGCAGCGCCTCGCGGAAGGTGGGGGCGCCGATCGGCGCGATCATGAATTCCTGGATGTCGACGTTCGAGTCGGCGTGCGCGCCACCGTTGAGGATGTTCATCATCGGCACCGGCAGGAGGTGCGCGTTCGGGCCGCCCAGGTAGCGGAAGAGGCTCAGCTCGGCGCTGCCGGCAGCGGCCTTCGCCACCGCCAGGGAGACCCCCAGAATGGCGTTCGCGCCCAGCTCCGACTTGCTGTCGGTGCCGTCGATGTCGAGCATCTTCTGGTCGATGAGCCGCTGCTCGCTGGCCTCGTACCCGATGATCTGGTCGACGATCTTGTCCTCGACGTTGGAGACCGCCTTCTCCACGCCCTTGCCCTGGTAGCGGTCGGCGTCACCGTCACGCAGCTCGATCGCCTCGAACGCGCCGGTGGAGGCGCCGGAGGGCACTGCGGCGCGAGCCACCGTGCCGTCGTCCAGGCCGACCTCGACCTCGACCGTGGGGTTGCCCCGCGAGTCGAGAATCTCCCGGGCGACGATTCCCTCGATGGTTGCCACTGAGTCGCTCCTCGTTGTTGTGATCCGGTCCGTGGGTGGGCCGCGACGGTGCGGCTGAGGCAGGTGTTGAACGCAGCGTATCGGGCCACGGGAAACGGCACGGCGTCGCCCGCGCACCCGAGTCGCCCCGCACTGACGGACATTCCCGGATTTCCGGGCGTCAACCGGCAACGGGTTTGCGCTGCGCGGACCAGATCCACCAGGCTGGTCGGCATGCCCGCCGCCTCGACCACCCTCCGCATGCTCGCCGTGTCGGTCATCGCGTCGCTCACGGTCACTGGCTGTCAGACATTCGAGGACGCCGGAGCCGCCATGGGGCGCTCGGAACTCGTCAACGACCTCGCCGCCCGACTCGACCGGGCGTTGGAGTTGACCTACTCGGCCGACTACCAGCTACCCGGCGGCCAGAGTGCCGCGATCGTGCAGGCGCAGGATCCGGTGCGCTCCGCGTACACCTATCCGGGGGGACGACTGACCGTCACCCCGGAGGCCGTCACCCGGTGCACGACCACCGGCCCGCGACCGGAGTGCACCCTGGCCACCCCGCCCACCCCCGGCAGCAAACCCACGGTGACCCTCTTCGGGGAGGCCAACAAGCAGGGGCTGGTCACACCGCCGGTGGTGGTCGGGCTGCTGACCGCCGCAGCGCTCGACCCGCAGGCGGTCATCAAGCAGAGCGACACCACGATCGCCGGCCACCACGCCGCGTGCGTGGACGTGCAGAGCTCCTCCGGTGACTTCACCGCCTGCGTCACCACCGAGGGCGTGCTCGGCAGCTTCACCGGCCCGGTCGACGGCAAGCCGACGGAGCTGGCGCTGAGCCGCTACTCCGCGACCGTGGACAAGGGCGCGTTCGACCCGCCGGCCGGCGCCGGAGTCGTGGACAACCGCCCGGGTGGGTCGTGACCGGTCCGGCGGTCGTGCGGGCGTTCGACGCACCCACTGGTGGTTTCCGGCCCGGGGCCGGGCCTGGGCGGCTGCCCGCCGCCGGTGACCTGGCACTGCCGGTGACCGGTGCGAAGCTGCTGACCGACGTCGACGGCCGTCCCCTCCACGTCGCCGACCTGCCCACCGACACCGACTGGGTGCCGCTGGGCACGCTCGACGGGGTGCCCGCCTGGGCCACCGACCTCACCACCACGCTCCCGGGGCGGGCACGGGGCTGGGCGTCGCTCGCCGCCGAGGTGCCGGAGCCGTACGCCACGCTCGCCGGGCGGGCGTTGGCGGTGATCACGTGGCGGCGTACCCACCGGTGGTGTGGCGCCTGCCGGGCCGAGCTGGCCGACCTGCCCACCGAGACGGCCCGGCGGTGCCCCGACTGCGGTCTGTACGTCCCGATGCAGCTCTCCGCCGCGGTGCTGACGGCGATCACCCGGCCCGGTCGAGCCGGTAGCGCCGACGAGCTGCTGCTGGTCCGGCACGCCACCGGACCGACCGGGCTGTGGGCGCTGGTGGCCGGCTTCGTGGAGGCCGGCGAGACACTGGAGGCGGCGGTGCACCGGGAGGTCGGCGAGGAGGTCGGGTTGTCAGTCGACCGACTGGCGTACTTCGGCAGCCAGCCGTGGGCGATCTCCGGCCCCGGCGTGCTGCTCGCCGGTTTCACCGCCCGGGCCGCCGACCCGCACGCCGAGCCGGTGGTCGACGGCCGGGAGCTGACCGAGGCCCGGTGGTTCGGCCTGGATGCGCTGCCGGCGGAACTGCCGCCCGCGTACTCCATCTCCCGCTGGCTGATCGACGCGACGGTGACCGCCGCGCGGGCCTGAACCGCGCGGACCCTCAGACCCCGAGCAGGGTACGCAGGTGGCGCGGCGGCGGGCAGTCGTGGGCGAGCATGGCGTCGTGCCAGTCGCGCACCGACACCCCGGCCGGTCGGGCGGCGGCGACCTCGGCGACCTCGCTGTAGCCCACGAAGTACGTGGAGAGCTGGGTGGACGTGAGCAACGCCCGACGCCACTTGCCGGCCGCCTCGCCCTCCTCCTGGAAACCGCGCCCGATCATCAACGCCATCGCCTCGGCCTCGGGCAGGCCCTCGGCGTGCACCAACTGGTCGAGCAGCGCGTTGATGGTCATCCGGAGCTGCATTTTCAGCTGCTGCAACCGGACCGGCAGGCCGCCGAAGCCGAGCCCCGTCATCAGCTCCTCCGCGTAGACCGCCCAGCCCTCGATGAACGGGCCGGACTCGGCCAGCGCACGGACCCGGGTGCCACCGACGTAGCGGCGGGCGTGCGCGAGCTGGAGGAAGTGCCCCGGCATCGCCTCGTGCACGGTCAGGTTGCGGATCATGTGGTCGTTGTATTCGCGGTAGAACGACTCGACGCGCTGGGCGGGCCAGTCCGCCGGGGTGGGCGCGATGCAGTAGAAGGTCGGCACGGCCGCCGTCTCCAGCGGGCCGGGCGCGTCACAGTAGGCCACCGCGACACCCCTGGCGAACTCCGGCATCTCCTGGATCACACACCTGTCGTCGACCAGGGTGACCAAGTCGTGCGCGCGGACGAAGTCGGTCGCCTCGTCCAGGGTCACCCCGGCCGACTCGACGATCGTCGCGTCGTTCGGGTGCTCGGCGGCGAGCAGGTCCAGCGCCCGGCGTACCGTCGCGTCGTCGGCTGGGCCGCCGACCAGCTCGACGGCCGCCTCGCGGATCTCCGCGGTGACCCGGTCCAGGTTGGCCCAGGCGCGGCGCTGGATCTCGGCGGCGCCCAACTCGGTGTCGAGGGTGTGCCACAGCCGCGCCTCCCACCGGCGGCGCCCCAGCCGGGGGTCGCGCCCGGGGCCGGTGTCGGCGGCCAGACCGGTGCGCAGCCACGCGACGAACTCCTCCAGCGCGGCGATCGCCGCCGTGGCGGCCGGCTCGACCCGGGCCAGGCCGCTCGGCGCCTGGGCGAGCAGGGCCGGCAGCTCGTCGCGGATCAACGCGGCCGTGCCGGCGAACTGCCCGACCGCCGTCTCGGCATGGATCCGCGGCATGTCGCGCACCGTCGCGCGGGCGGTGGCCAGGGCGTCCGGTACGGCGGCGAGCCGACCGGCGAGCTGGGTCAGTCGCACCTCCACCGGGGCGTACGGGCGGGTCAGCAGCGGATGCAGCAGCGCTCCGGGGTTGTGCCGCAGCGGATCCCACTCGTGCGACCGGATCTCGGTCAGCTCGAACAGCGCGCGGTCCACGAAGGAGGTGAGCAGCGCGTGATCGACCTGCTCGGCCACGTCGAGCGAATCCGGGTCCAGCTCGGACAGCGCGTTGGCCGCGTCGGAGAGCATCGCCCGATCGGCCGCCAGCGCGTCGGCGGACAGATCAGGAAGCCGATCGTCGAAGCGGTGGTCGCCGGCGGCAGTGGCCACCCCCGGCCGTGACTCCAGCAACGCCTCGACGACCCGCTCGGCCAGCACCCCAAACGCTTCCACCGGCCCACCCTACCGACCACCCCGGACAACGCCGCAGCTCCCGCCCGCCGTACGCCGACGCCCGCCCGTCCCCCGCCCACCCCCGTCGATCATGACGTTGTTGCCTCGCACCTCGGCGTGTCGTGGCTACAACTTCATGATCAACGCGGGTCTAAGGGTGAGGGCTCGGTGGGGGGTTCGGTGGCGCGGAGGGCTTCGGCGTAGGCGAGGGTGGTGCGGCGGAGGGCCGCTTCCGGGTCGATGCCCGCTTCGCGGGCTGCGGCCACCGTTGCCAGGAGGCTCGCGCCCAGCCTCGCTTCGGCGTCCACCTGGGTGTCCGCCAGCGGGGGTGGAACAGCCATGCCGGCGCGGGCGGCCCGGCTGAGGATCTGCGTGGCCAGGGCGAGAGCGGGCTGGCTCAACGCGACGCCGTCCAGCACCGACTTCCGGGCCTTCTCCGCGCGCTTGATCCGCTCCCAGTTCTCGGTGATCTCCTCCAACGTGCCCGCCTCCGCACCGGCGAAGACGTGCGGGTTACGGCGGATCATCTTGTCGACCAGGCCACCGGCCACGTCGTCGATGCTCCACCGCTCGCCCTCGGGCAACTCCTCGGCGAGTCGCGCGTGCAACACCACCTGCAGGAGGACGTCGCCCAACTCCTCACGCAACGCGTCGGTGTCGTCGGCGTCGATCGCGTCGTACGCCTCGTAGCTCTCCTCCAGCAGGTAACCGGCGAGGCTGCGGTGTGTCTGCGCACGCTTCCACGGGTCACCACCCGGCGAGGCCAGCCGGTCCAGCACGGCCACCGCGTCGAGCAGCCGCGCGCCCGGTGGGTCCCACGAGCCGTACATCAGCTCCATCTCGGCCAGCCCCGGTTCCCGGGCCAACCGCAGGCCCAACTCCCGGGCAAGGGCCTCGTCGCCGGCCGGGCCGGCCAACCAGACCGCCGTGCCGTGCGCCGCCACGGTGTCCAGCAGGCGTTGCGTCGCCGGGCCGTCCACCACGACGACCTCGGCGCCCGCCTGGCGCACCGCCGTGACCAACTCGCTCTCCGCGCCGGTCAGCACCGGGTGCCGGCGTACGACGTCCCAGGCCGCCGCCGTCAGCAGACCGGCCGGTAGCCGGGGCGACGTGACCAGCAGGACGATCCGTGCCGTCATGTTCAGCCGGCCGTGCCCTCGGCGTCGGGGGTGGCGGTCGACTCGACCGGCTCCGGGGTGGAGATGTCGGTGACCATATCGGAGCCCGGTTCACCCAGCGGCACGCTCACGGCGGGGATGTCACCGGGGAAGCTGAGCACCGGGAACTCCAGCGGGCGGTACCGGGGGCTGACCGTCACGTCGTAGCGCTCGACCGCCTCGACCAGCGACCGTCGGGTGGCCAGCGCACCACGCAACTGGTCGCCGTCGAGCTGGCGGACGGCCTCCTCGTCGCTCATGCTGGCGGGGATCTGGGCCGCCTCGCGGCCCACCGCGATCAGGGTCTTCATCTCCTGCTCGGTCGGCGCGACCGACTCGGACGGCACCCCGGACAGGCAGGTGTAGAGGGCGGACACCTGCTGCACGTACTCCGTGTCAGGCGTCAACTGGAGCGCCTGGGCGACCTGGTCGGAAGCCACCTGGCCACGCGGCTGGTAGCTCTTCTCGGCGGAGAGCTGCTTGCACACCTCGCTCAGCACCAACACGCTGGCCACGTCTGCCGGGCCGGTCGGCTTCGGCGCCGCCTGGCCGGGTTGAGCTGCGACGGGCGGCTCCGGGTTCTTGTCGCGCAGGTCCTTCAGCACGGCGGCGACCCGCTCGTCGGTGATGCGGTGGTCACCGATGTAGGCGGCGATGCCGGGCTCGGCACGACAACCGGAGAGGGCGATGAGACCGACCGCCACGCTGGCGACGGCGACAAGACGGCGAGCACGCATGACGGTCACTCTCTCACGGCAGGGCACGTCGCTGTGACGCCCCCCACCGGACGAACGACTCCGACCGGCGCCCCGCCGCCACGGCGGGGCACTCAGACCGGCGCCCCGCCGCCACTGTGCCGCTCAGACCGGCGCCCCCGCCGCCACTGTGCCGCTCAGACCGGCGCTCCCGCCGCCACTGCGGGGGCACCGAGCACATCGGAGAGCAACTGCGCGCACCACTGCAGCAGCGCCTGGTCGCGCAACGGCTCGCCGCCGATCCGACGGGTGGTCGGTCGGGGCACGCTGACCTGGTCGGTGGCCTGCTTGTAGACGGCATCCGGGTGGTAGCGCTTGAGCCGCAACTGCTTCGAATCCGGCAGCGGCAGCGGGCCGAACCGGACGTGCTTGCCCTGCATGGACACGTCGGTCAGGCCGTACCGGCGGGCCAGCAGGCGGAACCGGGCCACCTCCACCAGGTTCTGCACCGGGGCCGGAGGCTCGCCGTACCGGTCGGTCATCTCGGCGACCACCTCGCCCAGACGGTCCTCGTCGCGCGCCTCGGCGAGCTTGCGGTACATCTCCAGGCGCAGCCGTTCCACACTCACGTAGTCGTGTGGCAGGTGTGCGTCGACCGGCAGATCGATCTTGACATCGACCTCCTCCTCCGGCCGCTCACCCTTGAACGCGGAGACCGCCTCGCCGACCATCCGCACGTACAGGTCGAAGCCGACGCCCTCGATGTGCCCGGACTGCTCACCGCCGAGCAGGTTGCCGGCGCCCCGGATCTCCAGGTCCTTCATCGCCACGTACATGCCGGCGCCCAGCTCGGTGTGCTGCGCGATGGTCGCCAGCCGCTCGTGGGCGTGCTCGGTGAGCGGCTTCTCCGGCGGGTAGAGGAAGTAGGCGTACGCCCGCTCCCGGCCCCGGCCGACCCGGCCCCGAATCTGGTGCAGCTGCGCCAGGCCGAGCAGGTCGGCCCGCTCCACGATCAGCGTGTTGGCGTTCGGGATGTCGATGCCCGACTCCACGATCGTGGTGCAGACCAGGACGTCGAACTCCTTCTCCCAGAAGCCGACCATCACCTTCTCCAGCGCGTCCTCGCTCATCTGGCCGTGCGCCACCGCGACCCGCGCCTCGGGCACCAACTCGCGCAGCCGCCGCGCTGCCCGGTCGATCGACTCGACCCGGTTGTGCAGGTAGAAGACCTGCCCGTCGCGGAGCAACTCGCGGTGGATGGACGCCGCCACCTGCCGGTCGTCCTGCGCACCCACGAAGGTGAGCACCGGGTGCCGCTCCTCCGGTGGGGTGGCGATGGTGGACATCTCCCGGATGCCGGTGATGGCCATCTCCAGGGTCCGCGGGATCGGGGTGGCCGACATGCTCAGCACGTCGACCGACGCGCGCAGCGTCTTCAGGTGCTCCTTGTGCTCGACACCGAAGCGCTGCTCCTCGTCGACGATCACCAGACCGAGCTGCTTGAACCGGGTGGCGGTCTGCAACAGACGGTGGGTGCCGATGACGATGTCGACGGTGCCGTCGGCGACCATCTCCAGCGTTCGTTCGGTCTCCTTCGCGGTCTGGAACCGGGACAACTGCCGGATCTGCACCGGGAACTGGCTCATCCGCTCGGCGAACGTGTTGTAGTGCTGCTGCACCAGCAGCGTGGTCGGCACCAGCACCGCCACCTGCTTGCCGTCCTGCACCGCCTTGAAGGCCGCCCGGACGGCGATCTCGGTCTTGCCGTAACCGACGTCGCCGCAGATCAGCCGGTCCATCGGCACGGTCTGCTCCATGTCCCGCTTGACCTCGTCGATCGCCGCGAGCTGGTCGGGCGTCTCCTGCCAGGGGAAGGCGTCCTCCAACTCCCGCTGCCACGGGGTGTCCGGGCCGAACGAGTGACCCTTGGACGCCTTACGGGCGGCGTAGAGCTGGATCAGCTGCGCGGCGATCTCCCGGACCGCCTTGCGGGCGCGGGCCTTCGACTTCTGCCAGTCCGAACCGCCCATCTTGTGCAGGGTCGGCTGCTCCCCGCCCACGTAACGGGAGAGCTGGTCGAGCTGGTCGGTCGGCACGAACAGCCGGTCGCCGGGCTGGCCGCGCTTGCTGGCCGCGTACTCGATGACCAGGTATTCACGGCTCGCGCCGTTGACGGTGCGCTGCACCAGCTCGACGTACCGGCCGATGCCGTGCTGCTCGTGCACCACGTGGTCGCCGGCCTTCAGCTCCAGCGGGTCGATGGTGTTGCGCCGCCGGCTCGGCATCTTGCGCATGTCCCGGGTCGACGTGCCCCGGCCGCCTGTCACGTCGTTGCCGGTGAGCAGCACGAAACGGGACGCCTCGTCGACGAACCCGCTGCTCAACGCGCCGCAGGTGACCACCAGCTCACCGGGGACCGGCGCGGTCGGCACCTCCTCGGTCAACCGGGCGCCCAGCCCGGCGTCACGGAGCACCTCCACCGCCCGCTGGGCGGGACCGTGCCCCTCGAACACCAGCGCGATCGACCAGCCCTCACCGGCCCAGCGCTTCAGGTCGTCGACCACCCGGCTGGTCTCGCCGTGGTACAGCGGGGCCGGCTGGGCCCCGAGGGTCACCGCGATGGCGTCGTCCGGGGTGACGGCGACCTCCTCCGGCGCGTCCTCCCAGGGCTGCCGCGTCTCGGCCGTCTCCCCCTCGGTCAGGCCGAACGGGGACAGCGTCCACCACGGCTGGCCGAGCTTGCCGGCGGCCGCGCGCACCTCAGCGAGGGTGCGGAAGGCGGCCGCGCCGACGTCCACCGGGGCCTGGCCGCCGACCGCGGCGGCGGCCCAGCTGGCCTGCAGAAACTCCTCCGAGGTACGCACCAGGTCATGCGCCCTCGTGCGGATCCGCTCCGGGTCGCACAGCAGGACGTGGGTGCCGGACGGCATGACGTCCAGCAGCAACTCCAGCGAGTCGGGCCCGACCAGCACCGGTGCCAGCGACTCCATCCCCTCCACCGGGATGCCCTCGGCCAGCTTGTCGAGGATCTCGGCCAGCTCGGGGTGCTGCTCCGCCAGCGCGGCGGCCCGCTCACGGACCGCCGGGGTGAGCAGCAACTCCCGGCAGGGCGGCGCCCACAGCAGCGGAACCTGCTCGATGGTCCGCTGGTCGGCCACGGCGAAGGTGCGGATCTCCTCCACCTCGTCGCCCCAGAACTCGACCCGGGACGGGTGCTCGTCGGTCGGCGGGAAGACGTCCAGGATGCCGCCGCGCACGGCGAACTCCCCACGCTTGGTGACCAGGTCGACCCGGGCGTACGCCATGTCGATCAGTCGGCGGGCGACCTCTTCGAGATCCGCCTCCTCGCCAGCGGCGAGCTGCACCGGCTCCAGGTCACCGAGCCCCTTGAGCTGCGGTTGGAGCAGCGAACGGACCGGGGCCACGACCACCCGCAGCGGCCCGGTGCCGCCGTGCGCATCGGTGCCCTCCGGGTGCGCCAACCGGCGCAGCACGGCCAGCCGTCGACCAACCGTGTCCGAGCGGGGCGACAGACGCTCGTGCGGCAGCGTCTCCCAGGAAGGGAAGACGACCACCTGCTCGGCGGGGAGCAATGCACCCAGGGCGGCGGCCAGGTCGTCCGCCTCCCGGGTGGTGGCGGTCACCGCCAGCACGGGCCGCCCGGCCCCGCCACCGGCACCGTCGGCGGTGCTGCGCGCGCTGCCGGGGCCGGCGTCGGTGGGGTCGGCGCCGCGCGTGCTGCCGGGGTCGGCGTCGATGGGGTCGGCCGCGACGGCGGCGACAGCGAACGGGCGCAGCGCCGCCGGGGCGGTGATGTCGAGGCCGTCGACCTGGGCGGCACCGGAGCGCGCCAGGTCACGCGCCCGGGCCAGCCCGGGGTCGGCCAGGGCGGCGGTGAACAGACCGGTGAGCAAGGGAATCCTTCCAGGGGAGTCGACGCACACGACGGCGGCCCCTCGTCCAGCCGGACGGGGGGTGCACGACAACCAGCCTATCCCCGTCGACCCACACACACCCCCTTCCTCCAGGTCGCCGCGCCCCGGCACCCAAGATCCTCACAACATCGGCGATATTGCTGCCTCCAACACGCGGGAAACACCAACATCGCCGATGTTGCGCAGATCTTGACGAAGATCTGCGCCCCGGAGATCGCAAGCGCGGCGTGGGGCACCAGCGCCGCCGAGGTCACGCTCGAACAAGGAAGTAGGGGCCTCACCGACGAACCGACACCACTACAACCAGGATGTTGCGCGATCTTGGAGCCGGAACGGCCTTCGGCGCGAGCATCCGCCGATCCGCACACCCTCCCCCTCCAAGATCCGCGCAACTTCGGGCAAAGTGCTGTCTCGCCGGGCGCTGAGGCAGCAACTTCACCGATGTTGCGCGGATCTTGGGCCGGACGGCCCGCACGCCGGACGCGGGCCCCGCACGCCGGACGGCCCGCACGCCGGACGCGGGCCCCCCACGCCGGACGCGCGCATCTCGCAGACCAGGGCAGGTGGGTCCCGCTTGACCTGGGCGCTCCGGTCGGCCGATCACGTTCGCAGATCTTGACCGACTGACGGCTGGCGTGGTCGGGTTTCGGGATGGGTGAGCAGTGGCGGGCACAGTTCGACGCGGAGGTGAGCTTCGCCAACGGCGGCGGGCTGCGTACCGAGGGGTTTCGGCTGGACGTTCCTGGTCAGGAGATCAGCGACGAGGACCTCGCGGCGTTGTTCGTCCGGCATCTCGGGTTGCTGATGGTCGCCGAGGTCCGGATCAGCGCGAAGACGATCATCGAGGAGCCGCACAAGGGCGGCCGGGGTGTGGCCGTCGATCAGCCCACGTCCGGGCGCGGACTCATCGAGCTGAGCCACGTGATCAGCGATGGGATGACCACCCTGCCGGGTTGGCCGGGGCCGCGGATCACCGACTGGCTGACGTTCGCGGCATCCCGGGAGCGGTACGCCCCGGGCACCGAGTTCCACGTGGCCCGGATCGACCTGATCGCCAACACCGGCACGTACCTGGACACTCCCGCCCACCGCTGGGCCGGTGCCGACGACCTGACCGGGGTGCCGCTGGATCGTCTCGTCGACCTGCCCGGGGTGGTGGTCCGGGTGCCGGCCGGCACCCGAGCGGTGGACCGGCTCATGCTGGCCCCCTACGAGGTGGACGGTCGGGCGGTGTTGCTGCACACCGGGTGGGACGCGCACTTCGGCACCGAGCGGTACGGCGCGCCGGAAGCGCCGTACCTCACCGGGGACGCCGCCCAGGCGCTTGCCGACGCGGGGGCGGCCCTGGTCGGCATCGACTCGGTCAACATCGACGACATGAGCCCGGCGGCCGGCGGCGTACGCCCCGCGCACAGCACACTGCTCGCCGCCGGCATCCCGATCGTGGAGCACCTGACCGGCCTGGACGCGTTGCCGCCGACCGGGTTCCGGTTCACCGCGGCCCCGCCGATGGTGGCCGGTATGGGCACCTTCCCGGTGCGCGCCTTCGCCGTCGTCAACAGCTGAACAAACCCCGACACCACGAGCCCCGACACCACGAGCCAGAAGCAACAAACCGCAGGGCGCCACAAGCCACCGCCGACACGGGTCAGTAGCGCACCGAGATCCGGCGCGCTACGGCGTCCACCCGTACCTCACCCCCGTACGGGATGATCAACTGCGGGTCGGTGTGACCGAGGTCGACGTCGAAGACCACCACCGCGTCCGGGTTGTACGGCGTGAGCGCACGCATGATCGCCTCCCGCTGGGCCTCGCCCCATGCCTGCCGTTCCGGCACGGACAGCGGCTTGTCGAAGTCCCACGCCTTGGGGCGCCCGACGATGACCGCTCCGAAGACGGCGAGCAGCCCCCGCTCCCCCATGTTCCGCACGATCCGGAACACCTCCCGGGCGCTCGGCATCTCCTGGGAGGTCTCGACGATCAGCACGGACCCGGCCACCTCGTCGACGGTCGACACCCGGTCGGCGGCCATCAGCCAGTGCAGGATCTCCAGGTTGCCACCCCAGGTGCGCCCCTCCACCACCCGCTGCGGGCCGTGCCAGCGCCAGCCCTCGCCGGGCAGCATCTCCGGCTCGTAGGCCAGCGTCTCCGGCTCGGTCCACGGGTTGGGCCGGTCACCCCAGGTGGGCGCGGGCGTCAACTCGTACCAGTCGGTGCTGAACAGCGCGGCGCGCAGCGAGCCGAAGGTCAACGGGTGCGGCGCGCCCGGCCGGCCGAGGTGCACCAGCACCGATCCACCGTGGTACGCGACGATGCCCAACCGGTACAGGTGGTTGAGCACGTTCGTGTTGTCGGAGTACCCGAAGTAGGGCTTGGGGTTGGCCCGGAGCACGTCGTCGTCGAGGTGCGGGGTGACCGTGATCAGGTCGTCGCCGCCGACCGTCGCGAGCACCGCGGTGACGCTCGGGTCGGCGAACGCGGCGGTCAGGTCGCGGGCCCGGTCGCGCGGGTCCGCCCCCATGATCCGGGTGGTCGGGTACTCCACCGGCTCCAGGCCGAACTCCTCGCGCAGCCGGCGCAGCCCCAACTCGTACACGTGGGGGAAGAGACCCGGCAGGCCGGCGGAGGGTGAGACGACGGCGACCCGGTCGCCCGGCCGTGGTTTGGGTGGATAGATCAACGTCCCCATGATCGAAGGCTAACCGCCCGGCCAACCGGTTTCCGTCCTGCCACCGCTGAAACGGACATTAGGGTTTCGATGTGGATGAAGCACCGCAAGGTCGCGACAACGGCCTGCTCCTCACCGTGGCGAGCGCCTCCGGCCCCTCCGCCACCAGCGCGATCAGGGAGGTCCTCAGTACCGCCGCCACCCGCACCGGGACCCCGTTGCGGATCGTCGACCGGGTGCCGGTCACCTCGGCCGACCCGCGCGGTGTGGTGCCGTTCTACCTCAACGTCGGGTACGTGCTCGGCGGGTACCTCGGTTCGACAGTGCTCGGGATCTCCGCCGGCACCACCCCACGGACGGCGCGGCGGGCCGGGCTACGCGTCGCCGCCCTGGCGGTCTACAGCGTGCTGCTCGGCATCGCCGGCGCGGTGGTGGTCGGGCCGGTCCTGGACATCTGGCAGCACGACGTGCCGACGATCGCCGCGATCGGCGCGCTGGCCGTCTTCGCCGCCGCGATGTTCGCCAGTGCCATCCAGGGGTGGCTGGGTGTCGCGGGCACCGCGCTGGTCATCCTGCTGCTGGTGGTGCTCGGCAACCCCGGCTCCGGCGGCATCTACGCGCCGGAGTTCCTGCCCGGGGTGCTGCGCGGCATGCACCGGTGGAACATCCCCGGGCTCGCCAACGACCTGACCAAGGCGGCGGTCTACTTCGACTGGCGATCCGCCGGCTGGCCGGCGAGCGCCCTCGCGCTCTGGGCGGTGGCCGGCATCGTCGGGTTGGTCAGCGCGAGCCTCGTGCGGGGCCGCCGCGCCGCCACCACCGCCCCCGGACCGACCGCGCCGCCCGGGTAACCCGCCAGGCCGCCAGGCCGCCAGGCCGCCCACCCCGACCCCCAACCGGTCCGCCACCGGCCCCCTGGCCGCCCAGCCCGCCCCGAGCGACCCACGCCACCCCACTGACCAGCCCATCCTGGCCGTGGACCGGCCTACCCGGGTCGGCGCGCCAGCCGGGCACGGTGGCTGAGATCACGTCGGAAACGCCGCCCCGAAGCCACTGGATCACCCGGGGGCCCTCCAGACATCCAGTCCGCGCGGATACCATCCAGTAAGTCGGACAGCGCTGTCCTTCGTCACCACGTAAGGGAGCGCATCGTGACCGATCAGCACGACCACGACGGCCCGGACGCCGCGCTGCGTGCCGACATCCGCCGACTCGGCACCCTGCTCGGGCAGACGCTGGCCCGCCAGGAGGGTCGCCCGCTGCTCGACCTCGTCGAGGAGATCCGCGCCCAGGTCCGCACCGACGCCCCGGCGGCCGCCCAGCGCCTCGGCGGCCTCGACGTGACCACCGGCACCAAGCTGGCGCGAGCCTTCTCCACCTACTTCCACCTGGCCAACATCACCGAGCAGGTGCACCGTGCGCGAGATCTGCGCCGCCGCCGCGCGGTGCAGGGTGGGTGGTTGGACCAGGCCGCCAAGATGATCGCCGAGCGTGGGGTTCCGGCCGAGGAGATCGCCAACGCGGCCCGCCGGTTGGCGGTCCGGCCGGTGTTCACCGCGCACCCGACCGAGGCGGCCCGCCGCTCGATCCTGTCCAAGCTGCGGGCCATCGCCGACGAGTTGGACACCGAGACCGCCAACGCGATCCTCTACGGCGCCAGCGACGAGGGCCCCGCCAACCGCCGCCTGGCCGAGTTGCTGGACCTGATGTGGCAGACCGACGAGTTGCGGCTCGACCGGCCGGACCCGACCGACGAGGCCCGCAACGCCATCTACTACCTGCGCGACCTGTACGCCGAGGCCGCCCCTCAGGTGCTCGACGACCTGGCCGACACGCTGCGTACCCTCGGGGTGGAGACCTCGCCGACGGCCCGGCCGCTGAGCTTCGGCACCTGGATCGGCGGCGACCGGGACGGCAACCCGTTCGTCACCCCGGCGGTCACCCGCGAGGTCCTGACCATCCAGCACGAGCACGGCATCGCCGCGACCGAGAAGGCGATGGACCACCTCATCAACGAGGTCTCGGTCTCCCGCCGGCTGCGCGGGGTGTCCCTGGACCTGTCCGCCAGCCTCGCCGCCGACCTGGACGCGCTGCCCGAGGTGGCGACGCGGTTCCGTCGGGTCAACGCGGAGGAGCCGTACCGGCTCAAGGCGCGCTGCGTGAAGGCGAAGCTCGCCAACACCCGGCAACGGCTGCGCCAGGGCACCGCGCACGTGCCGGGCCGGGACTACCGGGGCTCCGCCGAGCTGATCGCCGACCTGGACCTCCTGCGCGCCTCGCTGGCCCGCAACTCCGGGCAGCTCACCGCCGTCGGCCGGCTGGCCTCCACCATCCGTACGGTCTCCGCGTTCGGGCTGCACCTGGCCACCATGGACGTGCGGGAGCACGCCGAGGCGCACCACGCGGTGCTGGCCCAGCTCTACGAGGCGGTCGGTGAGGTCTCCGACTACCCGGCGCTGACCCGACTGGAGCGCACCAAGCTGCTCGCCGACGAGCTGACCGGTCGCCGGCCCCTGTCCACTCTGGACACGGCGCTGACCGAGCCGGCCCGCAAGACGTTCGACGTGTTCGGGACCATCCGGGAGGCACAGGACCGGTTCGGCACCGAGGTGATCGAGTCGTACATCATCTCGATGACCCTGGGCGTCGACGACGTGCTGGCCGCCGTGGTGCTGGCCCGCGAGGCCGGTCTGGTGGACGTGCACAGCGGGCGGGCCCGGATCGGGTTCGTGCCGCTGCTGGAGACCCCGGCCGAGCTGAACGCCGGCGGTGAACTCCTCGACGAGTTGCTGTCGTTGCCCGCGTACCGGGCGCTGGTGACCGCCCGGGGCGACGTGCAGGAGGTGATGCTCGGCTACTCCGACTCGAACAAGGAGGCCGGGATCACCACCAGCCAGTGGTCGATCCACCGGGCGCAACGCGCGCTGCGTGACGTGGCCGCCCGGCACGGGGTGCACCTGCGGCTGTTCCACGGCCGGGGCGGCACGGTCGGGCGCGGCGGCGGGCCGACGCACGAGGCGATCCTGGCCCAGCCGTACGGCACGATGGACGGCGCGATCAAGGTGACCGAGCAGGGCGAGGTGATCTCCGACAAGTACACCCTGCCGTCGCTGGCCCGGGAGAACCTGGAGCTCACCCTCGCCGCGGTGCTCCAGTCGACACTGCTGCACACCGCACCCCGGCAGCCCGCCGAGATGCTGGAACGGTGGGACGCGACGATGGACGTGGTCTCCGAGTCGGCGTTCCGCTCCTACCGGTCCCTCGTCGAGGAGCCGGACCTGCCGGCGTACTTCTGGGCGTCCACCCCCACCGAGTTGCTCGGCGCGTTGAACATCGGCTCCCGGCCGGCGAAGCGCCCGAACACCGGGGCGGGCCTGTCCGGTCTGCGGGCGATCCCGTGGGTGTTCGGCTGGACGCAGACCCGGCAGATCGTGCCGGGTTGGTTCGGTGTCGGTTCCGGGCTGGCCGCGGCGCGCGAGGCCGGTCTGGCCGACGTACTGGCGGAGATGCACCGCAACTGGCACTTCTTCCGCACGTTCCTGTCGAACGTCGAGATGATGGTGACCAAGACCGACCTGAACATCGCCCGTCGGTACGTGGAGACCCTGGTGCCGAAGAAGCTGCACCCGATCTTCGAGCAGATCGAGCAGGAGTACGAGCTGACGAAGCGCGAGCTGCTGGCGGTCACCGCCTCCCCCGCGCTGCTGGAGAACTCGCCGGTCCTCCAACGCACCCTGGCCGTCCGCGACACCTACCTGGAGCCGTTGCACCATCTTCAGGTGGCGCTGCTGCGGCAGTACCGGGAGTCCGGAGCCGCCGGCCGTGCGGTGGCCACCGCACCGGGCGGCCGACGCGCGCCGAGCGACGGCACCGCCCTGGAGCGGGCGCTGCTCACCACCGTGAACGGCATCGCCGCCGGCATGCGCAACACCGGCTGATCAGCACCCCGGCCCGGCCCGGCCCGGTCGGGCCGGGCCGGGCCGGGCCGGGCCGGGCCGGGCCGGGCCGGGCGATCATGGAGTTTGGTGCCCCAAAGCCGCCTACAGGGGTGAACCGGCCACCACAACTCCGTGATCGACGGGTTGGGCGGGGTCAGAAGTCGCCGCCACCGAAATCGCCGCCGCCGAAGTCACCACCGGCGTAGTCGCCGCCACCGAAGTCGCCACCCTGGTCGCCGCCACCGAAGTCGCCGCCCTGGTCACCACCCTGGTCGAAACCGTCGCCGAAGCCCTCCTGGTAGCCGGCGTCGTAGCCGTACCCCGGGTCGGCGAAGGCCGGCGAGAACAGCGCGTCGGCGATCAGGATGCCGCCGAGCACACCGGCGCCGGCGCCCAACGCCGTCTTCCACCAGGGCGTCGAATACCACCCCGCCGGCACCGGCCGGCCCTGATAACGCCCACCGGGGTAGTAGTAGGGCGTTTCCCGGCCGGGTTGCGGGCCGGCGCGGAAGGTCTGCCCCTGCACGTCGACCTCGCGCTCCTTGGTGAGCTGCCCGACGCCGTGGGCGGCGGCCAGCGCCGGTACCTCGGGGCCCGGGTCGATGCCCAACGCGGTACGCGCCGCCCGGATGTAGGCCAGCCCTTCCAGCGCGGTCTCCCGAGCCAGCGCGAACTGGTGCGGCGTACGCGCCTGCTCCAGCTGTGAACCGGCCGCGTTGTACCGCTCACCGGCATCGGCCAGCGCCTGACGGACCGCCGGGTCGTCACCGTGCAGGTTGATCAACTGACCGCCGAGGCGCTCGTACCACCGTTGCGCGTCGGCGCGGGCGTCGCCGAGCGCGGTGCGGCGGCGGGCACCGGCCTGGGCGCGGATGAGCGCCGCCGCGCCCAGCGCGCCGACCAGCACGACCGCGAGGCAGAGCACAAGTTCCATGCCTTCGAACGTACCCCCGGGTGTCCCGTCGTATCCGTCTGGCAAGCTCCGGTGATGGACGTCTCCACCCTGCTCCTGGTGATCGTGTGCCTCGGCGCCGGCGGGGCCGTGGGCTGGCTCGCGGCGCGGTCCCGTTCGGCGGCCGACATCGCCCGCCTCGACGCCACCCTGGCCGCCACCCGGGAGGGCGAGGGCCGGTTGGAGCAGTCCATGCGGGCGCTCAGCTACGAGGCCACCGCGCAGTCGCAGGAGGCGGTGGCCCGGGCGGTCGCCCCGCTGCACGACACGCTGCGCCGCTACGAGCAGCGGGTCGCCGAGCTGGAGCACGACCGGGTCGACGCGTACGCCGAGCTGCGCGAGCAGGTCCGGTCGATGAGCAATGTCTCCGGCGAGCTGCGCACCGAGACCAAGCAGCTGGTGGCGGCGCTGCGGGCGCCGCAGGTGCGGGGTCGGTGGGGCGAGCACCAGCTACGCCGGATCGTCGAGGCGGCCGGGATGTTGGAGCACTGCGACTTCGCCGAGCAAGTCACCGCCGCCACCGACCAGCAGGTCGTCCGACCGGATCTGGTGGTCCGACTGCACGGTGGCCGCTCGGTGGTGGTGGACGCCAAGGCGCCGTTCGACGCGTACCTGACGGCCATGGAGTCGCGCGACGAACGCGGCCGGGACACCCATCTCGACGCGCACGCCCGACACCTGCGTGGGCACGTCGACGCCCTGGCCGCGAAGTCGTACTGGTCGGCGTTCGACAGTTCACCCGAGTTCGTGGTGCTGTTCGTCCCCGCCGACCCGTTCCTCGACGTCGCCCTCCAACGTGACCCGACCCTGCTGGAGCACGCCTTCACGCGCAACGTGGTGCTGGCCACTCCGGCCACGCTCGTCGCCCTGCTCCGCACTGTCGCCTACTCCTGGCGGCAGGAGGCGCTGGCCCGTAACGCCCTGGCGGTGCACACTCTGGCCCGTGAGCTGTACGGGCGGCTCTCCACGCTCGGCGACCACGTGGGCAAGCTCGGTTCGTCGCTGGCCGGTGCCGTGACCGCGTACAACCGGGCGGTCGGCTCGTTGGAGGCGCGGGTGCTGGTCAGCGCCCGCAAGCTCGCCGAGTTGGGCGTCTCGGACGAGGAGTTGGCGACGCCCGCGCAGGTCGAGTCGACACCCCGGCAGCCGCAGGCGCCCGAGCTTGTCGACCCGACCGACGAGCTCCCGGCCCGCCAGCCAACCATGTGACAGTGCGTATGCATGCATGTCACGAAGTGGTCACAAGGGACTGACCAGTAGTGACAGTGCTCGTCGATACACCGAAGGATTCTGCTCACCCACGCGCCCTCGCCCTTGAGGGCCCTGTTCTCTGGAGGAAAGAGAACGTGAGCAAACCCCGAGATCTGCGTCGGCGTACCTCCGCCGCGCTCTTCGCGTCGGTCCTGGCGGCTGGCGCCGTGACCGTCGTGGGTGGTGCCGCCACCGCGGCCGCCGCTCCCGTCACCACACCTGACGCTTCCCCAGCCACCGCTGCCGAGACGCTGGGCGCTCACGACGCGAAACTGCTCAGCGAGGCCCGGGCCAAGAAGGCCCCGACCGTCACTCTGATCGTCTCCACCGAGCAGGGTGAGGCGGGGGACGTCGCCGACAGCCTCACCAAGCTCGGCGGCACGGTCAGCCAGCGGCAGGACAAGGTCGGCTTCGTGCTGGCCAAGGTCCCGACCGACAAGGCCCTCACCGCGGCACGGCTGCCCGGTGTGTCGGCCGTCGACCTGGACGAGGTCATCCACCTGCCCGACCCGGCACCGGAGAAGACCCCCACCGGCACCGCCGGCGCGCGGCAGGCCACGGTGGACGCACCGGGTGAGGCCACCCGGGCGGACAACCCGTACATGCCGACCAATGAGACGGGCGCAGTCAGATTCACCGACGCCCACCCGGAGTGGGACGGCCGGGGCGTGACGATCGGCATCATGGACTCGGGTGTCGACCTGGCCCATCCGGCGTTGCAGCGGACCACCACCGGCGAACGCAAGATCGTCGACTGGGTGACCGCGACCGACCCGCTGGAGGACGCGACGTGGCGGCGGATGCAGACCGAGGTCACCGGCCCGTCGTTCGCCATCGCGGGCGGCACCTGGACGGCACCGGCCGGCACGTACCGGTTCAACCTGTTCAGCGAGTCGGTGACCAGCGCCAGCGACGCCCGGGGTGACGTCAACCGTGACGGCGACACCACCGACACCTGGGGTGTGCTCTACGACCCGGCCACCAACAACATCTGGGTCGACGCCAACCAGAACCGCGACTTCACCGACGACGCGATGATGCGGCCGTACAAGGAGAAGTACGACGTCGGTTACTTCGGCACCGACAACCCGGCGACCCCGGTCGCCGAGCGGCAGCCCTTCGTCGTCGAGTTCCGCAAGAACGTGAACACCACGCCGATCGGCCTCCCCGGCCTGTGGGACTACGTCAACATCGGCATCGTCGAGAGCACCCACGGCACCCACGTCGCGGGCATCACCGCCGCCAACGACATGCTCGGCAACGACGTCTTCGACGGCGCGGCCCCGGGCGCCAAGCTGGTCTCCGCCCGTGCCTGCTCCTGGGGCGGCGGCTGCACCGCGGCGGCTCTCACCACCGGCATGATCGACCTGGTGGCCAACCGTGGGGTCGACATCGTCAACATGTCGATCGGTGGCCTTCCCGGTCTGAACGACGGCAACAACGCCCGGTCGAACCTCTACAACGAACTGATCGAGACGTACGGCGTGCAGTTGGTCATCTCGGCCGGCAACTCCGGGCCGGGCCTCAACACCGTCGGCGACCCGTCCGTCGCCAGCAACGTGATCAGCGTCGCCGCCAACATCAGCAAGGACACCTGGCTGGCCAACTACGGCTCGGTGGTGCGGAAGAAGAACGCCCTGTTCAACTTCTCCTCCCGTGGCCCGCGCGAGGACGGCGGCTTCAAGCCGAACATCGCCGCCCCGGGCTCGGCCATCTCCACCGCGCCGACCTGGCAGCTCGGGGCCCCGGTCCCCGAGGCCGGCTACGCGCTGCCCCCGGGCTACGCGATGCTGAACGGCACCTCGATGGCGTCCCCGCAGACCGCCGGTGCCGGTGCGTTGCTGCTGTCGGCCGCCAAGGCCACCGACCGGGGCGTCAGCCCGGCCGCCCTGCGGCGCGCGCTGTTCACCTCGGCCAAGCCGATCGCGGACGTGCCGACGTACGCGCAGGGCTACGGCATGGTCAACGTCCCGGGCGCCTGGCAGCTGCTGCGCCAGGGCGTCGAGACCCGGTCGTACGTCTCCGACGCGGCGGTCTGCAGCCCGCTGGCCGACCAGCTGACCATCTGGAACGGCGTGAAGTTCGTGCCGAACCCCGGTCGGGGCACCGGCGTCTACAACCGTTGTGCCGCCTCCGACGGCGGTCACACGGTCGGGCAGAGCAAGACCTACCCGGTCAAGATCACCCGTACCAGCGGCCCGGCCGGCACCATCAAGCACGACATCACGGTGCAGGGCGACGACGGCACGTTCAAGGCACCGAAGACCGTCGCGCTGCCCCTCAACAAGGCCGTCACCGTCAACGTGACCGCCAAGCCGACCGCCGAGGGCGCCCACGGCGCGATCATGCGGATCGACGACCCGGCCACGAACGTCGTCGACTTCGAGGTCTCCACAGTGGTGGTGGCCTCCAACGACGTGA
The DNA here is from genome assembly GCF_029581275.1 of Micromonospora sp. WMMD1155. Lineage (NCBI taxonomy): Bacteria > Bacillati > Actinomycetota > Actinomycetes > Micromonosporales > Micromonosporaceae > Micromonospora > Micromonospora sp. WMMD1155. Next base: position 1,821,334 of record NZ_CP120742.1, read on the forward strand.
AGAAGCCGACCTTCGCGTACGCCAACGAGGGCTCCGTCGACCGCAACGGCTACACGTCGTACTTCGTGACCGTGCCGGAGGGCGCCAAGGCGCTCCAGGTGAACCTGTCCGGGATCGCCACCGGTTCGCAGACCCGGTTCATCGCCATCAACCCGCTGGGTGTGCCGGTCGAGGCGACCACCAGCACCGTCTGCTACACCAACTTCTCCGACGTCAACGTCTGCAAGCCGCAGGAGCGGGACTACCAGAACCCCCTGCCCGGGGTCTGGGAGATCGAGGTGGAGTCGCGGCGGACCTCGCCGGCACTGAACAACCCGTTCAAGCTCCAGGTGCGGGTACAGGGCCTGGCGGTCGAGCCGGCGCTGGTCGAGCTGCCCAGCGTCGGGGCCGGCGAGCCGACCAACGTGAGCTGGGACGTGACGAACGTCTTCGGCCCGGTCTCGGTCAGCGGCCGTAGCGGCGCGTTGACCGGTGTGCGCACCGAGCGTCCGACGATCACCGAGGGCGGCCCCAACCAGGAGTGGACCGTCGAGATCCCGGCGGGCACGTCGACGTTCACCGCCCGGATCGGCAACCCCGCGAACGCGGGCGCCGACCTGGACCTGTACGTCTACCGGGGCACCACCGAGGTCGGCCGGGCCGCCGACGGCGACTCGGAGGAAGCGGTCACGCTGACCAACCCACCCGCGGGCACCTACCGCGTGGTGGTGGAGCCGTACGGGGTCGACGGGCCGGGCACCAGCACCGCGTACGACTACTACGACGCGTTCGCGTCCGCGTCGCTGGGCACGATCACCGCCCCGGCGACGGCGGTGCCGCTGATGCACGGCGAGTCGACGACCATCACCGGCACGGTGACGGCGGTGGCCGTTCCGGCCGACGGTCGTCAGCTCTCCGGTGAGTTGGCGATCGTCACCACCGAGGGCGCGGTCGTCGGCCGCGGCACCGTGTCGATCGGCACCGTGAACTGATCGCTGGGTAAGACCAGCAGGAGCCCGTCCCCGGATCCGGGGGCGGGCTCCGGTCTGTCAGAGCGAGGGGTTGCCGTGCGAGCCGCGTTGAGCCGGTCGACCTCGACGGCGTCAGGACCGGTGGGCGGCCGACACGACGAAGGGGGTGCCCTGCTGGCAGGTCGTCATCATGCCGGGCTCCACCCGACCGGTGACCTCGACCCGCGCGCCGGGCGTCAGCACGTCACGGGGACCGCCGAGAAGCAGGTAGCCGTCGAGCAGTACGCAACCGGGCTCCACACCACCCTGCACGGTGCCGCTCAGGGTCGTCGCGCCGACTCCCGGTGGCGTGCTGGGGCCGCCTGGCTTCGGGACGCTCGGAGTCGTCGGGCCGGCCGGCGGGGTGGGGTCGATACTCGATGGCGAAGCGGTCGGGTCGGGCGTGGGCGAGCTGGTCACCGGCTGCGCTCCCGTCGGGGTCGGGGTGGGTGTGCCACCTCCGGTGTCCTGGCTGCCGCAGGCGCTCAGCGCCAGGCAGAGGGCCAGCGCGGAGACGGCGAGCCGAAGAGTCCTCATACCGAATCTGACGTACGCCGGGTCGGGTTCGTTCCCGCTCTCAGCCGCGCGCCGCAGCGGCCTTCATGTCCCGCTTCAACTCCTGCGGGAGGGAGAACGTCAGCCGCTCGTTGGCGGTGGTGATCTCCTCGACGTCGCCGAAGCCCCGGGCCGCGAGGTGGGCCAGCACGTCCTGGACCAGGTCGTCCGGGACGCTCGCGCCCGAGGTCAGGCCGACCGTGGTGGCCCCCTCCAGCCAGGCGTCGTCGATCTCGTGGGCGAAGTCGACCAGGTGACCGGCACGGGCGCCCGCGTCCAGGGCGACCTCGACCAGGCGAACGGAGTTGGAGGAGTTGGTCGAGCCGACGACGATCACCACGTCGCAGTCGGCGGCGATCTCCTTCACCACGTGTTGCCGGTTGGAGGTGGCGTAGCAGATGTCGTCGCTCGGCGGGGACTGCAGCAGCGGCAGCCGCTGCTTGAGCCGGGCCACCGTCTCCAGCGTCTCGTCGACCGAGAGCGTGGTCTGGGAGAGCCAGACCACCTTCTCCGGATCACGGACGGTGACCTTGTCGGCGCCGTCCGGGCCGTCCACCAGCTGGATGTGCGCGGGGGCCTCGCCTGCGGTGCCGATGACCTCTTCGTGCCCCTCGTGACCGATGAGCAGGATGTCGTAGTCCTCGGCGGCGAACCGCTTCGCCTCGTGGTGCACCTTGGTGACCAGCGGGCAGGTCGCGTCGATCGCCTTCAACGAACGCGCCTTGGCCTGCTCGTAGACCTCGGGGGCAACGCCGTGCGCGGAGAAGATGACCGTCGACCCCTCCGGCACCTCCTCGTTCTCCTCCACGAAGATCGCGCCCTGGGCCTCGAGGGTCTGCACCACGTGCCTGTTGTGCACGATCTGCTTGCGTACGTAGATCGGAGCACCGTAGAGCTTGAGCGCCTCCTCGACGGTCTGCACCGCACGGTCGACGCCGGCGCAGTAACCGCGGGGCTTCGCCAGGAGCACGCGCTTGCCGGTCCGGGGAGTCGCCTCAGCCTCAGTCACCCGCCCATCCTACGTGCACCCCGCAGAACCACCATCGGGCCGCAGGCCGCCACCCAGAGCCGGTGATCAAAAGGTTTGCGTCAAAAACGCGCCCAGCGCTGACGCAAACCTCTTGATCACCGGGAGGGTCCGTAGGGTGGGCTAGTGACTGAGGGTGGACGGGTGGGCGGCGGCGGGGCCAGCAGCGCTGAGGAGCCTTGGCCGGTGCGGGTGGTCAGCCAGAAGGTGGGGGCCTGGATCGCCAAGCTGGGCTGGGTGTGGGTGGACGGGCAGGTGGCGCAGATCAGCCGCCGCCCGGGAGCCGGCACCGTGTTCCTCACCCTGCGCGACCCGTCGGCGGACCTGAGCCTGACCGTCACCACCAATCGGGACGTACTGGACGCCGGTGCACCGGAGCTGCGTGAGGGCGCCCGCGTGGTGCTGCACGCCAAGCCCGAGTTCTACGCCGCCCGGGGCACGCTGAGCCTGCGGGCCGACGAGATCCGCCAGGTCGGGCTCGGGGAGTTGCTGGCCCGGCTGGAGAAGCTCAAGAAGCTGCTCGCCGCCGAAGGGCTCTTTGACCGTGCCCGCAAGCGCCGACTGCCGTTCCTGCCCGGCCGGATCGGGCTCATCACCGGTCGCGCGTCGGCGGCGGAGCGGGACGTGCTGACGAACGCCCGGCGGCGCTGGCCCGCCGTGGAGTTCCGCACCGTCAACGTGGCCGTGCAGGGCCCGTCCGCCGTGCCGCAGATCGTGGACGCGCTCAAGGTGCTGGACGCCGACCCGACCATCGACGTGATCATCATCGCTCGGGGCGGTGGCGGCATCGAGGACCTGCTGCCCTTCTCCGACGAGGCGCTCTGCCGCGCGGTGTTCGGCTGCCGTACGCCGGTGGTCAGCGCGATCGGCCACGAGACCGACGCGCCCCTGATCGACTACGTCGCCGACGTCCGCGCCTCCACGCCGACCGACGCGGCCAAGCGGGTCGTCCCCGACCTCACCGAGGAGGTACGCCTCATCGGTCAGGCCCGGCACCGCCTCGAACGGGCGGTCCGCAACCTGGTGGACCGGGAGACCCACCGGCTCGACGGGCTGCGGTCCCGGCCGGTGTTGGCCCGCCCGCAGGTGATGGTGGAGCAACGGGCGACCGAGCTGACCGCGTTGCGCCAGCGGGCCGGCCGCTGCCTGGAGCACCGGCTCTCCGCCGCCGACGACGACCTGCGGCACACGGTGGCTCGGCTGCGCGCGCTCTCCCCCGCCGCCACCCTCGACCGGGGGTACGCGATCGTGCAGCGCGCCGACGGCCACGTGGTCCGCGCGGCGGCGGAGGTCGGCAAGGGCGACCCGCTGCGGGTACGACTGTCCGACGGCGAACTCGCCGCCACGGTGGACGGGTGAGCGCCGACCCGATGGAAGCGGTCAGCGCCGACCCGATGAGACGGGTGAGCGCCGATCGGGTGGAACGGCCGAGTGGCGACGCGGCGGAACGGCCGAGTGGCGACGCGGCGGAACGGCCGAGTGGCGACGCGGCGGAACGGCCGAGTGGCGACGCGGTGGCCTGGCGAGCGGTGTGTTGAGATGGACGCGATGACTGACGACACGAAGGCCGGGCCGGATGAGCGGCTCAGTTACGAGCAGGCCCGCGCCGAGCTGGCCTCGGTGGTCGAGCGGCTGGAGGCCGGCGGGACGTCCCTGGAGGAGTCCCTGGCGCTCTGGGAGCGCGGCGAGGCGCTGGCAGTGATCTGCCAACGCTGGCTGGACGGCGCGCGGGCGCGGATCGACGCCGCCCGCCAGGAGCCGGCCTCCTAAGAACCACCACCGCGCCGCCGGCCCCCAAGATCCGCGCAACATCGGCGATGTTGCTGTCTCCCTCAGGTCGGAGGCAGCAACATCAAGGTAGTTGCTCGGATCTTGGCGATTGGCGGGCGAGCAGCGAGCGCCGGTGGGGCGGGCGGAGCCGCCCCACCCGCGTACGTCAGTTGAAGAGGTTGTACAGCTCCGCCGGTGCCTCGACGACCTGGTCGGCTGGCGGCTTCTGCGCGGCGGTGGCGGCGCCGTAGTCGGAGTACGTCATCTTGATCTCCTGGGCGGCGGTCTGCCCGGCGGCCGGCAACTGCAGCACGAGCTCGCTGAGCCGGCCCTGCGGGTCCACCTTCGCGGTGAACGGGACCGTCTTCGCCTGGGTGCCCAACGCGGCGATCGTGGCGGCGTTGAGGGAGCCGGCCTCGGCGGCCTTGGTGACGTCGATGGTGCCGGCGTACGCGCCGGTGCCGGTGCTGCGTACCTCGGTGATGCCCTGGGTCAGCACCGCGCTGCCCGCCGGGTCGACCTTCTCGAAGTCGAAGCCGAGGTTGCGGTTGCCCTTGATCCGGGCCTGGTCCAGGTGCTGGTACTTGCCGAGGTTGAGCTGCTTGATCTCCGGCAGGCTGTTGGCGGTGGAACCGCTCAGCTCCAGCTTGACCCAGCTGTCCGGCTTGTAGTGGATCACGTCGAGCTTCATCGCCAGGTCGGACGAGGGGCCGCCGATGGCGATCTTCATGGCCGCGCTCTGGCTCGGCTGGTGGACCTGCCCCTCTACGGTCGAACCGACCCCGGTGAGGGCGAACCGGAAGTTGCCGTTACTGATCTCCTTGGTGGAGTCGAGCAGGGCCTGCTTGGCGTCACCCGCCGCCGGGGCACCGGACGGGCTCGCCGTGCCGGACGCGGTCACCGTCGGGGTCGCGGTCGAGCCGGCGGTGCCGGTGCCACCGTTGCCGCAGGCGGCCAGGGCGGGCGTGATCAATGCGGCGGCCACCAGGCCGGCGCCGAGTCGTCGGACAGTCATACGTGTCTCCCAAGAGGGTCACCCGACGACCTGGGCGGCGCCGGAAACCGGGCGACGCAGCAGCACCGTCGGCTGCGTCGCGCGACCCGGGCCGAGCAACGCGCCCGGGTCACTCCCTCTTTGTTCCCGCTTGACGCGTCGGACAATCACCCTTCTGTCCGGTTGCCCATATTCGCTGCCCACCAGGGGTCGGGTCAGCGCAGCGAGCCGGCCAACTCGCGCAGTTCGTTGTCCCGGGCGTCGCCGACGACGATCACCGTACGGTTCGGCTCCAGCAGGACCAGTGCCTGCTGGTTGTCCCGGGCGGTGTAGCGCTGCCAGGTGCGCCCGGCCAGCTCGGTGGGCCCCTGCGGCTGAGCCCGGTCGGTCAGCTCGGCGGGGAGCAGTCGCTCCGCCGGCACGCTGCTCTGCAGGAGCTGGACACCCTGGCCCTCCGGGGTGAGGTAGCCGAGCCGAAGGTTCGCGCCCCCCTCGACGGTCTGGTAGCGGGCGCTGACCGTCGACCAGTCGGAGCCGAGCCCCTGCGGCTGGCTCACCGGAAACACGTTCGCCGACCGGGCCTGCTCGATGGCCGGGGCCGGATCGACGGTCGTGGGCTGGTCGCCACCGAGGAAGCCCCGATAGAACGCCAGCAGCAGCGCGATCGGAACGAGCAGCACCAGCAGCGAGATCGCCATGTCCTTCGGCGAGCGCTCGGACTTGGCGGACACCACCGGCGGCGGCGTCGGGTCGATCGCGGCGGGCTCGCCACCGGCGCCGCTCGGGGCGTCGACCGGCGGCTGACCGTCGGGCGGCGTGCGGTCGGCGGGGGCGCGGTCGGCTGGCTGTGCGGGTTCCACCCCTCCATCTTCGCAGCAGCCCGACCGGCGGTATCCGGGCCATCACCGCCCCGCGCCGACGCCGGGTCGGCCATCGTGTGAGGATCAGCGACAAAGCCGACAGCGGAGACCGCCCCGCCGTCGGTCGTCCCCGCACCGTCGCGAGGAGGAGCAGCGTGATGACGAACACCAGGACGCGGATCCCGCAGGATCTCGACCGAAACCTGGCCCTCGACCTGGTACGGGTCACCGAGGCGGCGGCGATGGCCGCCGGTCGGTGGGTGGGCCGCGGCGACAAGGAGGGCGGCGACGGCGCCGCCGTCGACGCCATGCGCAAGCTGATCAACTCGATCCAGATGCGCGGCGTGGTGGTGATCGGCGAGGGCGAGAAGGACAACGCCCCGATGCTCTTCAACGGCGAGCACGTCGGCGACGGCACCGGTCCGGAGGTGGACGTCGCCGTCGACCCGGTCGACGGGACCACCCTGATGAGCAAGGGCATGCCGAACGCGGTGGCGGTGCTCGCCGTCTCCGAGCGGGGCGCGATGTTCGACCCCAGCGCCGTGTTCTACATGGAGAAGCTCGCCGTCGGCCCGGCGTACGCCGACGTGATCGACATCAACGCCGGGGTGGCCGCCAACCTGCACCGGATCGCCAAGGTCAAGGGCACCGACGTCTCCGAGGTGACGGTCTGCGTGCTGGACCGCAGCCGCCACGACGACCTGGTCGCGCAGATCCGCCGGACCGGGGCGGGTATCCGGTTCATCTCCGACGGCGACATCGCCGGCACCATCGCGGCCGCCCGGGGCGAGTCGGACGTCGACGTGCTGATGGGCATCGGCGGCACCCCGGAGGGCATCATCTCCGCCTGCGCGCTGAAGTGCATGGGCGGCGCGATGCAGGCCAAGCTCTGGCCGCGCGACGAGCAGGAGCGGGAGAAGGCGATCGCCGCCGGGCACGACCTGGACCGGGTGCTGGGCACCGACGACCTGGTCACCGGAGACAACTGCTTCTTCGTGGCCACCGGTGTCACCTCCGGGGATCTGCTGCGCGGGGTGCGCTACCGGGCGGGCGGCGCGTACACCCAGTCGATCGTGATGCGCTCGAAGAGCGGCACCATCCGGGTGATCGACTCGTACCACCGGCTGGAGAAGCTGGCGCTCTACTCCGCGGTCGACTTCGACGGCCGTCCCTTGGCCGAGCAGGAGTGACCACCGCCGACACGGCGGCCCCGCAGGTCCTGTCGGCCACTCGCCGGATCACCGGTGTCGCGCTGGCATCGATCTCCGGGGTCGCGGTGGCGGTGCAGTCACGCATCAACGGCGAGTTGGGGGTACGCCTCGCCGACGGTTTCGCCGCGGCGGTGGTGTCCTTCGGCGTGGGCCTGGTGGTGCTCCTGGTGCTGGTGCCCGCCACTCCCGGCGGACGGCGTGGCCTGGTCGCCTTGCGGCGTGCGCTGGCGAGCGGTGCACTGCGACCCTGGCAGTGCCTCGGCGGGATGTGCGGGGCGTTCCTGGTGGCCACCCAGGGCCTCACCATCGGTTCGCTGGGCGTGGCCGTCTTCACCGTCGCGGTGGTGGCCGGGCAGACCGGCAGCAGCCTCGCCGTGGACCGCGCGGGGATCGGGCCGACGGGCCGACAGCCGGTCACCCGACAGCGGCTGGCCGGCGCGGTGCTCACCGTGCTGGCTGTCGTCCTGGCGGTCGGTGACCGGCTCGAAGACCCGGGCATGCTGGCGCTCGCCCTGCTGCCCCTGCTCGCCGGGGTGGCCATCGCCTGGCAACAGGCGGTCAACGGACAGGTCCGGGCCGCGGCCGACAGCGCGTTGACGGCCACCCTGGTCAACTTCACCGTCGGCACTGTCACCCTGCTCGTGGCGTTCACGATCGACACGGCGGTACGCGGTTGGCCCACCGGGCAGCTACCCACCGAGCCGTGGCTCTACCTGGGCGGCCCGATCGGCATCGTGTTCATCGCGATCGCCGCCGCGATCGTGCGGTTCACCGGGGTGCTGTTGCTCGGTTTGGCCACCATCGCCGGGCAGATCGTGGGGGCCGTGCTGCTGGACCTGCTGCTGCCCACCGCGGCGTCGCACCCCGGCCTGAACACCCTGCTCGGGGCGGCGCTGACGATGGTCGCCGTGCTGGTCGCCGCGCTGGCGCCACCCGCCCGCCGCTGACACCGGGTCGGGGTCAGGGCGGCGGCACCCGCTGGTGCGGATGCGGCGCGTACGGCGGCGGATAGGGCGGGTAGGGCGGACTGGGCAGGTAGGGCGGCCTGTTCCGTCGGCCGCGCGTCAGGGTCGGGTCGACCAGCCCGGAGGTCAGGACGGCCAGCACCAGGCCCGGCACGGTGGCCAGCAGAGCCAACGACACGGCCGACCGGGTGTCCGGCGGGTGGCCGTTCACCCAGCCGATCAGCGGCACTCCGGCCAGGAGGACGGTGAACACGAGGCCGGCCAGCGTCCAGCCGACCCAGCGCGTCGTCGCGCCCTGGTACCAGGCGCGAACGGACACGACGACGGCCGGCGCGATGCCCACCGCCAGGGTGGCGGCCAACATGAACGACACCCCGACGAAATCGTCAGCCCGGGGCCAGAACGCCGACAACGCGAGGCCCGAGAGCAGCATCGGCAGGGCTCCGACCAACCCCCACCAGATCCCGCCACCCGCACGGCGGACGGCGAGCGAACTCGCCACCAGGACGACCAGGGCGCCGAGGCTCACGGCGAGCACCACGGCGAGCAGCAGATCGAACGTCCGGGTGCGAGGGCTGCTGCCGTCCAGGCTGGGCGGGTCCTCCCAGTGGATCGCGCTACGGCCGCCCTCGAAGAGGAAGCCGTCCCGCTGCCATTCCCCGTCCGGCAGGCGACGGAGGAAGCCGTCCCGGCCGTTGGCGACCAGCACCTCGTGGCCACCGCCGGCGAGGGGATGGACGATCAGTTCGCGGGAGGCGAAGTGGCGGCCGATGTCGCCCGGATTGTCTGACTGGCGGGCCAGCGCCTCCCGCTTCCCGTCCGGCACCTCCCAGGCCACCCGCCAGGTGACCCCGGCGTCGTCGCTCTGCTCCACCCGCAGGTGCCCGGTGACCACCCGGTAGCAACGGCGGGAATCGTCCGGTGCGCAGCCCTGCCGACGCGGCGAGTCCTGATCGTTCAGCCGCTGCTGCTCGTCCACTGTGGCCGCGCGCCAGGTGGCCGCGCCGCTGTCGCTGACCGCCCACACCCCGTCCGACGGACTGGTCGGCCAGTTCTGTGAGCTGTAGCCGCTGCCGACCGAGATCGCGGGCTTGCCGTCGAGCATCGCGGTTCCCAGGGCGTAGGGGTACCAGACGGCGCTGGTGGCGGCCACGGCCAGCAACGCCGGTGGCAGCACCACGAGCATCCGGGCCACCCGCGCGGCCCGCTGCCGCACCGGACGCTCGCGGGCACGCGTCCAGCTCCACCAGGCCAGGCCGAGGGCCGGCAGGGTGAGCAGGTCGGTCCAGTCGGCCCGGACCAGCGACGGCCCGGCCAGCACGGTCCAGGCCGAGGAGGCGAGCTCCGCCGCGTACCCGTTGGATTTGACCATCGCGAACCCGGCGCCCACCGCGACCAGGCCGGCCACCGCGGCGATCCGGGCCGGCATTCGCGGCACCAGGAGGGTCAGCAACACCGCGACCAGCGGCGGAGCGAGCACCAGCCCGGCGACGTCGCTCAGCTTGCCGGTCAGCAGCCCGGGGAAGGCGGGTTTCCACACGTGGTCGTTGACCAGCAGCAGGACCAGGGCGAGCAGCGTGGTGGGGTGGCAGAGCCAGGACAGGGTCGTCGGTGCGCCGTCGAGCCGTGCCTCGGGACCGGTCATTCACTCAGGGTCCGGTGAGTGCGTCTCGGTCCGGCCACGGGCCGGTCTGCTTCCGGTACCGTCGGTCAGCCGGCGTCGGAGGAGTGCCCCGGGAAGAGGTGTGCGCTCGGGTCGATCGCCACGGCGGCGTTGTTGACGGCTGTCGCCGCCTCGCCGAAGCCGGTCGCGATCAGCCGGACCTTGCCCGGGTATTCGGTGATGTCACCGGCCGCGAAGACCCGCGGCAGGTTCGTCGCCATCGCGCTGTCCACCAGGATGTGCCGTCGGTCCAGGTGGAGCCCCCACTCGGCGAGCGGGCCCAGGTCGGCGGTGAAGCCGAGGGCCGCCACCACGATGTCCACCGGCAGCGTCTCGGCCGCGCCGCCCCGCACCGTCACCTCGGCGCCGGTCACCGTGGTGTCGCCGAGCAGCCGGGTGACCTCGGCGTTGACCACCACGCGTATCGGCAGCGACAGCACCCGGGCGACAGTCGAGGCGTGGGCCCGGAACTTCTCCCGGCGGTGCACCAGGGTCACCGAACGGGCCAACGGTTGCAGCGTCAACGCCCAGTCGAAGGCGGAGTCGCCACCGCCGACGATCAGCACGTCCCGGTCGGCCAGCTCGGTGGGCTCGGTGACGAAGTAGACGATCCCCGTGCCGGGAGCCCCGTCCGCGCACGGCAGCGGCCGGGGGCTGAAGCTGCCGAGCCCACCGGTGATCACGACCGCCCCGCAGCTGAGCTGCTCGCCTCCGGCCAGGCCGAGCACCGGTCGACCGTCGGCGTACGAGAGTTTCTCGGCTCGGCTGCCCAGTAGGTATCGGGGGTTGAACGGAGCCGCCTGGGCGACGAGGTTGGCCACCAGGTCACGGCCCTTGACGGCGGGAAAGCCGGCCACGTCGAGGATCAACTTCTCCGGGTACATCGCGGTGACCTGACCGCCCGGCTCCGGCAGCGCGTCGATCACCGCCACCGACAGACCCCGGAACCCGGCGTAGTACGCGGCGAAGAGCCCGGCCGGACCGGCCCCGATCACGGCGACATCGACCTCACGCATGGCGCACCGTCGCTTTCCGCTTACGGATCAACGCTTGCTGATCTCGACCGTAGGCGGGCGGCGGCGGTCGGGCAAGGACGTCCCAGGGGCGCGCCGAGGATTCGGTCAGGGCAGGCTGAGGGTGGAACCCGAGTAGTCCGGCCCCTCCACGGTGGGCCGCCGTCGCCGGAACAGGATCGCCGCGACGACACCGCCGAGCAGCCCGAACAGGTGCCCCTGCCAGGAGATCCGCTCGTCGGTGGGGAGGATGCCGACCAGTTGCCAGCCGTAGAGCAGGCCGACCAGGAGGACGACAGCGAAGTTCCACCAGCTCCGCTCGACGATGCCCCGGGTGAGCAGGATGCCGAGGTAGCCGAAGATGACGCCGCTCGCGCCGACCACCACCGAGTTGGGCGAGCCGGTGAACCAGACGCCGAGACCGCTGACCAGGATGATGACGAGCGTCGACCAGAGGAAGCGGCGCGCTCCGGCGGCCAGGACGAACGTGCCCAGCAGGATCAGCGGGATGCTGTTGCTGTAGAGGTGGTCGAAGCCGTGGTGCAGGAACGGGGAGAAGAAGACACCGTCCAGCCCGTCGATGCGTTGCGGGATGATGCCGGCCGTGGCGTCCAGGCCGAACGCGAGGCCCTGGTCGGCGGCCTCGATGAGGAAGAGGAACGGGACCACCGCGCACATGGCGACGAAGGCCCGGCCGAGCGCGGCGTAGAACGCCTCGGTGCCGAACCGGTAGGGGTCGCCGTTTGACGGGTGCAGGGTCACGCTACAACTGCTATCAGCAAAAGCGGGCGACCGCCACTCGCGTCCCGTACGAGCAGACCGGTGTACGGGCGACGGCAGGGCGGTGGACTGCCACCCGCCCTGCCGTCGATCCGTCAGTAGTGGTTGTTGTTCTGGAAGTAGGTCCAGGCGCCGCAGGGCGTCTTGTACCGGCCCTTGATGTAGCTCAGTCCCCACTTGATCTGGGTGGCCGGGTTCGTCTGCCAGTCGTCGCCGAAGGCGCTCATCTTGTTGCCCGGGTACGCCTGCGGGATGCCGTACGCGCCGGACGAGGAGTTGCGGGCCTTGTGGTTCCAGCCGCTCTCCTTGTTCCAGAGCTTCTCCAGGCAGGGGAACTCGGCGATGCCGAAGCCCGAGTCGATCATCAGCGCGCAGCCGATCTTGCGGTTGCCGCTGTACTCCTCGCAGGACGCCGGGATCGGCCCGTCGTACGGCTTCGTGGGAGCGTTCGCCGCGTCGCGCTCGCGCTTGCGGGACGCCGCGGCGGCCTCGGCCCGACGGGCCCGCTCGGCGGCTTCCTTGGCGGCCTGCGCCGCGCGCAGCTTGGCCTGGTATTCGGCGGCCCGCTGCTGGGCGAACTTCACCTGGTGGGTGGCCTGCCGCTCGCGCTGGTACGCGAGATCGGCCCGGTCGACCTCGTGGCTGACCTGCTCGGCCAGACCCTGTTGCTGGGTTTCCCGGTTCTCGCCCAGGTAGAAGCCACCGGCCACGCCCACGGAGAGCAGGGCAACGGCGGCCGTACGGGCACCCAACCGGCTCCACAGCCGACTCACGAAGTGGTCCCTTCGTCGGGGGCAAGGACGTGGCCCGGCGCGGGCCGCAGGGGCCGTCAGCCGTGCCACGAGCGCCCCGACCGGTTGCCGGTCGCGCCGACGCACCGACCGCCGCCGATGCCGTCCCGCTCGGGACGAACGATCACCAACGATGCGCATGGTGCGTGGACGCTCGTGGGACACGATTGCGCACAGTGAGGCCGATGGGAAACCGGACGACAGGTTTGTGATCTGCGCCACACTGAAAATATGGACAAAAGCACCTAAAGGGTCGTCAGATCGGGATGTCCTCCAGCAGATCGGTCACCATCGCGGCGATCGGCGAACGCTCCGAACGGCTGAGCGTGACGTGCGCGAAGAGTGGATGGCCCTTGAGCGCCTCGATGACGGCGGTGACCCCGTCGTGCCGGCCGACCCGTAGGTTGTCCCGCTGGGCCACGTCGTGGGTGAGCACCACCCGGGAGCCCTGCCCGATCCGGGACAGCACCGTCAACAGCACCCCACGCTCCAACGACTGGGCCTCGTCCACGATCACGTAGGCGTCGTGCAGGCTGCGGCCCCGGATGTGGGTCAGCGGCAACACCTCGAGGATGCCCCGCGAGGTGACCTCCTCCAGCACGTTCTCGTGCACCACCGCGCCGAGGGTGTCGAAGACCGCTTGGGCCCACGGTGACATCTTCTCCGACTCCGAGCCCGGCAGGTAACCCAACTCCTGCCCACCGACGGCGTAGAGCGGGCGGAACACGATCACCTTCTTGTGCCGGCGACGCTCCATGACCGCCTCCAGCCCGGCGCAGAGCGCCAGCGCCGACTTGCCGGTGCCGGCCCGGCCGCCCATCGAGACGATCCCGATCGACTCGTCGAGCAGCAGGTCGAGGGCTATCCGCTGCTCGGCCGAGCGGCCGTGCAGCCCGAACGCCTCCCGGTCGCCCCGGACCAGCCGGACCGACTTGTCCGGCAGCACCCGGCCGAGCGCGGAACCACGGCCCGAGTGCAGCACCAGGCCGGTGTGGCAGGGCAACCCGGCCGCCTCGTCGAGGTCGAGCGTCTCGCCGCCGTACAACCGGCCGATCTGCTCGTCGCTCAACTCCATCTCGGACATGCCGGTCCAGGTCGGGTCGCTGGCCTGGCCGTGGCGGTACTCGTCGGCGCGCAGACCCACCGAGGCCGCCTTCACCCGCAGCGGCATGTCCTTGCTGACCAGGGTCACCTCCCGCCCCTCGGCGGCGAGGTTGAGGGCGACGGAGAGGATCCGGGCGTCGTTGCTCTCGTTGCGGAAGCCGGGCGGCAGCACCCCGTCGTCGGTGTGGTTCAGCTCCACCCGCAGGGTGCCGCCCGCGTCGTTGGCGGGCACCGGAGTATCCAGGCGGCCGTGCCGGATGCGCAGGTCGTCGAGCATCCGCAGGGACTGCCGGGCGAACCAGCCCAACTCCGGGTGATGCCGCTTGCCCTCCAACTCGGTGATGACCACCAGGGGCAGCACCACCTCGTGCTCGGCGAACCGGTGGAACGCCGCCGGATCGGAGAGCAGCACGGACGTGTCCAGGACAAAGGCCTGGCCTGCTGGTCGCGGCTCCTTGGGGTCGGCCGGCGCGGCGGCCGCCGAACGGCGGCTCCTGGTGGCACGGCGGGTCGTGGCAGTCGCGGCCGGGGTCTGGTCGGCACCGGCAGGGGTACGGCGAGTCGTCACAGGCCTGCTCCGACGGATGGGCACCCGCCACCCGCGTTCCGCCTCCTCCGGTGCCCGGGGACACGGGGTCGGATGCGGAACCCCGTGCGCGAGGTCGCAGATCCGGGCGGACCGGCTGGCTCGGGAGAACCCCGTGCCATGCCTAGACGCTAGCCGCGCCGGACCCTCTCGGCTAGGGGCTGACGTGGATCTCCCAAGACCTGTGCGTGAACACCCCTCCGTCGGGGCGCTCACCAGCCGGAAGGCACTGCGGCGGGCGCGGCGGAACCGGCCGGGATGCATGCCCCCTGCGCGCATCCCGGCCGGTGGGGCCACCGTCACCGGTCTGACGTGACCCCGACGGTGCGTGTCCGCCGCGGACGACGCACCGCGTTCGTGGCGGCGGTCGGCGGGCGTCGCCCGCGGACCGACCTCAACCGGTACGTCGGACGAGCGTGCCGGTCGGGTGCCGCCCGGTGATCGGGGCGGCCGGTGTGGTGAACGACGAGCCGGTGTACGTGGTGCCGGGTCGGGGGGCGACAGCGCCCGAGCGGGCGACGCTCGCCGGCGCGACCGACAGGGCCGACGCGATCGCCGCCTGGGCGTCGCGGCGGCGCCTGTTCCAGGCGCCCCGGTCGCCGTCGAAGTAGCCCTGCCGGTAGCCGAAGCGGTAGCCGATGCGGTAGCTCAGCTGCCCGTGCAGGCGACCGGCGGCATAGCTGGTGGCACCGAGCACCAGGACGAGGAAGACCGCGAGGAAGGGGCTCATCGGGCAGCTCCGGCCCCGCTCGGACGCCGGGTCATCGCTCCTCCGGCTCGATCGTGGTGGGATCCGCGACGAGCAGCCGGTCCAGGTCGTCGGTGCTGACCTCCTCGACCAGCTCGACGCTGATCCGACAGCCGTCGAGGACGACCTCGGCCACCGAGGAGCGGCGGATCTCACCGCCGGCGTCGTAGACCCGGACGCTCAGCTCAGGGCAGCCGAGATGGGTACGCCAGGCGTTCCACTCGGCACGATCGCCGACACTCAGCGACAGATAACGGCAGCCTCGGGCGAGGTAGAGGCGCCAGGGGGCGGTCAGCCCCGCGGCCACCCCCTCGGCGATCAGCCCGAAGGCCTGGGCGCGGGTGGCGAGCTCGGTCACCACACCCCCTCGGCACCGGGGGCATGACGCATGTGAGCACCAATCGTCTCATGCACGTGACACACCGTAGATTGTCCCATGGGCGTGACAGTATCAGCTTTTCGTCCCCTTACGTTGACCACTACGGGCATCTATTCTGCCCGCGTGACGCCCCTCAACAAAGCAGTCGAATCGTTTACCGGAAATCCGAAGGTCCCGTCACGTCTGCGTGACAATGGCGAGCCGAGGCGCGCGCTCGACTCCGGCTGGCCGTACGGTCACGGGGTGACCGAGACGGCCAATGCGCGGAAGATCGCCTTCGCCACCTTCGTCCGGCGCGCCCTGGACGAGGCGCGGGCGACCCGTGCCTGGAGCGGCACCGAGGTGTCCCGGCGCACCGGCGTCTCCCGACAGACGATCAACCGGTGGGTCCGGGGCGACTGGGCCAGCGACCCGGAGGCCGAGCGGGTGGTCGCCTTCTGCGAGGGCCTGGGGTTGAACCCCGCCGCCGCGTTCGCGGCGCTCGGCTGGGACCGCACCGCGACCGGTCCCCGCACCGGTCAGCCCGCCCCTCCGATGGACCCCGACGTCGAGGCTCTGCTGCGTCGACTGGTCGACCCGAACGTGTCGGACGCGGAGAAGTTCCACATCCGCGAAACCATCAGATACCTCGCATACCGCCCAACGTTGCCGGTCGATGTCCGAAAAAGGGGCAATCAAGCCGGGTAGTTCCTCAGATAGCGAAAGAACGCCTGGTCAGGTTCATTCGTTTACCTCCGGGGCAGGAACGGGCACGCTAGCGTCCCTATTCGTACTGCTTGGGCTCGTCATCGGCGGGGGGACGGGACAAGGCCGAACCCAGCCCTGCGGGACAGAAGGAGGGGTCTGTCCATGACCCTGAAATGGTTGGCAGTCGTGGTCGCGACGGTGTCGATGACACTGTGGGCGACCGGCAACGCGGTGACTCTCGCAGTCGAGGGCGGGCAACTTCCGCTGCTCGTCAATCTCTTCGCGCTCATCGCCGCCGGCACCGCGGTCGTCCTGGCCGTCGTCGCCGAGCTGCACGAGCGTCTGAACGACCGGATCACCGCCCTCACCGAGTTCCTGGTGGCACGGCTCAACGAGATCGAGAACCACACCGGTGATCGCAACACCGGGTTCGTGGAGGGCTACCTGCTGAGCCACGGCCAGGAGGCAGCGGTGGTGCCGTTCGGGCGGCGCGGACGGGGAGCCGCCGAACGCTGATCGCCCACCACCGAACGGGTCCGCTCGGCCAGGAATGAGCCCCGATCGCCGGGGTACGCTGACGCGCGTGCCGCCGTTGAATCTGGGCAATCAGCAGCCGAGGACCCCGTTGAACGCCGACCAGGCCTGGCGGACGACCGCCAGCCGGGCGGCCGGGACCGTGCTCTTCTTCGACTTCGACGGCACGCTCGCGCCCGTCGACGACGATCCGACCGCGGTCCGCCCGGCGCCCAAGGCGCTGACCGCGATCGAGGCGTTGGCCCCGGTCGTGCGGCGGGTGGCGATCGTCTCCGCCCGACCCGTCGAGTTCCTCCGGGATCAGCTCGGCGGGCTCGACGGCGTGGACCTCTACGGCCTCTACGGGTTGGAGCACAGCCACTCCGGCGGGGAGACCGTCACCGAGCCGGCCGCGCTGCCCTGGGTGCCGACCATGGCGGAGCTGGCCGACCAGGCCCGGGCGGAGCTGCCACCCGGCACCCTGGTGGAGTACAAGCGGCTGTCCGTCGCGCTGCACTGGCGCACCGCCCCGCAGCTCGGCTCGACCGTGCAGCAGTGGGGTGAGACCCAGGCCGAACGGTTGGGCTTGCGGGTGCAGGCCGGGCGGATGGTGCTGGAGCTCAAGCCGCCCGTCGACCGGGACAAGGGCATGGTCATCGGCGAGGCGATCAAGGACGCCACCGGCGCCTGGTACTTCGGTGACGACGTCTCCGACATCAAGGCTTTCGCCGCGCTGCGTGCCCGCGCCGCCGCCGACCCGGACTTCCTCGGCGTGTGTGTGGCGGTGGCCAACCCGGAGACCGGCCACGAGGTGGCCAACGCCGCCGACCTGACCATCGAGTCGCCGGCCGCCCTGGGCGACTTCCTCACCCAGGCACTGACCCACCTGTCCTGACCGGCCGGGTCGGCGACGGTCGCGTCGCCGGCCCGTTCAGGCGCCGTAGCGGCGCTGCCTGGTGGCGTACGACCGGAGTGCCCGCAGGAAGTCGATGTGCCGGAAATCCGGCCAGTTGAGTTCGCAGAAGTAGAACTCCGAGTGCGCGGACTGCCAGAGCATGAAGCCGGACAGCCGCTGCTCGCCACTGGTGCGGATGACCAGGTCAGGGTCGGGCTGGCCACGGGTGTAGAGGTGCTCGGAGATGTGCTCGACGTCCAGCACCTCGGCCAACTCCTCGAGCGTGCCGCCGGAGGCGGCATGCTCCAGCAGCAGCGAGCGGACCGCGTCGGTGATCTCCCGGCGACCGCCGTACCCCACGGCGATGTTGACCTCCGCGCCGCCGCTGCGCTCGCGGGTGCGCTCCTCGGCGCCCTTGAGGGCCGCCGCGGTCTGCGCCGGCAGCAGGTCGAGCGCCCCGACGATGCGCAGCCGCCAGGGGTTTCCCTCCTCGGCCAGCTCCACCACCAGGTCCTCAATGATCTTGAGGAGTGGGTCCAGCTCACTGGCCGGACGGCGCAGGTTGTCGGTGGCCAGCAGATAGAGGGTGACGTGCCCGACGCCGGCCTGGTCGCACCAGCCGAGAACGTGCTTGATCTTCGCCGCGCCGACCCGGTGCCCGTCGTTGGGGTCGACGAAGCCCATCTCCCTCGCCCATCGGCGGTTGCCGTCGCACATCACCCCGACGTGGCGGGGCACCGGCTTACCGGCGAGCTTCGCCGTGAGCCGGCGCTCGTACACGGAGTAGATAAGGTTCCGCAGCGTCATCACCTTGCAGCGTAGCGACCCTTCTCCCAGATCACTGCCTCGGAGCCCCACCACGGCCGGCCAGACCGATGCCGATCATCGCCAGCGTGCGTCCGTTGAGACGCCCGTCACCCAGGCCCAGCTCGACCACGTCGTAGAACACCCGGTCGTCCCGGCGGGCAGCCCGGACCGCCGCGTCCACCACCCGCCGCCGCCGCGCCAACCAGGCGGCGAACGAGCTGTGCCGCAGGTGGGTGCCGAGGCGGCGACGCAGTCCGTGGGCGTAACGGATGGCGGCCTCCTCGGGTGACCGGGCCGCTGCCGCGCCGGCCAGCGCACCGGACAGCAGCGCGTAGAAGATGCCCTCACCGGTGAACGGATTGATCAACGACAGCGCGTCCCCGGCCAGCAGGGTGCGACCCCGACCCGGTGCCGGTCGGTGGGTGGACAGGGGCAGATGGTGGGCCCGCAACGCGGTCACCGTCGCCAGGTCGGTGCCGGGCAGCAGTGCGGCCAGCCGGTCCAGCAGGTAGGCGCGGCTCAACGGCTCACCGCGCAGCACCTCCCCGTACCCGACGTTGGCCCGCCCGTCGCCGATCGGGAACGACCAGGCGTACGCCGGCCAGCGCGCCTGCGAGGTGACGATGAGCTGCTCGGACGGGCCGGGCAGAGCCGGGGCGTACCCCCGGATGGCGAGCGCCAGGTGCCGGTCGGGATTCTGCGGGTGACCGAGCGCACGCCGCACCACCGACCCGGCGCCGTCCGCCCCCACCACCACCCGTCCGGACAGTTCCCCGTCGAGCACCACCCGGTCGGCGCGCGGCTCGACCCGGCGCACGGTGTGCCGACGTAGCTGGGCGCCGGCCGCCACGGCAGCCGCCACGAGACGCGCGTCGAAGACCTCCCGCGGCACGGTGTACGCGGGTCGGGGCAGCGCCCGGGCCACCGCACCGCCCCCCGGCGCGATCATGCGTAACGCGGGCAGCGGCGCGTATCCCGCCACCGCCTCGGTCACCCCCAGCTCGGCGAGCACGTCCACCGAGTGCGCGGCGATCCCGTCGCCACACGCCTTGTCGCGGGGGAAGTCGGCCCGGTCCAACAGCAGCACGCTGGCACCCGCCCGGCGAGCGGTGAGCGCGGCGGCCGCCCCCGCCGGCCCGGCTCCCACCACCACCACGTCGAACTCGTCGCTCACCGCGCCTCCCTCCGGTCCGACCCGGCGCGTCCGCTTCCGCCGCCGTCGACGCGGTCGGCCTTGCGGTCGGCCGGACGTCGGCCGCTGTGACCGACGCCACCCGTCATCCTGCCCCCTGTCCGCCCCTGACGAGCGCTCCCGCACCGGCCCGGCAGGTCTCACCCGCCCCCTTTGCTCTGCACCCACGGACGCGACGGTTACCGTCCGCAACCGGTGCATATAGGAGTGCAGAGCAAAGGAGGGAATGGGCAAGGGCTGGGCCGTGGTCAGCCGACGGGTCGGCGTCCAGCGGCGTCGGTGTGGGGCCCGCCGTGGTCAGGGTTGACGGTCGGGTCGGGCTGCGTCGGAGGCACGCCCCGCCCGGCGCAGGCCGTAGAGGGCCAGCGCCGCGGCGGCGAGCAGCGGGCCGCCGTCGCGGACCAGGCCGTCCACGCCCAGCAGCCACCAGCACAGCGGCAGGTCCACCGCGAGGACGGCCACGGTGACGGCGACCAGCAGGCCACGCGCCCAGTCCTTGTCCCGCATCAGGAAGGCGGTGCAGAACAGCACCGCGTAGCTCGCGGCGATGCCCGCTCCGAACCAGAACAGCACTGCCGGTACCGCGCTCAGCCGCCCGTCCAGGATGGATCCCCCGGCCACCAGGGCCGGCACCAGCATCAGCGGGCTGTAGGTGAAGGCCGCCACCCGGCTGGTCAACAGCCAGGTGTTGGCCTGCGGTCGGCGCGGAGGGGTCTCCCGCCAGGAGATGCCGGCCCGGTCGATGACGAGCCGGGGGCGGTGCCGGACCAGGTGGCCGGCCAGCGCCGACGAGCGGTAGAGCAGCCAGACCACCGTGGCGCAGAGCGCGCTGAGCACGGCGAAGCCGAGCAGGCCGGGCAACGGCGGCACCCCCTGCCGGGGCACGATCAGACGGCCGACCGCGAAGATCGTGGTCACCGCGAGGATCAAGCCGAACGGTCGGGCCACCGTGCGGCCCCGCCGGACGTGCGCGATCAGCAGCAGGAAGCCGAACGAGCGCAGCATCGCCCAGCCGGTGCGTACGGCCAGACCGAAGCCCTGCTCCGGGGCGTACCACCAGTTGAGCAGCTCGACCGCGACGGTGGCCGCCGCCGTCGTCGCCAGCAGGATGGTGAGCGCCCGGACGGCGGACGGCCGCCGGACCTCGGTCTCGGCGGCCGTCCTCATGGGATCCGGTGATGCCCGGAGGGGCAGGTCTTCACACCTAGCGCTGCGGCTGCACGGCATCCAGGCGGGCGCGCAGCGCGTCCAGCTCGGCCCAGAGCACGCCGGGCAGCTTGTCACCGAACTTCTCGAACCACTCGGTGATCATCGGCAGCTCGTTGCGCCACTCGTCCGGATCGACCTTGAGGGCGATCCGGACGTCCTCCGGGGTCATGTCCAGACCCTCGACGTCCAGCGCGTTCGGCGCGGGGACCATACCGACCGGCGTCTCGACCGCGTCGGCGGTGCCCTCGATCCGCTCGACGATCCACTTGAGCACCCGGGAGTTCTCCCCGAAGCCCGGCCAGAGGAACGAGCCGTCCGGGTCCTTACGGAACCAGTTGACGTAGTAGATCTTCGGCAGTTTCGCCTCGTCGCCGTCGGCGCCCTTGCCCATCTCGATCCAGTGCCGGAAGTAGTCGCCCGCGTGGTAGCCGATGAACGGCAGCATCGCCATCGGGTCGCGGCGGACCACGCCGACGGCGCCGGACGCGGCCGCGGTGGTCTCCGAGGAGAGCGTGGCACCCATGTAGACGCCGTGCACCCAGTCGCGGGCCTCGGTCACCAGCGGGACGGTGTCCTTGCGGCGCCCACCGAAGAGGATCGCGTCGATCGGCACGCCGTTCGGGTCGAAGTACTCGTCGGCGAGGATCGGGCACTGGGTGATCGGGGTGCAGAAACGGCTGTTCGCGTGGGAGGAGAGGCTGTCGCTCTCCGGCGTCCAGTCGTTGCCCTTCCAGTCGATCAGGTGTGCCGGCGGCTCCCCCATGCCCTCCCACCAGATGTCACCGTCGTCGGTGAGACCCACGTTGGTGAAGATGGAGTTGCCCCGGTCCAGGGTGCGCATGGCGTTGGCGTTGGTCTTCCAGTCGGTGCCGGGCGCGACACCGAAGAGGCCGTACTCCGGGTTCACCGCGTACAGGCGGCCGTCCGGGCCGAACCGCATCCAGGCGATGTCGTCGCCGATGGTCTCGACCTTCCAACCCGGGATGGTCGGCTCCACCATGGCCAGGTTGGTCTTACCGCAGGCGGACGGGAACGCGCCGGCGATGTGGTAGACCCGGCCCTCCGGCGAGGTGATCTTGAGGATCAGCATGTGCTCGGCGAGCCAACCCTCGTCCCGGCCCATCACGCTGGCGATCCGCAGGGAGTAGCACTTCTTGCCGAGCAGCGAGTTTCCGCCGTACCCCGAGCCGTACGACCAGATCTCCCGGGTCTCCGGGAAGTGCGAGATGTACTTGGTCTCGTTGCACGGCCAGGCCACGTCCTGCTGGCCCGGGGCGAGCGGCGCGCCGATCGAGTGCAGGGCGTGCACGAAGTCCGCGTCGTCACCCATCGCCTCGAGGACCCGCGCGCCCATCCGCGTCATGATCCGCATGGAGGCGACCACGTACGGGCTGTCGGTGATCTCGACACCGAACATCGGAGACTCGGCCTCGACCGGGCCCATCACGAACGGGATGACGTACATCGTGCGACCGCGCATCGAGCCCCGGTACAGATCCGTCATCGTCCGCTTCATCTCGGCCGGCGCCATCCAGTTGTTGGTGGGGCCGGCGTCCGCCTCGTCGACGGAGCAGATGTAGGTACGCTCCTCGACCCGGGCGACATCGGACGGGTCGGTACGGGCGTAGAACGAGTTGGGCTTCTTCTCCGGGTTCAGCCGGATCAGCGTCCCGGCCTCCACCAGCTCGTCGGTGAGGCGGCGCCACTCCTCGTCGGACCCGTCCACCCACACGACACGGTCGGGGGTGGTCAGTTCTGCGACCTCACGGACCCAGGCGAGCAGTTTCGGGTGGGACGTCGGGGCCTGATCGATACCCCGCACAACAGCCGGAGCAACCATGACACATCTCCTTGTGGTCGACGCTGACCGATCTATGGGATGCACGAGACTCAGCGGCGCGATGCGTCGCCTTCGTGGAAACCTGGGATTGGCCTCAGCGTAAACCGGACAGCGTTCCGAGTCAGTGGGACTGGTTGTGAAGAACTGCACAAGCTACGGCTACGCTGCGGCATCGCGAGCTGATACCCGCTTTCCCGCGCAGTTTCACGCAAATCTTGTTGTGCACTCCGGCGGACTCTTGGTGCGGCCGGGCGTGGCCATGCCCTGCCGACCGGTGCGTGGATTCCCGTTCCGGGCCGCGACAGTCCTCCCAATTGGTTACGCTGCGTTCAACCGTTCCGCACACGGCGCTGGGCTCCCGTGTGCGGCCACACCCGCTCGCGGTTGCTACCCCGCTGACCGGGCCACAGCCGGTAGGCTCGCCCCGTGGCCGCCACGATGACCGGGGAGCAACCGGGTTCCCGGCAGACCCGACCGGGTCTGGTCGGCAAACTGCTGGACCGTTTCGGTCACCTCGTTCGCGAGATGAGCAAGTTCGCCACCGTGGGCGGCATCGCCTTCCTCATCGACTTCGCGCTCTTCAACTACCTGACGAGCAGTCGCGGCGTGGAGGAGTTGACGGCGAAGACGATCTCCACGGTGATCGCGGCCTCCGTCGCCTTCCTGGGCAACCGGTTCTGGACGTGGCGCCACCGCCAGCGCAACAACCCGGCCCGCGAGTACGCGCTGTTCTTCCTGTTCAACGCGGTCGGCCTGGGCATCGCGGTGGCCTGCCTCGCGATCAGTCGGTACGGGCTCGGCAGCATCTGGCCGGCCGTGTTCGAGACGCGCCTGGCCGACAACGTGGCCAGCTACATCGTCGGCACCGGGCTCGGCACGCTGTTCCGATTCTGGTCGTACCGGCGGTTCGTCTTCGTCGAAGCGGGAACCCCAACCCTTCCGCCGGTCATGCCCGACCGTGACCACGGGGCGTGACCTGCCGCCTACCCTGTTCGGCCGGTGATCGCCGGCCGCCACGACTGCCCTAAGGTGTTTCGCATGCGTCTTGTCCGTCTGCTGCCTGAGCGCTGGCAGAAGTTCATCCACGAGGCGCTCAAGTTCGGCATCGTCGGCGGCATCAACACCGTCATCAATTACGCGGTGTTCAATGCCCTTGCACTGACCGTTTTCGTTAACGGCCAGTTGAAGGCAACAGTGGTCGCGACCATTGTCGCCACGATCACGTCGTACCTCATGAATCGGCACTGGACGTACCGGGATCGTCCGAAATCGGCACTTCGTCGGGAATACCTCCTTTTCTTCCTCTTCAATGGCGCCGGCCTGCTCATTGAGCTCGGCGCGGTGGCTGCCGCCAAGTACGGCCTCGGCGTGCACGGCCTGCTCGCCCTGAACGTGGCAAAGACCGTCGGCGTCCTGCTCGCCACGCTGTTCCGGTTCTGGTCCTACCGGACGTTCGTCTTCCAGCCGGTCGCGGCGATCGAGGACGAGACGAAGCCGGATTCCACCTGGCACGACATCCCGCGCGACGAGTGGGACACCATGGCCGAGATGGACCCGGTCGCCGAACTCGCCGAATCCGTCTCCGAGTTGGAGGAGGCGGAGGCCGCGCACCGCGGCGACCCACCGCCCGGCGCCCCCACCCAGGGGCGGCCCGCCCGGCTGAGCGTCAGCCCCGCCGCCGACTTGGACGCGGAACTCGCCGCGGAGCTGCACGTCGGCACTCGCCGCTCACCCCGCCGGTGACGGCACCCGCCGCACGCTCCGGCACCGGGCAACCCGCAGAGCTGTTCTTCGAGGATCTCGTCCCCGGGCTGACCGTCGACCTCGGCGTGGTGACCGTGGACGGCGACGAGATGGTCGCGTTCGCCCGTCGCTTCGACCCGCAGTGGTACCACGTCGACCCCGACCTGGCCGGGCGGAGTCGGCACGGCGGGCTGATCGCGAGTGGTTTCTACACCGTCAGCCTGTTCATGCGCGCCTACGTCGACCATCTGCTGTCCCGGGCGGCGGCGGACGCCTCGCCCGGCCTGGAGGAGCTGCGCTGGCTCGCTCCCGTGCGCGCCGGCGACCGGCTCGCCGTACGGGTCGACGTGATGGGTGCCCGACCGTCCACCGCCCGGCCGGGGCTCGGCACCGTCAGCCTCACCGGCACCATGCTCCGCCTCGGCCCGGACGACCGGCCCGAGCAGGAGGTGCTCCGGACCCGGTTCCGTGGCTGGTTCGCCGCGCGACCGACCGGGGGCGACACTCCCGCCCCGGACCTGCCCGGTGCGGGCGCACCGGCGGCCGACCAGCCGCCGTCCAGCAACCCGGCCCAGACCGACCCGGCCCGGGCCACTCCGGCCGGGGCCGTGCCGCCCGCGAGCGGCCCGCCCAGCGTCGAAACCCGGAACTGACCCGCCCCGACGTCGGTCCGGGCGGGTCACGGTCGTCGCTGACGGATCAGGTCGTGGTGTCGCGCAGCGGCTTACCCTCGCGCATGTCGGCGAGGATGTCGCGCATCTCCCCGTCGCCGAGCGAGTGCTTGTCGTGCTGCGCCTCGACCAACTCGTAGAGGGTCGTCTGCACCCGGCCGACCCCGGGCACGTCGGCGAGCACCGACTGGCCACGCTCCCCGGCCGACTCGATGGTGAGCGTGCCGCAGCCCAGCAGACGCTCGAAGAAGTGCTGGTTCATCGAGTGGTCGTTGATCCGGGTGAGCGGGAGGTCCCGCCGGTCCCGGGAGAAGACACCCTGCTGCAACAGCACACGCTCGTTGGTGAACAGGTAGTGGGTGGTACGCCAGACCAGGAACGGCCACAGACCGAGCCAGAGCACCGCGACCAGGGCGATCGCCCCGATCACGGCCAGGGCGATCGAACCGCCGCTGCTCTCGGGCAGCAGCAGCACGCCGACCACCACTGCGGCGATGGCCAGCACCAGCACCACGATCGGCCGGATCAGCGCCTTCCAGTGCGGATGCAGGTGCAGCACGACGTGCTCGTCCTTGGTGAGCACGTCTTCGGGAAACGCCACGGCAAACCTCCAACGCCATCTTCTCGACGCGCAGACGGTAAACCCCCCAGAGCCCACCACGACATCCGCCACGCGGCCCCACCCCGCACTTCACGATCTTGCAAGGTGGGCGGCCGGTCACGGCCGTCGTGCGGTCGACGCCGGCCGCGCGATCAGCGCAGGTGCAGGACGTCACCCGCGGCCAGAGTGCGGGTGGTGGCGGCGGTGGCCACCTGGAGTTGGCCGTCCCGGTCCACCCCCGTGGCGGTGCCGGTCAGCACCTCGCCGTCGGGGAGCATGACGCGCACCTCACGGCCGACAGTCGAACAGGCCGCCAGGTAGGCGTCCCGCAGGCCGCTGGCCACCGCGTCCCCGCCCGCCGAACGCCACCTGTCGTACCAGTCGGCCACCGAGCGGAGCAGGGCCCGCAGCAGCGGATCCCGGTCGGTGGCCGCCGCGCCGGCGAGCTGAAGCGACGTGGCCGGCAGCCCGGTCGGGTTCACCGGCAGCTCGTCGGCGCGCAGCGTCACGTTGAGCCCGATGCCGAGCACGATGGCCGCCGGTTCGTCAGCCGAACGCCCCGGCACCACCTCGGCCAACACGCCCGCGCACTTCGCGCCGTCGATCAGCAGGTCGTTGGGCCACTTCAGGGCGGCCTCCAGCTCGGCCAGCCGGGCCACCGCCTCCACCAGCGCCACACCGGCCAGCAACGGCAGCCAGCCGTACCCCGTCGGTGGCACCGGCAGCCAACCGCGGTCCGGCACGGCCTCGCCGGGCCGCAGCAGCACGCTCGTGGTGATGCCGGCCCGAGCCGGCGACTGCCAGACCCGACCGCGACGGCCACGCCCGGCGGTCTGCTGCTCGGCGACCACGACCAGGCCCTCGGGCTCACCGACCCGAGCGGCCTCGGCCACGTCGGCGTTGGTGGAGCCGGTCTCGGTGCGCAGCTCCAGCCGGGCCCACGGCCCGTTCGGCGCGACCAACGCGCGGCGCAGCCGGGCCGCCGACAGCGGCGGGCGATCCAGATCGGTGTACGGGGAGCCCGGCATCCCGTCAGCCTACGGCGGCGGCCGTGTCGGCACTGAGGCGTACTGCACAGCGGCACCCACCTGAACCATCGTTATATTCCCTGGGTGACTACCGAGACCGGGACCAACATCCACAGCACCGCGGGCAAGCTGGCGGACCTGGAGCGCCGGGTCGACGAGGCGGTGCACGCCGGGTCGGCCCGCGCGGTCGAGAAGCAGCACGCGCGCGGCAAGAGGACCGCCCGTGAGCGGATCGAGATGCTCCTCGACGAGGGCTCCTTCGTCGAGCTGGACGAGCTGGCCCGGCACCGGTCCACGGCCTTCGGGCTGGAGAAGAGCCGCCCGTACGGCGACGGGGTGGTCACCGGCTACGGCACGGTGGACGGCCGGCAGGTGTGCGTCTTCGCACAGGACTTCACGGTCTTCGGCGGCTCACTCGGTGAGGTCTTCGGCGAGAAGATCGTCAAGGTGATGGACCTGGCCATGAAGATCGGCTGCCCGGTGGTCGGCATCAACGACTCCGGTGGCGCCCGCATCCAGGAGGGCGTGGTCTCGCTCGGCCTCTACGGGGAGATCTTCTTCCGCAACGTACGGGCCTCCGGTGTCATCCCGCAGATCTCGCTGGTGATGGGCCCCTGCGCCGGTGGCGCCGTCTACTCGCCCGCGGTCACCGACTTCACCGTGATGGTCGACCAGACCTCGCACATGTTCATCACCGGCCCGGACGTGATCAAGACGGTGACCGGCGAGGACGTCGGCATGGAGGAGTTGGGCGGGGCCCGTACCCACAACTCCCGCAGCGGCAACGCGCACTACCTCGCCAGCGACGAGGAGGACGCCGTCGACTACGTGAAGGCGCTGCTGTCGTACCTGCCGTCGAACAACCTCGACGAGCCGGTCGTCATCGACGCCACCGCCGCGCTGGAGATCAGCGACGAGGACCGTGAGCTGGACACCCTGATCCCGGACTCTGCCAACCAGCCGTACGACATCCACACGGTGATCGAGCACGTCCTGGACGACGGGGAGTTCCTCGAAGTCCAGCCGCTCTACGCGCAGAACATCGTGGTCGGCTACGGCCGGGTCGAAGGGCGGCCGGTGGGCGTGGTCGCCAACCAGCCGATGCACTTCGCCGGCACCCTGGACATCGCCGCCTCGGAGAAGGCCGCCCGGTTCGTCCGCACCTGCGACGCGTTCAACATCCCCGTGCTGACCTTCGTGGACGTACCCGGCTTCCTGCCCGGCACCGGCCAGGAGTGGGACGGCATCATCCGTCGGGGCGCCAAGCTCATCTACGCGTACGCCGAGGCGACCGTCCCCAAGGTCACCGTGATCACCCGCAAGGCGTACGGCGGGGCGTACGACGTGATGGGTTCCAAGCACCTCGGCGCGGACCTGAACTTCGCCTGGCCGACAGCGCAGATCGCGGTGATGGGCGCGCAGGGAGCGGTGAACATCCTCTACCGCTCCGAGCTGGCCGGTGCCGACGACCCGGCGGCGGTCCGGGCCGAGAAGATCGCCGAGTACGAGGACACCCTGGCCAACCCGTACGTGGCGGCCGAACGCGGGTACGTCGACGCGGTCATCCCGCCGCACGAGACGCGTACCCAGATCGTGCGAGCGCTGCGCGTCCTGCGTACCAAGCGGGAGACCCTGCCCCCGAAGAAGCACGGCAACATCCCACTCTGATCTCACCGGTACCCGCCCTGACCCTCGGCCGAGGCCCTTGGCCTGGCCTGGTCCCCCTGCGCCTGGCCCGGCCTGCGCGAAGCCCGCACCCACTCCACGCAACATCGGGGATGTTGCTGCCTCCGGGCGTCGCGAGGCAGCAACATCCCCGATGTTGTGCGGATCATCGCCGTGCGGGGCGGGGTCAGCAGGGCGGGTTGGCGGCGGCGCACATGCGGGCTGCCGCCACCACGGCGAGTTGCATGAGTTCCGCCTCGGTGCCCCCGACCCATGAACGGAGCACCGAGACGGTGTCGCCGACGCGGACGACCGCCAGGAGAATGGGCGGCGGGTCATCGCCGGTTGTCTGCCCGGTCTGGATGTCTCGGGCGGCCGTGAGCGAGTCGCGCAGGATGGCGGCGTCGTCCCCGGCGAAACCTCTCTGCGCCACCGCCCACCGGTGGACCGCCTCCATCGTGCGGATGCCCTCCGCCGTCTTCACCGGCCCGACGCTGCGCCACTCGGCGCAGGGTGCGACCAGCTCGTCCAGATCGGCGAAGAGCTGCGTGGCCGCTTCCGGCACCATTCGGAAGAGATCCTGCGTGAACACGCCCTTGCTCTGCGTGGCAACGCTCGGAGACTGCTTGTGCACCAGGGTCTGCGAGCGGGACAGGATGGACATCTTCCGTCCGTCCGAGCGCCCCTGGCTCGTCCGGCAGTAGTCGAGCTCGTGATCCAGTTGGACCGGCTCACCGAGCCCGGAATCGCTGAGCTGCACACCGACCTGCTGCGGCAGGTCGGCTGGCTGCAACAGTGCGTCGGTGGTGATCTCGTGCCGGGTCGGCGAGGCGGACGCGACCGGGAGGGCCGGCGACGGGGAGTTCCGCGGAGCCGCGACCGCCACGCCGGCAACCCCGGCGAGGGCCAGTACAGCGGTGGCCGCCACTATCCTGCGCTGACTGCGGTGGCGGGCCCGGGCCCGGATCTCCTCCGGGGCGGGCCAACGCACGTTCTGCAGGTCTCGCCGGACCTGTTCGACGAACGTCAGGTCGTCACGCATCGGTGGCCTCCTCCAGGTCAGAGACGGCGAGCAGCCCGGCGAGCGCGGCACGCCCCCGGGAGAGTCGAGCCTTCACCGTGCCCACCGGGGCGTCGGTCTCCCGTGCCACCTCGGCGACCGGCATACCCATCAGGTAGTAGAGGGCGATGGCGACGCGTTGCTCCTCGGGCAGCCGACGCAGGGCGGCGACCACCTCGACGGTGTCGGTGCCCGGGCCGGGAACGCTCTCGGTCGCGCCGTGCCGCAGGTACGCGCGGGCCCGGCTGCGCAGGCTGCGCCACCTGCTGACGGCGATCCGGCTGGCCACCACCCGTACCCACGCCTCCGGGTCGTCGTAGCCGCTGACCGTGGACCAGCGCTGCCACGCCCGGATGTACGCCTCCTGCACGGCGTCCTGCGCCTCACCCCGGTCGCCGGTGAGCACGTAGACGAACCCGAGCAGCCGTTGCCGACTGCCCCGGTAGAACTCGTCGAACCCGTCGACGTCCGGCACCCTCCACCTCCCCGTGTCGGTCGCAGGGAACACGCACCGGGCACGGGCGCCGGTTGCCGCGATCAGGCGATCATCTTCTCCAGTTCGGCGAGCGGGAACGCGCCGGCCGGGATCCGCTCCCGGACCGCCCGGCGTACCGCCCGCTGGACGGCGACGTTGGCCGGCGTCGGTACGCCGTGCAGCCGGCCGCGCAACGCGATCTCCCCGTTGAGGTGGTCCACCTCGGTCGAACCGGTGCCCCGGGCCAGGCTCTGCCAGGTGGAGCCACCGGATCGGGCCTCGCCGTCGACCGGGCGCTGCCCGACCAGGTCACCGCGTTCGGCCTTCTCCTCCTCCGGGGTGGTGTGCGCGATCCCGGCGGCGGCGAGCGCGGCGACGCCTTCGGCGCGTACCCGCCCGGCCAGCTCGTCGGGGATGTCCCCGCCGAGCAGCGCCTGTAGGCCGTTGCCGAGGTTGCTCAGCAGCCTGCCGTACTTCCAGCGCATGACGTCCGCGCGTACCGGGGCGACGAAGCCCGCGGCGTCGAGGTCGGCGGCGATCGCCCGGTCGGTGTCGTCGGCGCCGCCCGGGTAGCGGCCGATGTGGAGCATCCCCGGGTGCGGGTAGCCGTTGGCCACCACCACGCCCGGGTCCAGGTGGGTGGCGGGCAGCCAGACGCAGACCGGGTGTACGTCGGCGAAGAGACGCAACGCGGCTTGCTCGTTCGCCACCCCGTTCTGGGCGGTGACCAGTGGCAGCCGCTCGCCCGCCGTACCGCCGCCCGCCACCGGCGCGTCCACCCAGGCGGCGAGCGCGCCGGCGGTGTCCTGCGACTTGACGGTGAGGATCAGCACCGTGTCCGCCGGCAGCGGCTCGTCGCCGGGCCCGTCCGTCGCGGTGAGCCGGGCGGTGACCTCGCCGTCGGGCTGCCGCAGCGTCAGACCCCGTTCCCGGATCACGTCGAGGTGCGCTCCCCGGGCCACCAGGGTCACGTCCCGGCCCGCCTCGGCCAGCCGCACACCGATCGTTCCGCCGACCGCGCCCGCCCCGATGATCACGTATCGCATGCCCTCATTCTGCCCGCCGCCCGAGCCCACGCGCGGGCCCGGGCAGGGGCCGCGTGGGCAGGGGGCCGCGTGGGAGGGGCCGGGTCAGGCCGTCAGGCCGGCGTTCGTCAGGATCGGGCCGGCCAGCAGGAGTGCGCCGGCGACCAACGCGGCCAGGTTGATCAGGGCGAAGACCGTCACCCAGACGATCGCCGGGAACGGGGTCAGCCCGGCGAGCTGGTCGGCGTCGGAGGCGGGCATCCGGCCCCGCGAGCGCAGCCGTTGCAGCTCCACCACCGGCCGCACCCCGCCGAGCAACAGGAACCACACCCCGGTGTACGCGAACGCGGCCTGGACCTGCGGCGATGCGTACCAGGAGACGGCGAACACCAGCGCACCGGTGACCAGCAGCGACACCACGCCGAAGGCATTGCGGATCATGACGAGCATGGCCAGCAGCAGGGCCACCGCCACCCAGAGCAGGAGGGTGATCCGGTTCCCGCCGAGCAGCCAGGCGCCGGCCAGCCCGACCAGCGGCGGGGCGACGTACCCGGCGAGCAGGGTGAGGATCATTCCCGGCCCGGTGGGACGGCCGGCGGAGAGCGTCAACCCGGACGTGTCCGAGTGCAGTCGGATGCCGCGCAGCTTACGGCCGGTGAGCAGGGCCACCAGGGCGTGCCCACCCTCGTGCGCGATCGTGATGGCGTTCCGGGCGATCCGCCAGGGCAGGCGCGTGGACACCACCACCAGCGCGACGGCCGCGGTGATCAGCACCAGCAGCGCGGGCGGGTCCGGCTGCGCGCCGAACAGCGTGTCCCACTTCTCGCCAAGCCCGTCGATCGACATCATGGGGCGCGAGCCTACCGGCGGCATTGTGTGTCGCTGGCGGGGCACCGGCTCGTATCCTGTGAGACGGATCGGGTGGCGAGTGGAGCGGGAGGTGAGCGCCGGTGAGCACTGCCCCTCTGGAGCCGCACATCGGCCTGTGGACCGAAGCCGACTACTTCGCCCTGGGCGAGACGCCTGACCGGATCGAGCTGCTCGACGGGAGCCTGCTGGTGAGCCCTGCCCCGAGCCGACGGCACCAGCGGGTGTCGCGCCGGCTGGCGAACAGCATCGAGGCTGCCGCGGAGCCCCGCGGCCTTTTGGTCTACGACGCGATCAACGTCCGGCTCGGCGTCGACCGGGTCGTCATCCCGGACCTCGTGGTGA
Organism: Micromonospora sp. WMMD1155; assembly: GCF_029581275.1. NCBI lineage: Bacteria > Bacillati > Actinomycetota > Actinomycetes > Micromonosporales > Micromonosporaceae > Micromonospora > Micromonospora sp. WMMD1155. Next base: position 1,853,392 of record NZ_CP120742.1, read on the forward strand.
CCGACGACGACGACGAGGGAACCTTCCTCGACGCCGACCGGGTGCGCCTGGTCGGGGAGGTCGTCTCACCGGGCAACGCCGCCGCCGATCGCCTGCTCAAGATGCAGCTCTACGCCATCGCGCGAATTCCCTGGTACCTGCTTGTCGAGCAGGACGGGGACAGGCACTCGTTGCGGCTGTACCGGCTCGACGGTGAGCACTACGTCGAGGACCAGATCGCCAAGGCCGGCGAGACGTTGACAATCGTCGAGCCGTTCCGTTGGCAGCTCGACCCGGCCGCGCTGCACTGATCCTTTCGAATTCGAACACCGAGCCTTCACGTCCCGTCGATGAAGCTTTCTTCAGCTGCACTTGCGATCTTGGGCACTAAACTCCAAAGATGATTGTCGATAGAGCGATCCTCTTGGAGGCACTCATGGCCCGTACCCCGTCATCGCTGCGCCGCGCGCTCGCGGCCGGCCTCACCGTCCTCGCCACCGCGGCGGCGGCCCTCGTCGCGACCGCCGGACCGGCGGCCGCGGCCACCACACCCGGCATCGACGTGTCCCGCTACCAGGGCACCATCAACTGGACCAGCGTCCGCAACGCCGGAGTCCAGTTCGCCTTCATCAAGGCGACCGAGGGCACCAGCTACAAGGACCCGAACTTCAACGCGAACTACGTCAACGCGTACAACGCCGGGGTGATCCGTGGGGCGTACCACTTCGCCCGGCCGAACATCTCCGCCGGCTCCACCCAGGCCAACTACCTGGCCTCCAACGGCGGCGCCTGGTCGGCGGACAGCCGCACCCTACCGGCGGCGCTGGACATCGAGGCCAACCCGTACAGCGGTGGCTACTGCTACGGGCTCAGCACGACCGGCATGCGCAACTGGGTGCAGGACTTCCTGAACACCTACCGTTCCCGCACCGGCCGGTACGCGGTCATCTACACCACCACGAGCTGGTGGAACCAGTGCACCGGCAGCTGGACCGGCCCGTGGGCGAACCACCCGCTCTGGCTGGCCCGCTGGTCGAGCACGCCGGGCGCCCTGCCGGCCGGGGCGTCGGTGTGGAGCTTCTGGCAGTACACCAGCACCGGCGCTGTCTCCGGGATCAGCGGCAACGTGGACCGCAACTACTGGAACGGCGACCGGAGTCGTCTGATCGCCCTGGCGAACAACACCTGACCGTGCCGTTGGCGGCAGCGGGATCGACGATCACCTGACGGTCGACAATCGGTCCTGCTGCCGCCACACCGTCGATTCAGGCCCGCCGTCGGCTCAGAGCGGGCACCACAGCTTCCTCGCGAGCCAGCGCACCCCGGCGGGACAGCCGCCAGGCGGCCACCCCGGAACCGGCAACGATCACGACGCTGAGCAGTGCGATGAGCGCCGGAACCCCCACGGCGACCAGCAGCAGGATCGCGTCGCCGAGCGCGACGAGCATCCACAGTGCCAGCCGAGGCCGGGTGTCCCTCCGTCGGTAACCCATGTCGTGCCTCCCTCCGTCGTCGAAGGTCAAGTACCCAGGACGACGGAGGGTCATGCGAATGAGTTTCAGTCCTGACGGTCGGGCACGAAGCCCTTGGCGATCCGGTCGAAGTTCGGCAGGTTGGCCTGCCAGTCCTTCTCGGCGATCTCCCACCGCAGGGCGTACCCCCGGTTACTGGCCGTCACGAAACCCCGGTTACGGACGTGGATCCGCTGCCCGTCGCGGGTCTCCAACCACTCCCAGTCACCGCAGGTCTTCCAGAAGTCGCAGGACTTGATGCCGAGGTTCTGGTAGTTGTTGACGAAGTTCTTACGGTTCGGCTCCTGCTTCTGCCAGTCCTTCACCGCATCCTTCGCCGGGGTGGGGGTCCACTGCACCAGCAGCTCACCCGGCCCGTTGGACTGGTCGAAGACGACCGTGTTGCCGTCAGGCTGGCTGCGCACCCACCCGTCGGGGATCGGCAGCATGAAGCCGGTCGGATCCTTGTGCAGCTTCCAGCCCGCCGGGAGCGCGTTCGGGTCCGCCGAGGGCGTCGCCGACGGGGTCGGGCTGGCCGCGCCGCTGGTCGGCGGCGGTGGCGCGGCAGCGGACGTCGGGGCCGCCCCCGAGGTCGCGGCAGCACCGGTCGGGTCGGCCTGCGGGGTCTTGTCGTCTTCCTTGGTGAGCATCGGCACGATCACCACGAGGCCGATCAGCAGCAGCGCGACCAGGGCCCCGACCAGCACGTTGCGACGGGTGTTGTTCGGCTTCGTGCCGTCCGACAGCGGCACCGCCGCACGACCGGAAGGACCCACCGGAGGCATGAGCGCCGTCGGCGTCGACGGCTTGCGCTGCACCGGCGCCACCGGCGGACCGTCGACGACGGTCGGCTCGTCGTCGTCATTCGTCGTACCGTCGCCGGTCGTGTCGCTCGCCGCCGTGACCTTCGCGGTCGGGTCGGCGTCGGCCGGGGCCGGGCGGTCGATCGTGGCGGTCGGCTCCGACGCGGCCGGACCGGCGTCCACACCGGACGACACCACGGCAGTCGGTGTGGCGTCGGCCGTCGGCGAGGGAGCCTCGGCCGGTGCCGCGTCCGCGGGCGAGGTCACGGCGGCGACAGACGCGGCGGCCGGCGGCGGCGACACCGGCCGGTCGACACTCTCGGCCGGTCGTGGTGCCGGCACCAGCGGCGGGCGCGGTTCGCGCGGACCGTTCGGCCCCGGCCGTCGTACGCCATCGAGCAGTGAGATTCCGCGCGACCGCTTGCCGCCGGCACGACGCAGCAGACGCTCCGCCACCTCGGCGGTGATCCGTTCGTTCGGGTCCTTGCGCAGCAGCCCGTTGAGCACGGCCTTGAGCGGACCGGCGTTCTTCGGCGGCGGGATCGGCTCGGTGGCCAACGCGGCCAGGGTGCCGATCGCCGACGGCCGGGCGTACGGCGACTTGCCCTCGACCGCCGCGTAGAGCGTCGCGCCCAACGACCACAGGTCGGCCTCGGGCCCGGCGGTGCCGTCGCGGGCGCGCTCCGGGGAGATGTACGCGGGTGAGCCGAGCACCATGCCGGTGCGGGTCACGTTGGGGTCGCCGGGGATCGTGGCGAGACCGAAATCGGTCAACACCACCCGGCCGTCCTCGCCGAGCAACACGTTGCCCGGCTTGACGTCGCGGTGCATGACGCCCGCCTTGTGCGCGGAGCTGAGCGCACCCAGCACGCCGAGCCCGATCTCCACCGCGCGGGCCACCGACACCGGGCCGTCCTCGGCGAGCGTGTCCTGCAACGACTTCGACGGCACGTACTCCATGACGATCCACGGATCGCCGTCGGTGCGCAGCACGTCGAAGATGCGGACGACGTTGGCGTGGTTGAGCCGGGCGATGGCCCGGGCCTCCCGCAACGAGCGCTCCCGCATCTCGCGGCGTTCCTCGTCGGTGAGGCCGGGCGGCGGCACCAACTCCTTGATGGCGACGTCCCGGTGCAGCACCTCGTCACGCGCCTTCCACACCCGGCCCATGCCACCCTGGCCGAGCGGCGACAGGAGCCGGTATCGGTCAGCGACAAGTTGGGGAAGCGCGTTCGACATCGCTGAGACGGTACCCGGACCCGCCGACGCTCACACCGTCGGCACGCCACTGTCCGCTTCCCGCGACTTCGCGCGGCGTACCCTGGCGTCATGTCTGCCGAAGAGCCGCTGATCCGGGTCGTCCGCGGTGTGCCCACCGCCGAGGAGTTGGCCGCTCTCGTCGGGGCGGTCGTCGTCCGCTCCCGCCCGGCCGTGACCCCCGTCCCGAAGACCGCGTCCGCCTGGGCGCGCAGCGGGCGACCGGCCGGTCCCGGCGGGTGGCGCGCCGCCGGGCTGCCCCGCTGACCCGACCTACCCGGACGGGGGCTGCCAGGGGCCGGTCGAGCCGTTACCCTCACTCAGGGAAGTGGTGCCGTCACACGTAGGGAGGATCCGTGATCCCTGAGGAGGACCGGCCAGCGCCCTGGTTGCGCGGTTACGGCGGCATCGAGGCCGACATCAGCCGGCTCCGCGACTTCGCCGACCGGCTCGCCGCCGAGGTCGAGAGCAACTACGCGCCGCACCTGTCGTACATCGCCGAGGACATGTCCGCGAAGCTCCCCAACCCGTGCGACGCCTTCGTCGAGCTGGTCACGTTCCTGCACGCCCACCACGAGACGCAGCAGGCCACCGCCGACATGGTGTACGCCGTCCGAGGCGCCACCGGCCACCTCGCCGCCGCCGCCGACCGAGTCGCCACCCACTACGCCGACAGCGACGCCTTCACCGCCGCGCGAGTGGTCGACGTCCGACGTGCCCTCGCCGACCCGAGCGCCGTCCTTCCCGGCGGGCCGACGCCGATGCTGACCGACCCGACCAGCCCCGACATCGAAGGGCCGGTGGTGCTGCCGTGATCGAACGAGGCACCGGCCGCACCTCCGGCCTCACCGACTGGCAGCTCATGGACGTCAACAGCATGTGGGCCTGCCTCCAGGACCACGACACCGCCAACCACTGGAAACAGGTCGCCGGCTGGCGCAAGGTCTGCGACCTCGCACAGACCCACCTCGGCCGTCTCCACGAATACCGGCGCGGCCTCGCCGCCGCGTGGCCACCCGAAACCAGCGCCGCCTCCAGCACGTACCTCGCCGAACTCGACGAGCTCATCGACAAGGTCCAACGCACCCACGACGCCGCCGCCGCGAACTACACCGCGCTGTCCGCCGCCACCCAGGCCATCGGCACCACCCGCGCCGCGCTCCGCAAAATCCACGAGGTGTACGCGACCAAGCTCCAACAGAAGCAGGCGTACGACGCGATGGCCGCCGACCCGAAAGCGGTGATGGGCAACCGGGTGACGACGCCGCCGGTTGCGGACGGGGAATTGGAACAGCTGAACGCGCAGGCCCGGAGCATGATGTTCGGCCTCAGCAGCGAACTCCAACAAGCCCAAGCAACCCTCCAAAAACCACCGGCAACCCCTTCGCAGGCCGGCAAGGATATTTCGAGTTCAGATATTTACGGCGGCGGGGCGGCGCCGATTATTCCACCAGTAATTCCAGTGCCTATGGCCAGAAACGAAACTAGGGCCACTTTCCCGACAACCAAAGTAGCCGCTACACCTCTGCCCATCGCGACCGGCCAGGGCCCCGTACTCGGCGGCGCCGGGACGGTGGGGCCCCCGAACCCTGGTAGCGCACTTCCGAACCCTGCATCAAATTCGAGCCATTTTGCGTCCCAACCGGGTATCGCGCCACAACATCCGCCGATGCGCGGCATTTCAACATCGAATGAACACAATCGAGGATCGCTAGGCAGGCCGATTTCGAGTTACCCGCACGGCACACTTCGCGGAACCCCGCCGGAGCCACTACGCGTTGCGCCCCCGGGGGAAATCATCGGCAGCACACCAGGGACATCAATCCGCCAACCGGAAGGCAGTGGCAGTCCCTCACGGCGCGTCAACCCAGTCGGAGGCGTCATTGGCGGCGGCGGGGCGGGAACAGCTCCCACAGGCGCGGCAGGCTCCCGCCCTTCGGCGGGCAGAAGCCCCTCCGGCGGACATGGCATTTCGCCGATCGGTGGAGCACCCGGAATCTGGAACGGCGGGTCGAGCGGGACCGGCCGACCCGCCCGACGCGACGACAATCTCAAAGAACCAAACGATTGGGACCCCGACAACCCCTGGGAGACCAGGCGGGGGGTTAATCCAGTGGTCCTGCCCCCAGAAGAAGATGGCCCGATAGACCCAGGACCAGCCATCGGCATGGGCCGGTGAGGGCACCGGCAATACGTACAGTAATCGTGATTCTGGCATGCATATGGCCCACCCTCCTGTGCGGCGATCTAACTGCTGCTGGACAGCAGAGCCAACCACCCAACGAAGGCGCTGATCGGATTCGTGCGGACCAGTGGCATCTGGCAACACTCGCCTGCGCTGAGGCAAACAAGGTCAGCCAAGGCGAAGGTGTCATTGTCGCAGTCCCAGACACGGGTGTTTCCCCACATCCAGACCTGACAGGCAACCTTCTCTCAGGGATTAACATTGTCGACGGAGGGCGCAGCAATGGCCATGGGGACCAGAACAGTCACGGCACTGGAATGGCGGGTCTCATCGCCGCCCACGGACAAGACAACAACCAAGGCGCCCGCGGCATTGCGCCGAAATCCAAGATTCTACCGATCTTAATCGCCGGAACAAATAACCAAAGCAGCCCAGACGACCTAGGTAAAGCAATTGATTACGCAATATCTTCCGGTGCCAGCGTCATCAGCATTTCGAGTGCAGGCGGCTCTAGCCCTGCCTTGCGTGAAGCGATCAAGTCGGGACTCGCCGCTAATGTCCTAATCGTCGCTGCCGCTGGTAACCGGCCAGCCGACAACCATGTGGGATACCCCGCGTCTGCTGAGGGCGTTATCGCTGTCGGCGGAATCGACCGAGACGGGAATCGCGCAGCTATCTCCGTCACCGGACCGGAGATCGACGTGGTTGCACCTGCGGTCGACATCTACAGCACAAGCCTCAACGGCAAGTACCGCAAGGGCACCGGAACCTCTGATGCGACGGCGATTGTGGCCGGGGCGGCGGCTTTGATCAGGTCCAAGTACCCCTATCTGCCTGCCCGCGAGGTCGCGCACCGGCTCACGGCCACCGCTATCGACAAGGGTCCACCTGGGCGTGACGACGAGTACGGCTACGGCGTGATTGATCTCGTGGCAGCGCTGACGGCAGACGTACCGCCGCTGGGGTTCGAATCGGCGAGCGCTCCGGTCGGTGCTGGCCCTACGACGTGGGCCGGCGGCGAGCGGGGTGATGACGACGGCGCTGCTACGGCGCGTGGCCTGGCCACCCTGGGTGTGATTCTGGCTGCCGGGGTCGGGTGGGCGGTGGTGGCGCGGCGTCGCCGCCGTAGTGATGATCCGCCGCCCAGGATCAGCCGCTGACCGGCGCGAAGGCGCTCTGATCGCCTCGGGTTTCGCGGAATCGGGGTGTCCGGCAGCGTCGGATACCCCGGTTTCGCGAAGGGCGGGCGTCGCCGAGGTCAGGTTGGCTGATCGACTCCAGGTCCCCGATGTGGCGGTATCCGTTGAGCTGGTTAGGCCGATATCGGCGATGTGGAGTGGATCATGGGCGGGCGGCGCGCGACGCTGGGGAGCAGCGCCGGACGCGGCGACTGGGTAGCCGGTAACGTCGGGTTCGTGTCTGATTCTCTGCCGCTCCGTCTTGTGCTCGCGTCGGCGAGCCCTGCCCGTCGTAAGCTCCTCCAGGCCGCTGGCATCGAGCCGGATGTGCTGGTCAGCGGGGTGGACGAATCCCTGGTGATGGCCGACCGGGCCGAGGAGTTGTGCCTGGAGTTGGCGCGCCTCAAGGCGCAGGCGGTGCTGACCAGGTTGAGCCCGGCCCGTGATCAGCGGACGCTGGTGGTCGGCTGCGACTCGGTGTTGGCCTTCGACGGGGAGATTCTCGGTAAGCCGGCGGATCCGGCTGACGCGACGCGCCGTTGGCTGCGGATGCGGGGGCGCAGCGGGGTTCTGCACAGTGGGCACTGCCTGATCGACGTCGTCGCCGGGCGGCGCGCTGAGGCGGTGGCCTCGACGACCGTTCACTTCGCCGACATCAGTGACGACGAGATCGCCACGTACGTGGGCAGTGGCGAGCCGCTGGCGGTGGCCGGGGCGTTCACGATCGACGGGCTGGGCGGGTCTTTCGTGGAGCGGATCGAGGGGGACCCGGGCACGGTGGTGGGGTTGTCGATGCCGCTGCTGCGCCGTCTTCTCGCCGAACTCGACCTGCGGATCACCGATCTCTGGACGACCGTCGCGCCGGGCGGCCAAACCGTCGATCCGATCGGTAACGTCCGTTCATGACCACCAAATCGATCCCGCTCACCGACGAGCTGCACGCGTACCTTGTCGCACACGGTTCCCCGCCGGACGAGATCATCCGGGACCTGGCCGAGGAGACCCGGTCGGTGTTGCCGGAGCACGCCACGATGCAGGTGGCACCGGAGCAGGCGGCATTTCTGACCTTCCTCACCCGACTTCTCGACACGCGGCAGGCCGTCGAGGTCGGCACGTTCACCGGGCTCTCGTCGCTGGCGATCGCCCGCGGTCTGCCCGAAGGTGGGCGGCTGACCTGCTTCGACATTTCGGAGGAGTTCACCGGCATCGCCCGGCGCTACTGGGATCGGGCCGGTGTGCAGGACCGGATCGACCTGCGGATCGGCCCGGCCGGGGACCGGCTTCGGGAGTTGCCGCAGGAGCGCTACCTGGATTTCGCGTTCATCGACGCGGACAAGACGGGCTACCCGGTCTACTGGGCGGAGTTGGTGCCCCGGATGCGTCCGGGTGGGGTGATCGCTGTCGACAACGTGTTGCGCGGCGGCCGGGTCATCGCGCCGCAGGACGTCAGCGACCGGGCGATCGCCGCCTTCAACGACGAGGTGCTCGCCGACGTACGGGTAGATCCGGTGATGTTGCCCGTCGCGGACGGCCTGACCCTGGCCCGGGTGCGCTGAGCGACGGCTTGATTCACTCGGTTTCCTGAAAGTCGCGGTATCCCGAGCGGCAGGACACCCCGACTTCCAGAAAACCGAGTCGATCAAGCCAGGCCGGGCCAAGGCCTGGCCAAGCCAGGGGCCGCACCAAGCCGGGCCAGGGCCGGGCCGAGTCAGGCCAAGCCAGGCCGAGCCGGGCCAGGGCCGGGCCGAGTCAGGCCAAGCCAGGCCAAGCCAGACCGAGCCGGGCCAAGCCAGGCCGGGCCAGGGCCGAGCCAAGGACCAGGGCCGTACGTCAGCGGACGCTGCGGGCGAACTGTCGCGCAGCCCAGACGACGCCCAGCACGGCGAGCACTGCGGTGATGCTCAGGCCCTGCCAGACCTTGTCGCTGCCCAGGTCGCCGGCGAACAGCGCACGGGTGCCGTCGACCGCCCAGGAGAACGGGTTCCAGTCGGCGATTCCCTGCAGCCAGCCGGGGGCGAACGTCAGCGGCAGCAGGATGCCGGAGAGCAGCAGCACCGGCTGCGCCACGGTGTTCATCAGCGGGGCCAGCGCGTCCTCACTCTTGACCTTGAGCGCCACGCCGTAGGAGACGGCCGAGGTCATCAGGGCGATGAGGGCGAGCATCAGGTACGCCAGCAGCAGGTCGCCGAGGAAGACCCGCAGGTCGAACAGGAGCGCCAGCAGGGTGATGATGACGGCCTGCACGAGGAGCGAGACGACGTCGCGCAGTGAGCGGCCGAGCAGCAGGGCGAGTCGGCTGATCGGGGTGACCCGGGAACGTTCGATGACCCCGGCTCGCAGTTCGGCGATGAGGCCGAACCCCTGGAACAGGCCGCCGAAGATGGCCAGCAGCACCAGCAGACCGGGTACGAAGATCTTGTAGGCGGCGGCCTGGGTGGGTGCGTTCAGGGCTGGCTTGAGCAGCGGGGCGAAGAGCAGCAGGTACATCACCGGCTGGAACACGCCGACGAAGACCCAGACCGGATTGCGCAGCAGCAGCTGGGTCTGCCGCTGGAAGATCAGCCACGTGTCACGGGCGAATTTCATGAGTCGTCTCCGAGTGGTCAGGACTCGCGCAGCGAGCCGCAACGAGCGCAACGAGCGCAACGAGCGCAACGAGCCGCAGCGAGCGGTACGAGCGAACGATCAGGACTCGCGCAGCGAGCGGCCGGTCTTGGTGAGGAAGACGTCGTCCAGGCTGGGCCGGTGCAGCTCGATCGAGCGCAGCTCCAGGCCCGCGTGGTCGAGTCGGCGCAGCACCTGCGGGATGGCGGTGGCGCCTTCGTCGACGTAGAGGCGCAGGCCGCCCTCGTCGACGGTCTCCAGCTTGTTGACGAACGGCTCGCCGTCGAGGGCCTTGGCGGCCTGCTGGGTGGCGCTCAGGTCGAGGCCGACCAGCACCACGTCGCCGGAGATCTCCCGCTTGAGCTCGGCGGGGGTGCCCTCGGCGACGACCTCGCCATGGTCCATGATCGCGATCCGGTCACAGAGCGCGTCGGCTTCGTCCAGGTAGTGCGTGGTGATGAAGACGGTCATGCCCTCGCTGCGGAGTCGGCGGATCTCGTCCCACATGTGGGCGCGGCTCTGCGGGTCGAGGCCGGTGGTCGGCTCGTCCAGGAAGACGATCTTCGGCTCGTGGATGATGCCGAGGGCGATCTCGACCCGTCGGCGTTGACCGCCGGAGTAGGTCTTGCACGTGCGGTCGGCGTACTCGGTGAGTTGGAAGGCGTCCAGCGCGCTGACGGCGCGGCGCTGCGCGTCGGCCTTGCCGATGCCGTACATGCGGGCGTGCAGCACCAGCTCCTCGCGGGCGGTGGACTCGTCCCAGGTGCTGCCGCCCTGTGGCACGTAGCCGATGCGGCGGCGCACCTCGGCCGGGTCCTTGCGCAGGTCGGCGCCCGCGATGGTGGCTTCGCCGCCGTCCGGTTCGATCAACGTGGCGAGCATCCGCAGCGTGGTGGTCTTGCCGGCGCCGTTCGGGCCGAGGAAGCCGAAGATCTCGCCCTCGGCGACCGAGAGGTTGACGCCCCGCACGGCGTCCACGGTCTTCGTCTCTCGACCCGCGCGGGAGCGGAACGACTTCCGCAGCCCCCTGGTCTCGATCATTTCTGCTCCTGGTCGTTCGGGCCGGTCGAGCCGGCCGCCGAAATCGGGCCGGTCGAGCCGGCCGCCGAGTGGGACGACGCCGGACGGCGCACTCCCCCGCTGTGCCATCAGCAGGCTAACGCGATATAGCTTTTTTAGTCAACGTTGATTATTTCGCGCCGGGCTCGGGCCGCTCCTCACCGTCCCGCCACCCCGGCCAACCATCCGCGTTCTCCAGTTCAGCAGGCAGGTACGACACACCTGACTCGACACGTTCCGCGATTCGCTCGCACCAGCCGATCTCCGCCTCCGCGCGGGCGGACCACAGCTCGACCATCCAACTGACGTGCACCGGCTTGGCGTTACGGATCCAGTCCGACTCAAGCGAGGCACGCATCGAGGCGACGTTGGCGCGGAGCAGGTTGGCCCGGTTCCGCAGGGCCGCCGCCGCCTCCGAGCGGGGCATCGCCGGCAGGAACGAGAACGCCGCGGTGAACGGGTCGGGCGGCTCGCTGAGGTTCCACCAGAGGTTGCGCAACAACGTCTCGAACTCGTCCTCCCCCTTGGCGGTCACCTCGTAGGTGGTCCGCGCGGGACGAGCGCCGACCTGCTCGGTCGCGACGGCGTTGAGCAGACCTTCCTCGGTGAGTTTGCGCAGCGCGTGGTAGATCGATCCGGGTTGCACGTTGGCCCACTTGTCGGCGCTCCAGCTCAGCAGCTCACGGCGTACGTCGTAGCCGTGCACGGGCTGCATCCACCGCACCAGACCAAGGATCATCATTCGAGTCGCAGACACCCCACAAGCGTAATAGCCAAGTTTGACTAAGCCGGGGCGGTGCAGTGCCGCATCCCACACTGAGTGATCGTTAGGGTGCCGGCAGGGTGGCCGATACACTCCCCGTCAGTAACCTGCCCGGGAGGAGCCACGAAGGTGCGCAAGGTACTCATCGCCAACCGCGGCGAGATCGCCGTCCGGGTGATCCGTGCGTGCCGTGACGCCGGCCTGGACAGCGTCGCCGTCTACGCGGACTCCGACCGCGACGCCCTGCACGCCACCCTCGCGGACGAGGCGTACGCGCTCGGCGGTGACAGCGCGACCGACACGTACCTGCGCATCGACAAGTTGCTCGACGTCGCCGCCCGGGCCGGCGCCGACGCCGTACACCCGGGTTATGGCTTCCTCAGCGAGAACGCCGACTTCGCCCAGGCGGTCATCGACGCCGGGCTGACCTGGATCGGCCCCACCCCGCAGGCCATCCGCGACCTGGGCGACAAGGTCACCGCCCGACACATCGCTCAGCGCGCCGGCGCGCCGCTCGTCCCCGGCACCCCGGACCCGGTGGGCAGCCCGGACGAGGTGATGGCGTTCGCCGTCGACCACGGCCTGCCGGTCGCCATCAAGGCGGCCTTCGGTGGCGGCGGCCGCGGCCTCAAGGTCGCCCGGACCATGGAGGAGATCCCCCAGCTCTTCGAGTCGGCCACCCGGGAGGCGGTCGCGGCGTTCGGCCGGGGCGAGTGCTTCGTCGAGCGCTACCTGGACCAGCCCCGGCACGTCGAGGCGCAGGTCCTCGCCGACCACCACGGCAATGTGATCGTGGTCGGCACCCGGGACTGCTCGTTGCAGCGTCGGCACCAGAAGCTCGTCGAGGAGGCCCCCGCGCCGTTCCTCACCGACGCCCAGCGGGCGCAGATCCACGACAGCGCCAAGGCGATCTGCCGAGAGGCCGGCTACCACGGCGCCGGCACCGTGGAATACCTGGTCGGCATGGACGGCACGATCTCCTTCCTGGAGGTCAACACCCGCCTGCAGGTCGAGCACCCGGTCACCGAGGAGACCGCCGGCATCGACCTGGTCCGCGAGCAGTTCCGAATCGCCGACGGCGACAAGTTGCGGATCACCGAGGACCCGACGCCGCGCGGGCACTCCATCGAGTTCCGGATCAACGGCGAGGACCCGGGCCGCAACTTCCTGCCCGCGCCGGGCACCGTCACCGCGTTGCGGCTGCCGACCGGCCCGGGCGTGCGGGTCGACACCGGCATCTCGGCCGGCGACGTGATCGGCGGCAACTTCGACTCGCTGCTCGCGAAGGTGATCATCACCGGTGAGACGCGGACCGAGGCGCTGGAACGCGCCCGTCGCGCGCTGGACGAGATGGTCCTCGACGGAATGGCCACCGCGCTGCCGTTCCACCGGCTGGTCGTGCGGGACGAGGCGTTCACCGCCGAGCCGTTCAGCGTGCACACCCGGTGGATCGAGACCGAGTTCCACAACACCGTGCCGCCGTTCGCCGCCGCCGTCGGCGCCGCCGAGGCGCCGGCCGAACGCGAGACCGTCGTGGTCGAGGTCGGCGGCAAGCGCCTCGAGGTCAGCCTCCCCGCCGGCTTCGGCGGGAGTACGACCACCGCGGCACCCGCCTCCCGCAAGCCGACTCGGCGCGGTGGCGGCGGCGCGAAGGCCGGTGCTCCAGTCGGTGGAGACGCGCTCACCTCGCCGATGCAGGGCACCATCGTCAAGATCGCGGTCGCCGACGGCGACACGGTGGCCGAGGGCGACCTGGTGGTGGTGTTGGAGGCGATGAAGATGGAGCAGCCGCTGCACGCCCACAAGGCGGGTACGGTCAGCGGGCTCACCGCCGAGGTCGGTGCCGTGATCACCGCCGGGGCCCCGATCTGCACCATCGCCTGACGGCGGGGCGAAGGACCGGCCGGGCTGCGACGGCCGGTCGCAGGAGTGCCGTCCCGTCCGCTTTGTCGGGCTGGGCGCCGCACGGCGGGGGTGGTTTGCGGCACCGGCGTGGGCGATGGCGACCAAGGGCGGGAATGATGGCCGGGTGCGGTTCCTACACGGCGCGGTTCCCGCGCACGACCTGACCTATACCGACGTCTTCATGGCGCCGGCCCGCTCCGACCTGGGTTCCCGGCTCGATGTCGACCTCTCCACCAGTGACGGCACCGGCACCACCATCCCGCTGGTGGTGTCGAACATGACGGCTGTCGCCGGGCGGCGGATGGCGGAGACGGTGGCCCGTCGAGGCGCGATCACGGTGATCCCGCAGGACATCCCGATCGAGGTGGTGGCGAACGTCGTCGCCTGGGTCAAGCAGCGGCACCTGGTCTACGACACGCCGATCACCCTGGGGCCGACCGAGACCGTGGGCGACGCCATCCACCTGCTGCCGAAGCGCTCGCACGGCGCGGTGATCGTGGTCGACGACGCCGGCCGACCGATGGGCGTCGTCACCGAGGCGGACACCACCGGTGTGGACCGTTTCGCGCAACTGCGTCACGTGATGTCCACCGAACTGCACACCGTTCCGGCGGACGCGGACCCGCGTACCGGGTTCGACAGGCTCTCGGCGGGCCGACGTCGGCTCGCCCCGGTGGTGGACGCCGACGGTCGGCTGGTCGGGGTGCTGACCCGCCAGGGCGCGCTGCGGGCGACCCTCTACACACCCGCCGTGGACGAGCGGGGTCGGCTGCGCATCGCGGCGGCCGTCGGGATCAACGGTGACGTGACAGGCAAGGCCCGGGCGTTGCTGGAGGCGGGGGTGGACACCCTGGTCGTGGACACCGCGCACGGCCACCAGGCGCGGATGATCTCCGCCCTCCAGGCGGTCCGGAAGCTGGACCCGGGAGTGCCGGTGGCGGCCGGCAACGTGGTCACCTCCGAGGGGGTACGGGACCTGGTCGAGGCCGGGGCGGACATCATCAAGGTCGGCGTCGGCCCGGGCGCGATGTGCACCACCCGGATGATGACCGGCGTGGGCCGACCGCAGTTCTCCGCCGTCCTCGACTGCGCGGCGGCGGCCCGCGCTCTGGGCCGGCACGTCTGGGCCGACGGCGGGGTGCGGCACCCGCGGGACGTGGCGCTCGCGCTCGCCGCCGGGGCGTCCAACGTGATGATCGGCTCCTGGTTCGCCGGCACCTACGAGTCCCCCGGTGACCTGTACACGGACGCGGACGGCCGGCGGTACAAGGAGAGCTTCGGGATGGCGTCCGCTCGGGCGGTCAGCGCCCGTACCGCCGACGACAGCCCGTACGACCGGGCCCGCAAGGCGGTGTTCGAGGAGGGCATCTCCTCGGCCCGGATGTACCTGGACCCGGCCCGCCCCGGCGTGGAGGACCTGATCGACGAGATCATCGCCGGGGTGCGCAGCGCCTTCACCTACGCCGGCGCCCGCAACCTGACGCAGTTCCACGAGCGGGCGATCGTCGGCGTCCAGAGCGCCGCCGGCTACACCGAAGGGATGCCCCTCCCCACCAGCTGGTAACCCCCACCCACCCACCCACCCACCCACCCACCGACCCGCCCGCCCTCCGACCCTCCGTTGATCATGAAGTTATCGCCTCTCGCGTCGGCGTGTCGTGGCGATAACCTCATGATCAACAGGGGCGGGGGGCGGGCCTGGGGTTTACGTCGTCAGGCGGCTTAGGACTTCGCGGGCCGCGTCGCTCGGGTTGTCTCCTACGCGGTCGGGTAGAGCGCCGGCCAGCCAGAGGGTGGCGAAGCCGTGGGCGATCGACCAGGCGGCGAGCGCGTCCCGGTCGGTGTCGGTGGGCGCGCCACCGCCGGGCAGGGCGGCCACCCCGGAGCGGAGTGCCGCGCCCGCGCGCTCCCGTGCGGCGAGCAGCTCGGGGTCGTCGGCCCGGTGCAGCTCGGGACGGAACATCACCTCGAAGTACGCGCGGTGCCGGACGGCGAAGTCCACGTACGCGACGCCGGCTTCGAGCAGGTCGTCATCGGCTCGGACGAGCGCCTGCGCCAACCGGTCGAAACCCTCGGCGGCGAGTGCGGTGAGCAGGCCCGCCTTGTCTCCGAAGTGGTGCGCGGGGGCGGCGTGCGAGACGCCGGCGCGGCGGGCCAGGTCACGCAGGCTCAACGCGGTAGGTCCGACCTCCTCGATGGCTTCCTGCGCGGCGACGAGCAGTGCGCGGCGGAGATCCCCGTGATGGTACGCACGCGTTTCGGTCACGCCGGAATCCTATCTTGCCATTGACAAGATGCCGCTTCGGCACGCAATCTTGTCAATGACAAGTTTTGAGGAGGATTCGATGGCACCCCTGATCGCCCTGCTCGTCGGCATGACGCTGGCCCGTCTCGCCGGCCTGGCCGGCGTCTCCGCCCTGGACGGATGGCACCCGGCGCTGCGCGTCGGACTGGCCGCGATGTTCACGCTGACCGCCGTCGCGCACTTCGCCGGCGAGCGCCGCGCCGACCTGATCGCGATGGTCCCGCCCCGCCTGCCCCGACCGGGCGTGCTGGTCACCCTCACCGGAGTGCTGGAACTGGTCGGCGCGGTCGGCCTGCTGGTGCCGGCCACCGCCCGGGTCGCGGCGGCCGGGCTCGCCCTGCTGATGCTCGCGATGTTCCCGGCCAACGTCTCGGCCGCCCACCGGAGGTTGACCCTCGCCGGACGCCCGGTCACCCCGCTCGGGCAGCGCACCGCACTGCAACTCGTGTTCGTCGCGGCTGCTGCGGCTATTTTGTTTGGCCCCTGACTATCAGGGGGCTAATCTACTTCCCGTGGAACTCGTGACCCTTCAGGACGTGCCGCTGGGCCGGCTCCTGGTGGTGGCCGGGCACCTGGTCGGGCAGCGGTGGAACCGCTACCTCGCCGAGGAGCACGGCCTCACCCAGGCCGGCATGATCACCCTGATGACGCTCGCCCGACACGGCGAGCTGCCCCACCGGCAGGTCGCCGAGAAGGGCTTCGTCCGCCCGGCGACCCTGACCGGCATCGTCGACACCCTCGAACGCGACGGTCTGGTCGAGCGGCAGCGCGACGACAGCGACCGGCGCAGCATCCGACTCGCCCTCACTCCCGCCGGGCGGGAGCGGGCCGCCGCGCTCAGCGCGCTGATGCACTCCGGACGCCCGCTCACCTCGGTCGACGCCGACCCGGAGAAGGCCCAGGTGATCCGCGAGTTCCTGCTGGAGGTCATCGGCAGCGGGGACGACCCGCGGATGACCGGACGCCTCACCGAACCGAAGGATCCGGCGTGCTGATCCGACTACTGCGCGACCAACTGCGCACCTACCGACGACCGTTGCTGGGGGTGGTGCTGCTCCAGTTCGTGGGCACTATGGCCTCGCTCTACCTACCGAGCCTCAACGCGGACATCATCGACCAGGGCGTCGCCCGGGGCGACACCGACTACATCGTTCGCACCGGCGGTTGGATGCTGCTGGTCAGCCTGGTCCAAATCGCCTGTTCGATCGCCGCCGTCTATCTCGGCGCACGGGTCGCGATGGGCTTCGGCCGGGACGTCCGCGCCGAACTGTTCGGGCACGTCAACCGGTTCTCCGCCCGTGAGGTGGCCCGGTTCGGGGCGCCGTCGCTGATCACCCGCAACACCAACGACGTCCAACAGGTGCAGATGCTCGTGCTGATGAGCTGCACGATGCTGGTCGCCGCACCGATCATGAGCGTCGGCGGGGTGTTCATGGCCCTGCGCGAGGACCTCGGGTTGTCCTGGCTGATGCTGGTCAGCGTGCCGGTGCTGGCCGTCGCGTTGAGCGCGATCATCCGCCGGATGGTGCCGGGCTTCCGGCTGATGCAGACCCGCATCGACACCGTCAACCGGGTGCTGCGCGAGCAGATCACCGGAATCCGGGTGGTCCGCGCGTTCGTCCGTGAGCCGTACGAGACGGACCGCTTCGGTGTCGCCAACGCCGACCTGACCGCCACCGCGCTGCGTACCGGCCGGTTGTTGGCATTGATCTTCCCGGTGGTCATGCTGGTGCTGAACGTCTCCAGCGTGGCGGTGCTCTGGTTCGGCGCCCACCGGGTCGACTCCGGCGCCATCCAGATCGGCGCGCTGACGGCGTTCCTGGCGTACCTGATGCAGATCCTGATGGCGGTCATGATGGCCACCTTCATGCTGATGATGGTGCCCCGGGCGGCGGTCTGCGCCGAGCGGATCGTGGAGGTGCTGGACACCGACTCCTCGGTGGTCCCGGCCAGCGCGCCGGTCACTGAGCTGCCCGGCCGCGCCGAGTTGGAGCTGCGCGGGGTGCGCTTCCAGTACCCGGGCGCGGTGGAGCCGGTGCTGCGCGACATCTCCTTCCGGGCCACCCCGGGCACCACCACGGCGATCATCGGCAGCACCGGCGCCGGCAAGACGACACTGCTGTCGCTCATCCCCCGCCTGGTCGACGTCACCGCCGGTGCGGTGCTCGTCGACGGGGTGGACGTGCGGGAGCTGGCACCCGACGAACTGTGGCGGCGCATCGGTCTGGTGCCACAGCGGCCGTACCTGTTCACCGGGACGATCGCGAGCAACCTTCGCTACGGCAACCCGGACGCCACCGACGAGGAGCTGTGGGCGGCGCTGGAGATCGCCCAGGCCCGGGACTTCGTGGCGCAGATGCCCGGCGGGCTGGACGCGCCGATCGCGCAGGGCGGCACCACCGTCTCCGGCGGGCAGCGGCAACGGCTGGCCATCGCCCGTGCCCTGGTCCGAAAGCCGGAGATCTACCTGTTCGACGACTCGTTCTCCGCGCTCGACCTCGGCACCGACGCACGGCTGAGGGCGGCGCTGCGGCCGGTCACCGCGGAGTCCGCGGTGGTGATCGTGGCCCAGCGGGTCTCCACGATCGTCGACGCCGACCAGATCATCGTGCTCGAGAACGGAGGGGTCGTCGGGGTGGGACGGCACGCGGAGTTGGTGGAGACCTGCCCGACGTACGCCGAGATCGTCGCCTCGCAGCAGACGGCGGAGGTGGCGGCATGAGCGAGCACGACGAGCCGCGCACCGCGGCCGTACCCAGTCAGAAGCCGGCCGGCGACGCGGCGCGGCAGCCCGGCGCGGAGGCCGCGAAGCCACCCGGCGGCGACGCGCGGACGCCGAAGCGGCTGCCTCCGGGTCGACCGGGCGGCGGTCCGGGGTGGATGAGCGCCGGGATGCCCGCCGAGAAGTCGATGAACTTCGGGCCGTCGGCCCGGCGGTTGCTCGGCCGGCTGCGCCCGCACCGGGTGCACCTGGCAGCGATCATCACCCTCGCCGTGGTGAGCGTCGGTTTCAGCGTGGCCGGGCCGAAGATCCTCGGTCACGCCACCGACCTGATCTTCAACGGTGTGATCGGTCGGCAGTTGGAGCCGGGCACCAGCACCGAGCAGGCCGTCGCGGCGGCCCGGGCCAGCGGCAACGAGGGCTTCGCCGACATGCTGGCCCGGATGGACGTGGTGCCCGGGGTGGGCATCGACTTCGGCGCCCTGAGCCGGGTGCTGCTGCTGGCGCTCGGCCTCTACCTGGCGGCGAGCCTGCTCTCCTGGTGGCAGGGGTGGCTGCTCAACGGGGTGGTCCAGCGCACCGTGCTGCGGCTGCGCGCCGAGGTGGAGGAGAAGCTCAACCGGCTGCCGTTGCCCTACTTCGACAGGCAACCCCGGGGCGAGCTGCTCAGTCGGGTCACCAACGACATCGACAACATCTCCACAAGCCTCCAGCAGACCCTCAGCCAACTGCTCACCTCGTTGCTGACCGTCGTCGGCGTGCTGGGCGTGATGTTCTGGATCTCGCCGCTGCTGGCCCTGGTGGCGCTGGTCGCGGTGCCGCTGTCGGTGCTGGTCACCCAGCGCATCGCGAAGCGTTCGCAGAAGCAGTTCGTCGCCCAGTGGACCCACACCGGTGCGTTGAACGGTCAGATCGAGGAGGCGTACACCGGCCACGAACTGGTGAAGGTCTTCGGTCGGCAGCGCGAGGTGGAGGCCGCGTTCCACGCGAAGAACGAGGAGTTGTTCCGCGCCAGCTTCGGCGCGCAGTTCATCTCCGGGATCATCATGCCGTCGATGATGTTCATCGGGAACCTCAGCTACGTGGCGATCGCCGTGGTGGGTGGCCTGCGGGTCGCGTCCGGCACGATGAGCCTCGGCGACGTGCAGGCGTTCATCCAGTACTCCCGCCAGTTCACCCAGCCGCTCACCCAACTCGCGTCGATGGCCAACCTCCTCCAGTCCGGGGTGGCGTCCGCCGAGCGGGTCTTCGCGGTGCTCGACGCCGACGAGCAGACCCCGGACCCGGTCGAGCCGACCCGGGTCGCCGACCCGCACGGCCGGGTCGAGTTCGAGCACGTCTCGTTCCGGTACGAGCCGGACAAGCCGTTGATCGACGACCTGTCGCTGGTCGCCGAGCCGGGGCACACCGTGGCGATCGTCGGCCCGACCGGCGCCGGCAAGACCACACTGGTGAACCTGATCATGCGGTTCTACGAGCTGGACGCCGGCCGGATCACCCTGGACGGGGTGGACGTCACCACGATGCGCCGCGACGACCTGCGCGGACGGATCGGCATGGTGCTGCAGGACACCTGGCTCTTCGGCGGCACCATCCGCGACAACATCGCCTACGGGCGGCCCGACGCGACCGAGGAGGAGATCCTCGCGGCGGCCCGGGCCACCTTCGTGGACCGGTTCGTGCGCAGCCTGCCCGACGGCTACGACACGGTCATCGACGAGGAGGGCAGCAACGTCAGCGCCGGCGAGAAGCAGCTCATCACCATCGCCCGGGCGTTCCTCGCCGAGCCGTCACTGCTCATCCTCGACGAGGCCACCAGCTCGGTGGACACCCGCACCGAGGTGCTGCTCCAACGGGCGATGGCCGCGCTGCGCTCCGACCGGACCAGCTTCGTCATCGCGCACCGGCTCTCCACCATCCGCGACGCCGACCTGATCCTGATGATGGAGAACGGCCGCATCGTCGAGCAGGGCACCCACGAGCAGTTGCTCGCCGCCCAGGGCGCGTACCACCGGCTCTACCGATCCCAGTTCACCGGTGCCGTGACCGACGAGGAACCGGCCGCGCAGCCGGCGTCGGTCTAGCGATGTCAGTCCGGGAGCAGGTCGGTCGCGCGGGCGGCGACCTGCGCGCCGATCAGGGCGAGTGCGGCGGCGGCGGGCATCGGGTCCAGAGCCCGGCCGCCGCGCAGGCGCAGCGCGAGACGGCCGTCGGCCGCCTCCCGGGCACCCATCACCCCGAGGTACGGGACGCGGCGGCGGGCCGCGTCCCGGATCCGGGCGCCCAGCGAGCCGGAGGCGTCGATCTCGACCCGCAGGCCCGCGTCGACGGCCTGCCGGGCCAGCTCCGCAGCCGCGTCGACCTGCGCGGCGTCGACCGGCAGCAGAAGCAACTGGACGGGCGCGTACCAGGCCGGGAAGGCACCCTCGTGCACCTCGACGAGGTACGCGAACAGCCGCTCCATGCTGCCGACCAGGCTGCGGTGCAGCATGACCGGTCGACGCCGACTGCCGTCGGAGTCGGTGTAGGACAGGTCGAAGCGCTCGGGTTTGTCGAAGTCGAGTTGGATGGTGGAGATGGTCGACTCCCGACCGGCCGCGTCGACGATCTGGATGTCGATCTTCGGCCCGTAGAACGCGGCCTCACCGGGCGCCTCGACGTACGCCATCCCGGCCAACGCACCGCGGAGCAGGTCCTCGGCGCGGGCCCACTGGGCGTCGTCGCCGACGTACTTCTCGCCCGGCCCGCGCAGCGACAGCCGGAACCCGGCCGGGCGTACGCCGAGCGCGGCGTGCGCCTCCCGGATCAGCCGGAGGATCTCGGCGACCTCGTCGCCGACCTGCTCGGGGGCGCAGAAGGTGTGCGCGTCGTTGAGCGAGATGGCGCGTACCCGGGACAGCCCGCCGAGCACCCCGGAGCGCTCCGGGCGGTACATGCCGCCGAGTTCCGCGATCCGCAGCGGCAGCTCCCGGTAGGAGCGGCCGCGGGCCCGGAAGACCAGCGCGTGGTGCGGGCAGAGCGCCGGACGGAGGACGAACTCGTCGTCGGCGCTCAGCCGCATCGGCGGGAACATGTCGTCGGCGAAGTAGCCGAGGTGGCCGGAGAGTTCGAAGAGTTCCCGCTTGCCCAGCGGCGGCGAGTAGACGTGCTGGTGGCCGGAGCGACGCTCCAACTCCCGGACGTACTCCTCGACGGCGTGCCGGGCGGCGGCACCGGCGGGCAGCCAGATCGGCAGGCCGGCGCCGGCCAGTGGATCGGAGACGAAGAGGTCCAGCTCGCGGCCGAGCCTACGGTGGTCGATCATGTCAAGCTCCTGGATCGGGTACGACCCGGAGGCGACCTGGGCACCGAACGCCGCACGGCCCTCGGGGGCGGATCGCCCCGGGGCCTGGTCGACGGTGGTTACATCAGAGCGGCGCGCCGGGGACACCCGGCGTCGTGGTCACCACTACCGCACTGCGCATACCGCGACGCTACCCGTCGCGCGAGCGCTGACGCACCTGGATTACGACCGTCGGAGCGTGGACGGGGGCGGGCCGCCGGCGCGGGACCCGCCGGCGGCCCTGGCGGCCGGAATCGTCGGGAACGGGGGACCCGACGGGCGTGGCCGCGCGGACAACGGTACGCCGACGTACGCCGATCCGCCGACCGCTCCGGCGGCCGTGGGACGGTAGTGGAACCGTCACCCGGGATCGTTCTGCCTCGTTGTACTCCGGGCGGCCTCGCCGTGTCGGCGGTCACGACCGGCCGGGGTTGTCCACGGTGACGCCGGACACGCCGTCAGGCTCAAGTCACCCAATCGGCCGCATCCGGCGAGGTGGCAGGCGTGCCCGAACTACTGACTGACGTCGCGTCTCCGACGTGGGCGTACCTCGTGCTGGTCGCCCTGCTGATCGCGGACGCCTTCGTCCCGGTGATCCCCACCCAGATCGTCATGATCACCAGTGGTGCGCTCACCGTCTACGGCGGGCTCAGCCTGCCGGTCACCATCGCCGTCGGCGCGCTCGGCGTGTTCGCCGGTGACCTGGCCTGCTATCTGCTCGGGCGGAGCGCACCGGACCGGCGGCCACCCCGGCACGCCGAGCTGAGCCGGGCCCGCCGGGTCGCCAGCCGGGTCACCCAGGGGCTCCGACAACCCGGGCCGATGGTCATCCTGCTCTGCCGGTTCGTGCCCGGCGGGCGCATGGCAGCCTGCTTCTCGGCCGGTCGCAGCCGCTACCCGTACCGGCTGTTCATGCTCTACGAGGCGGTCGCCGCGCTCGGTTGGGCCACGTACGGCGCACTGGTCGGGCATCTCGGCGGCACCGCGCTCACCGAGTCGGCGTGGCGCCTGGCCATCATCGCCACCGCCGCAGCCGTCGGCTTCGCCGCAGCCGGATGGGCGATGACACTGGTCAGCGCCCGCCACGCCCGCACCGCCGGAGCCGACCTACCGATCGACTGACTAGGGGTGTTCCCGGGGTCGTAATTCGGTGGGCGTCCCGGATTCGGCTCGGGTGCCTCCGGCGACAGGCTGAGGCATGCCTGGAACCCGGAGCACCGGTTTGCTGGCCCTCGGTGGGATCGCCGTGGCGGCGCTGCTCACCGTGATCGGCCACCTGGAAGTCAACGACGACCTCAGCCCGTGGGCGTTGACCATCAGCGACTTCGCGGTCTCCGATCGCGGCGGGGTCATCGACGGCGCCATGGTGGTGCTCGCGCTCGCCACCGTGGCGCTGCTGTACGGGCTGCGCCGCACCGGCCCGGCACAGCCCGGTCGCCCGGTCGATCTGCTGCTCGGCGCGTGGGTGTCCGGGCTGCTGCTGGCCGCGCTGGTGCCGACGAACGAGCCCGGCACCGCCATGACCACGGCGGCGTACGTGCACCGGTACGCCTCGGTGGTCGCCTTTCTCGCCCTTCCGGCGGCCGGTTGGCTGCTGGCCCGTCGGCCCGACCTGGCCCCCGCCGCCCGGACGCTACGCACCCTCGTCCTGCTGAGCCTGGCCCTGGCGGCGGCGATGATCTGGTCCGCCTACCCCGGTGACCGTCTGCTGATCGGCCTGGCCGAACGCCTCCTCATCCTCACCGAGGTTGGGGTCCTGGCCACCGTCGCGCTCCTCCAGGTCCGGCCTGTCACTCCAGCTCGTGCAGCATGAGCTGGCGGGCCGCTTCGGTGATCGAGCCGGACAGGCTCGGGTAGATGGTGATGGTCTGGGCCAACTCGTTGACCGTCAGGTTGTTCTCCACCGCCATGGTGATCGGCAGGACCAGCTCGCTGGCCTTCGGGGCGACCACCACACCGCCGATCACCTGACCGCTGGCCGGGCGGCAGAAGAGCTTCACGAAGCCGTCCGCGAGGTCGTCCATCTTCGCCCGGGCGTTGCCGGACAGCGGCAACATCACCTGCCGGGCCGGCACCTTGCCCGCGTCCACCTCGTCCTGCGAGACGCCCACGGTGGCCAGCTCGGGATCGGTGAAGACGTTCGCCGCGACGGTACGCAACCGCAGCGGACGAACCGCCTCGCCGAGGGCGTGCCACATGGCGATCCGGCCCTGCATGGCGGCGACACTGGCCAGCAGCAGCACGCCCGTGCAGTCGCCGGCGGCGTAGATGCCGGGCACGTTGGTCCGGGACGCCCGGTCGACGGTGATGTAGCCGCCCCGGCCCAGCTCCACCCCGTATTCCACCAGGCCCAGGTCGGCGGTGTTCGGGATCGAGCCGACCGTGATCAACGCGTGTGAGCCGGTCACCTTCCGGCCGTCGGACAGCTCCACCTCGACGCCGTCGGCGGTACGCCGGACCGCGTCGGCCCGGGAGTTGTTGAGGATCTCCATGCCCCGGTTGCGGAACACCCGCTCGATGGCGGACGCGGCGTCGGCATCCTCGTGCGGCATCACCCGGTCCCGGCTGGAGACCAGGGTGACCTGCACCCCCATCGCCAGGTACGCGCTGGCGAACTCCGCGCCGGTCACACCCGAGCCGACCACGATCAGGTGCTCGGGCAGCTCCGGCAGGTCGTACACCTGACGCCAGGTCAGGATGCGCTCACCGTCCGGTACGGCGGTGGGCAACTGGCGGGGTGTCGAACCGGTCGCGACCAGCACGGTCGAGGCGTCGATGAAGTACTGCTCGCCCCCGTCGGCGGGGGTGACGACGACCCGGTGGGTGTGCCCGAGGGAGTCCTCACCGAGCCGGGCGGTGCCGGCCACGAAGGTGACACCGGCCTTGAGCAACTTGGCGTGGATGTCGGCGGACTGCGCCAACGCCAACCGCTTCACCCGCTCGTGCACCGCCTGGGCGTCGACGGTGACCGCCTCCAGGCCGTCCGAGTGCACCCCGAACTCCTCGGTGTCGCGGTAACCGGTCACCACCCCCGAGCTGGCGATGAAGGTCTTCGACGGCACGCAGTCGGAGAGCACACAGGCCCCACCCGCACCGTCCGCCTCCACCACTGTGACATCGGCGTCCAGCTGGGCGGCGACCAGAGCCGCCTCGTACCCGGCCGGCCCTCCACCGATGATCACGATCCGGCTCACAGCGTTCGCCCTTCGTCCATGCTCACAGTGACTTTCTTCTCCCGAGCGCGTTCGACACGCACAGTCGTATTCTCCCCCACCCGTCCGCCGGGCTATCGTCATCGCCGTGCGTCATCACGCCGCCTACGGCTCAAATCTCGACCCCGCCCGAATGCGCGCCTACTGTCCGCATTCGCCGATGGTGGGCACCGGCTGGCTGGAAGGCTGGCGGCTGACCTTCGCCGGGGCGGACGTGATCGGCTGGGAGGGCGCGGTGAGCACCCTCGTCGAGTCTCCCGGCGACCGGGTCTTCGTGGCGCTCTACGACATCCACCCGTACGACGCCGAGCAGCTCGACGAGCTGGAGGGCGTCGCCGCCGGCACGTACCGCAAGCTGCACGTCCGGGTCTCCACCCTCGACGGTGACGTGACCGCGTGGATCTACGTCTTCAACGGGTACGAGGGTGGCCTGCCGACGTCGTGGTATCTCTCCGAGATCGCGAACGCCGCCGAGAAGGCGGGCGCCCCGGACGACTACGTCACCGAGCTGCGGTCCCGCCCCACCGGCACCGCGTCGGCGTAGCAGCGCGTATCGCACGCCTCCAGTCTGCTCCCGCTGTCGACCGGGTCGCCCGTCGGGCCCGGCCGGGGTCGTCAATCACACACCGGCGGCCGGGACGGACCGCTCGTACATGTCGGTCCACCGGGTCGTGCGGAGGCCGACCGACTCGTACAGCGACAGCGGCGCGGTCGGGTTGCCGAGGTCGACGCCCAGACCGGCCGACCGCCGGCCCTTCTCGGCGTAGCGCGCGAAGGCGCGGCGCAGCAGCGCCGCACCGACACCCCTCCGGCGGTACGCGGACCCCACCGCCAGGTTCTTCACGAAGCCTTCCTGCTGGTCGAGCGCCTGGTCCGAGGACTGCAACACGCCGGCCGGCACCCCGTCCACCTCGGCGACGAACCACTCGTCCCAGGCGGTGAGATCGCCGATCCGAGCCCGCCACCGCTCGTACGACAGTGGCTCGTGATCGGGGGTGTCGGCGAAGGAGGCGTCGTAGATCCGGTGGAACTCCCGAAGGTCGGCCTCGTCGTCGGGGCGTACCTGTCGCACCGTCACACCAAGTGGCGGTGCGGGTTCGTCGGGCAGGTCGGTCAGCGGGCGGCTCATCCGGACGTACCGCTTGGCGAGGGTGAACCCGGCCTCGGTCAGGTCTCGTTCCCAGGCGCGTTCGGGCGCGAAGACCGCGCAGCGGACGGTGAGCGCCGGCAGCCCGCGCTCGGCGGCACGCTCGGCGACCCGGTCGAGCTGCCGGCCCAGCAGGGCCGCCCGAACTGTCGACGCGCGTACGGGGTCGACGTAGACCTCCACGAACTCCCGGCCCACGCCGGTCGGGTTGTCCACCGTCGCCCAGCCGACCACCGTGCCGTCCGGGTCGACCGCCAGCCAGGAGTCCCGGGTGGGGTCGAAGTGTGGGGCGGTCAGCGACTCCGCCACGTCCTCGGCGTCGAAGTCGGGATGGCCGATGGCGAAGGTGTCGGCGGCGTGCACCACCGCGAGGATCGCCGGCACGTCGGCGAGGGTGGGCCGACGCGTTGTCCAACCTGCGGGAAGGGTCACGGCAGAGCATCCTGACAGCGGACAGCCGACGGCGCCGCTCATTTTCCGCGGGTCGAGGGGTGGGAATCCTGCCGCGACCGCAGCGGCGGGTGGGTCGGTGCCGGCAGGCGCGGGACCGCGAGTCAGTTCTGGCCGGGGCTCGCCACGGGCAGCCCCACTTCCTTGGCGCAGTCGAGCAGTCGCCGGTCGTAGGAGACGAAGGCGACGAGTTCGGTTCCGGACTCGTTGGTCAGGACCTGGGCGGTGGCCAGGTGGATGGCGTCGAGACTGCGCAGCATCGGTTCGGCGAACGCGGCGGCGGTCGCGCGGATCGTACTGTCGATCTCCAGCCGGAAAAGCCGCCCGACGGCCGCAGGCACTCCGATCAACGCCTGCGGAGCTGATCGGCGCAGCGCTCTGGGCACTTCCACTTCGACGAGGGCAGAGGACACCAAAGCCGCGTCGGGATGGGCGTTGAGCCAGGAGACGAGCTCAGCACTGCACGCCTCCTGCCGAACCAGCTTCACGACCGCGGCGGAATCGAGGTAGATCACCAGCGCTCCTCGTCACGCATCGCGGTGAGCGTGGCGGCCACGTCGACGTCCTCGTCACCGAGCTTCGGCGGAAGTGGCACGGGACCGGTGCCGTTCGGGGGGACCGCTCGCCCCGCAGCTACCAGCTTGGCCAGCATCGACCTGTCATCTCCGACCGGAACCAGGCGGGCGATCGGGTGGCCGCGGTCGGTGATCTCAACGGTCTCGCCGCCGCGCACCCGCGCCAACACCTGGCTCGTGTTCTGGTTCAGCTCCCGGACACCGATGCGCTCCATGGACGAAGTGTAGAACAATATGTTCTACGTACCCAGGTGTTCGGCCTGCCCAACGAGGTCGGCCCGGGTGCGGTGCAGCAATTCCACCAACTCGGCGCAGTCGGCCGGGCCGAGGGCGGTGAACGCCGGCGCGGCCAGCCGGTTGGTCACGGCCTCGGCCCAGAGTCGCCGACGCACCAGCGGCCCGATCGGCGGGTACGGCGGCGGCCAGCCACAGGCCACCGCCCCGGCCTCCCCCTCCGGCCCGGCCAGCACCGCCTCCAGCGGGGTCATCCCGGCGGCACGTACCGCCAACAGGTACGCGCCGGTGAAGTGTTCGCGGAGCAACCGCAGGCCGGCGGCAGTCCGGGCCCCCGCGCTGAAATCCGGCAGCGGCATGGCCCGCCAGGCGGCGAAGAGCGGCATGCCGCTGGCGTCCGCGGCGACCACCGCCCGCTCGACGAGCGCCGCCAGGCGCTCGGTGCCGGGCAGGGCGCCGAGTCGCTGCGCGCCCCATCGACAGCACTCGGCGAGACTCGCGGCGGCCACCTCGATCGGCGGGACGACCCGGCCTGCGGCGTCCCAACCGTCGGCGACGGCGTCCGGGGCGAGGAAACCGAGGGCGGCTGCGACGGTCTCCGCCCGCACGTGACCGAGGGCGCCGGCCCGGCCGCCGATGTAGAACGCCCAGCCGGAGATGCCGAGCAACCGGGCCCGGCGCAGCGTGGTCGGGTCCCGGCTGAACGCGTCCCCCAGGTCGAGCACGAGGGGTTTGCTGGCGGCGGCGGCCTGCTCCGGTGTCATCCGAGCGCCGCCCATCCGGATCGCCCTCGGGTCACGGGCGTCCTCGGACAACCCGACCCGGCACCCACGACGACGGCTCCCCGCATCGGGGTCACCCGCCGTGGACGCTCCGCGTACTCGTCGTCGTCCATCGATCCTCAGTCTGCCGCGCCGGCACCCGCGTCCGCATCCCCCTCTTCGGCCGCCAACGCCTCGATCGCCGCCTCCACCTCGCCCGCGCGCCGCCGCGCCGAGGTGACCGTGCGCTCCGCGGCGCGCCGGGCGAGCTTGGCCCGGCTGAGATCCTGCTCGGCCACCGCCCGCCGCCGCTCCAACTCGGCCAGCTCGGCCCCGATCCCGTCGAGTACGGCCACGCCGTCCCGCTCCTGGGCGGTCGCCTCGGTCAGTTCCGCCTCGACGCGTTCCTGGTCGGCCCGGGCCGCCGCCAGTTCCCGGTCCAGGGCGCGGCGTTGCCGGGCCCGCTCGGCGCGGGCCGCCCGCTGCGCAGCCCGCTCCGCCTGCTCGGCGCGCTCCGCTGCCCGGTCCTTGCGGGAGGTCGCCTGGTCGGTGCGGGAGGTCACCTGGTCCGGGCGGGGAGCTGCCCCGGCGCGTTCCCGCTGGGCACCGGGTCGGCGGGCCGGGCGTTCCTCCTCCGGCTCCTCGTCGTCGGTGACCAGCCGCAGTTGTGGCCGGGGCACCTCACCGAAACCGGCGTAGCTGGCCGCCCGGAGCAGCCGGCCCGCCCGGACCTGCTCGGCGACCTCGGCGTCGGAGAACGCGGCGTTGAGGGTCGCCTCCACCTCGGCCAGCGGCAGCCGACCCGCCGGTGGCGCGTCCGGCTCCGCCGCGGCGAGCTTGCGGACCTCGACGACCAGGGCACCCACCACCGCCCGGCGCTGCGCGGACAGCTCCCGCAGCCGGGGTCCGCGCAGCTCCCGTTGGGCGGTGCGCAGCGCGTCCGCGAGGTGCACCAGGTCGGCGACCAGCTCGGGGCGTCTGATGGCGAGCAGGTTCACCAGCCAGGCGGCCACCGTCGGGCGACGTAGCCGGGCCAACTGTCGGGCGGTGCTCGCGTCCCCGGCCCGGCGGGCCTCGGCCACGGCGGCGTCCCGGGCGGCCACGAACCGGTCCGGTGGGGTGCGGTAGAGCTGCTGCACCAGCTCCGTCGAGGGGCCGGGCATCGGGTCAGACGTCCACCCGGCTGCCGGGCTCCAGCCGCTGGTAGTCGGTGCCGGACAGCGCCGCGTACTGCCTGTCGAGCACACCCAGCCCGTTGTCGTTGAGCAGGGCGTCGTGCAGGGCGTACGCGCGTCGCGGCGCGACCGCCCGGATGAAGTCGAGCACCTCGGAGAACTTCGACCAGGGCGCATGGATCGGCGCGAAGAGCGTGTCGACTGGTGTCTCGTCGGGCACCACCAGGGAGTCCCCCGGGTGGTAGACGACGTCGTTGATCAGGTAGCCGAGATTGTCGATCACCGGGATGTCCGGGTGGATCACCGCGTGCCGCCCCCCGTACGCGCGCACGGCGACCCCGGCGGCGGTGAACGACTGACCGGCGGTGACCGGGCGCAGGGCTTCGGCCGCGTCGCCCAGGGCCTCGGCGAGCGAGGCGGGACCGTGGATCGGGAACGGCCGCCGGTCGAGCTGGAGGCGGAGCGCCGCCAGGTCGAGATGGTCCGGGTGCTCGTGGGTGATCAGCACCGCGTCCGCACCGTCCAGCGCCACCGTCGGGTCGCTGAACACCCCCGGGTCGACGACGAGCACCCCGCCGTCGTGCTCCACCCGAAGGCAGGAGTGGGCGTACTTGGTGAGCCGCATCGTGACTCCTCGATTATCGAATCGTGACGTCCTCAGCGCAGTCTGCCGGAACCAGCCGGTGCGTGCGCCGCGTCCGAGCTATCGCCACACCGGACGATGACGATGGGAGCGGGGATGGATGAATGGACGGTACGACGGCGCGGGACACCGCTGGCGGTAGCGGCACTGGCGGCCGCACTGGTGTTGACGGGCTGCAGCGCCGGCGACAGCGGGGCGGAGGACACCGCGGGCTCGGCGGCCGAGGCACCGGCGGCGGCCAACGGCGGCGAGGCGGCTCGGGACGCCGCCAAGGGTGGGGAGCAGCAGGCGGCCGGTGCCGGCGCCCCGGACCTGCGGGTCGACCAGCGGGCGATCATCTACACCGGAACGATGCGCGTGCAGGTGGACGATGTGGACGCGAAGGCCCGTGAGGTCGTCGCCGTGGCCACCCGGGCCGGTGGCTTCGTCGGCGGTGACCAACGCCGCAGTGCCGACCAGGACGCGGTGGCGGAGTTGCAGTTGCGGGTGCCGGCACCGAAGTTCACCGAGGTGGTGGAGGAGATCTCGAAGCTCGGCCAGCAACAGAGCCGGGAGATCGACACCCAGGACGTCACCGAGGAGACCGTCGACCTGGACGCCCGGATCACGAGTCAGCGGGCCCGGGTGGACAGCGCCCGCCGGCTGCTCTCCCGGGCCAGCTCGATCACCGACCTGGTGACGTTGGAGAACGAGTTGGGTCGCCGGGAGGCCGACCTGGCGTCGTTGGAGGCGAAGAAGCGGCGACTGGCCGACCTGACCGCTCTCTCCACGATCACCGTGTCACTGGCCGGGCCGGCGGCGAAGAAGGCCGCCCAGGAGGAGGCCGAGACCGGTTTCCTGGTCGGGCTCAAGGGCGGCTGGAAGGCCTTCGTCGCCTCGTTGACCGTCCTGCTCACCGTGTTGGGGGCGCTGCTGCCCTGGCTGGTGGCGTTCGGCGTGCCGGTGGCGGTGCTGCTGCTGGTGCTGCGTCGGCGGAAGAAGACCGCGGGCCCGGCCGCACCGGTCAGCGCGCCGCCGCCAGTGCCCGCAGCGCGGTCTGCACCATGACGCGTACGCCGGCCGGGATGGCCCGCTCGTCCACGTCGAAGCTGGCGCGGTGCAGGTCGACGTTGGGCCCGGAGCGACCCACGCCGAGCCGGGCGAGGGCGCCGGGGACGTACTCCAGATACCAGGAGAAGTCCTCGCCACCCATGCTCTGCGGGGTCTCGGCGATCCCCTCCGGGCCGAGCGCGGCGGCGGTGGCGGCGGTCAGCACCTGGATGGCCCGGGAGTCGTTGCACACCGGCGGTCGGCCACGCAGGTATTCCAGGTCGACAGTCGCGCCGGTCGGGGCGATCACGTCCCGGACCACCTGAGCGACGATCTTGGGAGCCTGCTCCCAGGTGTCGCGGTCCATCACCCGCAGGGTGCCGGAGGCACTCGCCTCGGACGGGATGACGTTGTACCGGGTGCCGGCCGAGGCGTGGCCGAAGACCAGCAGCAGCCCGCTGTTGGCCGGCACCCGGCGGCTGACCAGCGCGGGCACCTCGGTGATCAACCGGCCGAGCGCGTCGACCAGGTCGACGGTCAGGTGCGGCCGGGCGGTGTGGCCGCCCGGACCGGAGAGCCGGACGGTGACGTTGTCGGCGGCGGCGGTGATCGGGCCGACCCGCAGGCCGACCTGTCCCACCGGCAGGTTCGGGTCGCAGTGCAACGCGAAGATCTGCACCACGTCGTCCAGGCCACCGGCCTCGATGACCTCCAGCGAGCCGCAGGGCAGGATCTCCTCGGCCGGCTGGAAGATGAGCCGGACCCGCCCGTCCAGCTCGCCGAGGTCGGCGAGCTGGGCCAGCAGCATGCCGACGCCGAGCAGGATCGAGGTGTGCACGTCGTGGCCGCAGGCGTGGCAGACGCCCTCCACGGTCGACCGGTAGGACACGTCCTTCGGGTCGTCGAGGGGCAGGGCGTCGATGTCGGCGCGCAGCGCGACGACCGGGCCGTCCGGCCTGCCGTTGACGTCGCAGATCACACCGTTGCCCTTGGGCAGCAGGCGCGGGGTCAGCCCCGCCAGCGACAGCTCCCTGGCGATCAGCGCGGCCGTCTCGAACTCGTTGCCGGACAGCTCGGGATGCGAGTGGAGGTGACGGCGCGTAGCGATCAGCCCCGGTACCCGGAGCGCGAGGAGGTGGTCCAGGTCGCGGGGCAGGGGCTGGGACCCGGGCGGCGTCTCCAGCCAGGACGACGCAAGCTGGCCATCCGTGGGCAGCGTCAACGCACTCGTCACGTCGAATTCTCGATCACTAGGAATGGATGGATCATCGGGGACAGCAGACAGCCTAGACCTCCGGCGGTGACGCTGCGCAACCTCGTTACGGTAATGATCGGTGCGCGTAGCGTCACGTATGCCCTGCTGAGGACGCTCGGAGATGTGCGGGACAGCAGGTAGATCGTGCTCGAACGCCGCCATCCGCCCCTCACCTCCTACAACGCGTAACCAGTCGTGGCGGTCACGAATCCGGCGACACTCAGGGGACCCCTGTTGCAAATTGTCGCATTAGTCGGGGTGGTGAACTGACACTCCGACAATTAGCCGACCACACTCCGCAACGAGCCGGATAAGGACGCTCACACGCAGGCACCCACCACGGGCGCACACGGTGTGCGTTCGCACTCGACCGAGGGGGTACCCGCTGAGCGCGATGGACACACCGCGCTCAGCGGTCGGCGATGATCAGAAGCGATCGGTCGGCCGGTACAGTCCCCACGCCTCGCGCAAGGTGCCACAGACCTCACCCACCGTGGCGCGGGCCTTCAGTGCCGCCTTCATCGGGTACAGCACGTTGTCGGTGCCGTCGGCCGCCGCCCGCAGATCGGCCAGCGCCCGCGCCACCGCGTCGGCGTCCCGCTCGGCGCGCAGCCGCGCCAGCCGTTCGGCCTGGGCCGCCTCGATCGTCGGGTCGACCCGCAGCGGCTCGTACGGCTCCTCCTCGTCCACGGTGAACCGGTTGAGCCCGACCACCACCCGCTCGCCCGAGTCGATCTCCTGGGCGATCCGGTACGCGGACTGCTCGATCTCCCGCTTCTGGAACCCGGCCTCGATCGCGTCCACGGCGGAACCGTGGTCGGCGACCCGCTCCATCAACTCGACGGCGGCGGCCTCGATCTCGGCGGTCATCGCCTCCACCACGTAGGAGCCGGCGAACGGGTCGACGGTGGCGGTCAGGTCCGTCTCGTACGCCAGCACCTGCTGGGTGCGCAGCGCGAGCCGGGCGGCCTTCTCGGTGGGCAGCGCGATGGCCTCGTCGAAGCTGTTGGTGTGCAGCGACTGGGTGCCGCCGAGCACCGCGCCCAACCCCTGCACCGCCACCCGGACCAGGTTCACCTCGGGCTGCTGCGCGGTGAGCTGCACACCGGCGGTCTGGGTGTGGAACCGCAGCATCATCGACTTCGGGTCCTTGGCGCCGAAGTCGTCACGCATCAGTCGGGCCCAGATCTTCCGGGCGGCGCGGAACTTCGCCACCTCCTCCAGCAGCGTGGTGCGGGCCACGAAGAAGAACGACAGTCGGGGGGCGAAGTCGTCCACCGCGAGCCCGGCGGCCAGCGCCGCCCGCACGTACTCCACGCCGTTGGCCAGGGTGAACGCGATCTCCTGCGCGGGCGTCGCGCCGGCCTCGGCCATGTGGTAGCCGGAGATGGAGATGGTGTTCCACTTCGGCAACTCCTTGCGGCAGTACGCGAACGTGTCGGCCACCAGGCGCAGCGACGGCTTCGGGGGGAAGATGTACGTCCCCCGGGCGATGTACTCCTTGAGGATGTCGTTCTGGATCGTGCCGTTGAGCGCCGAGCCCGGCACCCCGTTCTCCTCGGCGACGAGCTGGTAGAGCAGCAGCAGCACCGAGCCGGGCGCGTTGATGGTCATCGAGGTGGAGACCTTGTCCAGCGGGATGTCGGCGAAGAGCAGCCGCATGTCCTCGATGGAGTCGATGGCGACACCCACCTTGCCGACCTCGCCGTGCGCGATCGGCTCGTCGGAGTCGTACCCCATCTGGGTCGGCAGGTCGAAGGCGACCGAGAGACCCATCGTGCCGGCCCGCAACAGTTGGTGGTACCGCGCGTTGGACTCGGTGGCGGTGCCGAAACCGGCATACTGGCGCATGGTCCACGGACGGGAGGTGTACATCGTGGGGTAGACCCCCCGGGTGTACGGGAACTCGCCCGGGCCGCCCAGCCGGGAGTCCAGGTCCTCCGGAAGGTCGGCAGCCGTGTAGACGCCGTTGATCGGGAAACCGGACTCGCTTGACCGCCGTTCACTCATCCCCGGATGGTAGGACGCCTGGCCACGCCGTCGGGTGAGGGATACCGCACAGTGCGTCCCGAGCGGTCGACACGAGGTGAACGACAGGGCACGTTCTGTCGACTTCGATAAACGTCCGTCGCGTCGGCTTTCGCATCGGGCGTCGGAACCAGCAAGATAGGGGGGTTGTGTCCCAGCCCCCCTCGATTTCCCCCGGTGGCTTTTCTGTGACTCAGATCCCGACGTGGAGCGGCGGACCAGTCAGTCCCGCCAACGGACGAGCGGCGCCCGGCACCACCATCGGTGGCCGGTACTCGCTGCGGTCCTCGGTGGGCAACGGCGGCATGGGCACGGTGTGGCGCGCCACAGACACCCTGCTGCGCCGTGACGTGGCGGTCAAGGAGGTCGTCCTACCTCCGGGGCTGGCCCCCAGCGACCGTGACGCCATGTACGAACGCACCCTGCGCGAGGCCCGCGCGGCCGCCGCCATCCAGCACCCCGCTGTGGTGCAGGTGTACGACGTGGTCACCGAGGCCGGTCGACCGTGGATCGTGATGGAGCTGCTGGACGCCCGCAGCCTCGCCGACATGGTGATCGAGGACGGTCCCGTCGCGCCCCGGGCCGTCGCCAAGATCGGCATCGCCCTGCTCGGCGCGTTGGAGGTCGCGCACGCGATCGGCGTGCTGCACCGGGACGTGAAGCCCGCCAACGTGCTCATCTGCACCGACGGACGCTGCGTGCTCACCGACTTCGGCGTCGCCCGGATGCCCACCGACGTGCAGCTCACCACCCCCGGCATGGTGCTCGGCTCACCGCACTTCATCTCCCCCGAGCGCGCCATGGGTCAGGATTTCGGCCCGCCGAGCGATCTCTTCTCGCTGGGTGTGACGCTCTACACAGCGGTCGAGGGGCGGCCGCCGTTCGACAAGGGCGACCCGATCGAGACCATGCACGCCGTCGTCGAGGACCCGCCCGCGCCGCCGCAGCGCAGCGGCCCGCTGACCCGCGTGCTGATGGGCCTGCTGGAGAAGGATCCGGCGCGTCGTCTGGACGTGCACACCTCCCGGGCCATGCTGCGCGAGTTGCTCGCCGGCCCGTTGGGCAGCACCGCGACCGCGGTGCATTCGGTCACCGACCCGTACGCCGTGGTGCCGGTGCAGCAGCGCCCGGTGCCCGTCCTGCCCCCACCTCCGGCGGAGCCGAAGCCGGACAGCCAGATCGGTGGGCCCGCCATGCTGGCCCCCGGCGAGTCGTTGACCGACCGGCTGGCGGCACTGAACCGGGGCAAACGCCAGCCGTCCGCCGCCCCGGCCGGCGCCACCGGGCTCGACGAGACGAGCGCGGACGCGTTGGCCGGCCCACTGCACACTCCCACCGGGGCGATGCCCACACCCGGGCGCTCCTACGGCGGTAGCGCGGACGCCACCCAGCGGGTGGACGCCGGCGCGCACCCGGACGCCACCCAGCGGGTCACCTACGGCACGCCGGCCGACGCCACCCAGCAGGTCGGCTTCGGCGGCGCACCGGAGGCCACCCAGCGCGTGGGCGGCACCTACGGCGGCGGCAACCAGTGGTCGGTGCCCGGCACCGGCCAGCCCTGGGCCACCACCCCCGGCGCTTCGAACGGTGGCGCTCTGGGCAAGGTCCGCGCCACCGGTGGTCAGCTCGTCGACCGGGTCAAGGGCTGGCCGCGCAAGGTTCAGCTCGCCGCAGCCGGTGGCCTGGTCGTCGTGCTGCTGATCACCGCGGTGGCGCTCAGCGGTGGCGACGACGCCCCGCCGAACACCCCGGTGGCGCAACCGACCCCGTCCGCTCCGGCGGCTCCTGCGGTCGAGATGCAGGAACACGCCGCCCGGGGCATCCAGGTCATGGTGCCGAAGGGCTGGAAGAAGGCCACCGGCGGTTCCTACACCGACTACATCGACCCGGAGGACAGCGGCCGCAAGGTGCGCATCATCACCGAGAAGTGGTCCAGCAGTTCGGCCCGGTGGGCGGAGACGGCCGAAAACGGTCTGAAGTCCAAGTCGACCTCCTGCGTCAAGCCGTACCAGCAGGTCAGCGCCACCGAGACCGAGTTGGCCAGCAAGGCGGCCGCCGAATTCGAGTACACCTGCGGCGAGGGCGACACCATGCGGCACGGCGTGTGGCGTGGTGTGGCGGAGGGCGGCAAGGCGTACTCGTTCTACCTCACCGCGACCGACGCCAAGTTCGCGGAGAGCAAGCCGATCTTCGACGAGATGGTGCGGACGTTCCAGCTCACCGGCGACGGCTGAGCCGGAGGGAACCCGCAGCGATGATCCGCCGCCGTGCTATCAAGGGGCATGGCGGCGGACACCACTGACATCGACGACATTCGCGAGCAAGCCCGGCGCTGGTTGGCCGAGGACCCCGACCCGGCCAGCCGGGACGAGCTGACGGCGGTGCTCGACGGGCTGCCGGCGAGCGCCCCGGAACTGGCCGACCGGTTCGCCGGCCCGCTGACCTTCGGCACCGCGGGCCTCCGTGGGCCGCTGCGGGCCGGCCCGAACGGCATGAACCTCGCCGTGGTCACCCAGGCCGCTGCCGGCCTGGTCGGCTGGCTCGCGGCCCAGGGCGGCACCGGTCCCCTGGTGATCGGGTACGACGCTCGGCACGGCTCCAAGCAGTTCGCCGAGCGGACCGCCCAGGTGGCCACCGGGGCCGGCCGCCCGGCGCTGCTGCTGCCCCGCCCGCTCCCCACCCCGGTGCTGGCGTACGCGGTGCGCCACCTCGGCGCGGTCGCCGGGGTGATGGTGACGGCCAGCCACAACCCGCCCCAGGACAACGGCTACAAGGTCTACCTCGGCGCGGAGCTGGGCGGTGAACTGGGTGCCGGCGCACAGATCGTGCCGCCCGCCGACGCCGGCATCGAGGCGTCCATCCGAGCGGTCGGTCCGCTGACCCAGGTCCCGCTCGGCCGACCCGGGCAGGTGCTCGGGAACGACCTGGTCGCGTCGTACGTCGAGCAGGCCACCGCGGTGATCGACCCGGACGGGCCACGGGACCTGTCGGTGGCGTACACCCCTCTGCACGGGGTGGGCGCGGCGGTGCTCACCGCCGCCTTCGCCCGCGCCGGTTTCCCGGTGCCCGGCGTCGTCCCCGACCAGGCCGAACCGGACCCGGCCTTCCCCACCGTGTCGTTCCCCAACCCGGAGGAGCCGGGTGCGGTGGACCGGCTCATCGCGCTGGCCGACGCCACCGGCGCCGACCTCGCCATCGCCAACGACCCGGATGCCGACCGCTGCGCGGTGGTGGTCCGCGAAGACCGGCACGGCTGGCGGATGCTGCGCGGCGACGAGGTGGGCGTGCTGCTGGCCGACCACCTGATGCGCCGAGGGGTGACCGGGCTCTACGCGACCACGATCGTGTCGTCGTCACTGCTGCGGGCGATGTGCGCGGCCCGGGGTCTGCCCTACGACGAGACGCTCACCGGCTTCAAGTGGATCGTGCGGGCCGGCGGCGGGAGCGCGCCCCTGGTGTTCGGCTACGAGGAGGCGCTCGGCTACTGCGTCGCACCGGAGCACGTCCGGGACAAGGACGGCATCACCGCCGCGCTGACCGTGGCCGAGCTGGCCGCCGGCCTCAAGACGCAGGGTCGCACCCTGACCGACCGGCTGGACGAGTTGGCCGCCGAGTTCGGCGTGCACCACACCGACCAACTGTCCGCCCGGGTGGACGACCTGCGGGTGATCACCCACGCGATGGCCCGGATCCGCGCGGCCACGCCGACCACCCTGCTCGGCCAGCCGGTGGACAGCGTCCGGGACCTGCTGCCCGAGGCGGACGTGGTGATCCTGCGTACCGGGTCGGCCCGGGTGGTGATCCGCCCCTCCGGGACCGAGCCGAAGCTCAAGGCGTACCTCGAGGTGGTGGAGCCGGTCACCGACGGTGACGTCCCGGCGGCGCGCAGCCGGGCGGCGCAGGCCGTCGCCGGGCTGCGCGCCGAGGTCGGCGCCGCCCTCGGCCTCTGACGGCGCGGGCCGTCAGGCGCGCTCACCGAGCGCCGCGCCGAACGCTGCGGTCAGGGGGTGCGCCGGGTCGGACGCTCAGGCGCGCTTGCCGAGCGCCGCGTCCACCGCTCCGGCCAGGGCGGCGACGACCAGACCCACCGACGGGCGGACCACCGAGTCGTCGGTGCTCACCTGACCGGAGAAGCCCGCGCCGGTGGCGATCTCCTCCAGCCGTCGGCGAGCGGTGGCGACCTCCTCGGCACCTACGCCCAGCGCCGTCTCCATCCGGAGCACGACGACCAGGGTGGCCAGCGCGGCGGTCCGCTCGTCCGGGGCCGCCGCGCCGGTCAGGGCCTCGGTCAGCCGCTGACGGGTCTCCGCCTCGACGGAGGCGTCCACCACCGGATAACGGTGCACGTGGATGAACCCCAGTTCGGTCTCGTCGACATCCCGGACGACACCCTGGGCGCACAGGTCGTTGAGGATCTTGTCGCGCAGGCCGTGCCGCAGGCGTTGCACCCACGACGCCGGGGTGTGCGGGGTGTCGGCCGCGATCCGGCCCAGCACCTCGTCGGCCACCGGCTCACCGGTGGGCGTCGGGTCGACCACGGCCAACGACCCGTCGGCGTATGCGATCCGGCCGGCGATGGCCAGCTCGACCAGCACCGCGGCGGCCATGCCGAGGTCCAGGCTGATCCGCGGCATGGTCGCCTTGCCGGTCGAGTCGTCGTAGGCGAGGAGCAGCAACTCCTCGGCGAGCGCAACACCAGTCATGGCCGCAGACGGTAGCGGGTCCGCGCACCACCGCGCGCGGACCCGCCGGACCCGGCATCGACCGGGTGGAGCCCTCAGAACCGGGGCATGCCGCCGAACTGACGGTCACCGGCGTCCCCGAGCCCGGGGACGATGAACATGCTGTCGTTGAGCCCCTCGTCGATCGAGGCCGTGACCAGGCGGATCGGCAGACCGGAGCGTTCCAACCGCTCGATGCCCACCGGGGCGGCGAGCACGCAGAGCACCGTGATGTCGGTGCAGCCGCGATCGGCCAGCAGGCGGCAGGAGTGCTCCAGCGAGCCACCGGTGGCCAGCATCGGGTCCAGCACCAGCACCGGCAGCCCGGCCAGGTCGCGGGGCAGCGACTCCATGTAGGCGCGCGGCTCGTAGGTCTCCTCGTCGCGGGCCAGGCCGACGAAGCCCATCGACGACTCGGGCAGCAGGCCGAGTGCGGCGTCCGCCATGCCGAGACCGGCCCGCAGCACCGGCACCAGCAGCGGCGGGTTGGCCAGCCGGGTGCCCTCGGTGCCGGTGACCGGCGTCTGCACCGGGTACCGCTCGACGGGGAAGGAGCGCGCCGCCTCGTACACCAGCATGGTGGTCAGTTCGTGCAGCGCGGCCCGGAACGTCGAGGAATCGGTGCGCGCGTCCCGCATGGCGGTCAACCTGGACTGGGCCAGCGGGTGGTCAATGACGTGTACGTCCACGATCGCTCAACCTACCGTTCCGTAGGGCGCGGTGGTGCGCGCGCGGTCGGACCAGCGACGCCGCTCACGTCCGCGCACCGATCGTGAGCAAGATCACTCCGCGTTCCGGTGCGTAGACTTCGGGGCATGACGGCGACAACGACGTCGGCCCGGTCGGAGCTCTCCGAGCTGGGACGATCCGAGACCGCTCTGCGGACCTTCCTCCACGGCCTGCCCGGGGTGGACCAGGTCGGCGCGGAGCAGCGGGCGGCACAGCTCGGCACCCGATCCATCAAGACCACCGCCAAGGCCCAGGCGATCGACCTGGCGATCCGGATGGTCGACCTGACCACGCTGGAGGGGGCGGACACCCCGGGCAAGGTGCGCGCGCTGGCTGCGAAGGCGCTGCGCCCGGACCCGGCCGACCCGTCCTGCCCACACGTCGGGGCGGTCTGCGTCTACCCGGCGATGGTCCCGTACGTCGCCGAGGTGCTGCGCGGGTCCGGTGTCCATCTGGCCAGCGTGGCGACCGCCTTCCCGTCGGGCCAGGCCCCGTTGGAGATCAAGCTGGCCGACACCCGGGCCGCCGTCGCGGCCGGCGCCGACGAGATCGACATGGTGATCAACCGGGGCGCGTTCCTGGCCGGGCGGTACAAGGAGGTCTACGACGAGATCGTGGCCACCAAGGAAGCCTGCGGGGACGCCCACCTCAAGGTCATCCTGGAGACCGGCGAACTGGCCACGTACGACAACGTCCGGCGCGCCTCCTGGCTGGCCATGCTGGCCGGCGGCGACTTCATCAAGACCTCCACCGGCAAGGTCCCGGTCGCGGCGACCCTGCCGGTGACCCTGGTGATGCTGGAGGCGGTCCGCGACTTCCGGGCGGCGACCGGGCGCCAGGTGGGCGTGAAGCCCGCCGGTGGCATCAAGACCACCAAGGACGCGATCAAGTACCTGGTGATGGTCAACGAGACCGTCGGCCCGGACTGGCTCGACCCGGACTGGTTCCGCTTCGGCGCGTCCAGCCTGCTCAACGACCTGCTGATGCAGCGCACCAAGCTGACGACCGGCACCTACTCCGGTCCCGACTACTTCACCCTGGACTGATAGCCGATGTTCGCATACGCCCCCGCCCCCGAGTCCCGCTCGGTGGTGGACCTCAAACCCTCGTACGGGCTGTTCATCGACGGTAAGTTCGTCGACCCGAGCGACGGCGGCAGCTTCAAGTCGATCAACCCCGCCTCCGAGGAAGTCCTCGCTGAGGTCGCCGAGGCCGGCGCCCAGGACGTGGAACGCGCGGTCCGGGCCGCCCGCAAGGCGTACGACAAGGTGTGGGGCCCGATGCCGGGCCGGGACCGGGCGAAGTACCTGTACCGGATCGCCCGGCTCGTCCAGGAGCGCTCCCGCGAGCTGGCCGTCCTGGAATCGCTCGACAACGGCAAGCCGATCCGCGAGTCCCGGGATGTCGACCTGCCGCTGGTCGCCGCGCACTTCTTCTACTACGCCGGCTGGGCCGACAAGCTGGGTCACGCCGGCTTCGGGCCGAACCCGCAACCGATCGGCGTGGCCGCGCAGGTCATCCCGTGGAACTTCCCGCTGCTCATGCTGGCCTGGAAGATCGC
Source organism: Micromonospora sp. WMMD1155 (assembly GCF_029581275.1). Taxonomy (NCBI): domain Bacteria; kingdom Bacillati; phylum Actinomycetota; class Actinomycetes; order Micromonosporales; family Micromonosporaceae; genus Micromonospora; species Micromonospora sp. WMMD1155. The sequence goes on from NZ_CP120742.1 coordinate 1,894,505, forward strand.
CCCGGCGCTCGCCGCGGGCAACACGGTGGTGTTGAAGCCCGCCGAGACCACCCCGCTGACCGCGCTGCTCTTCGCCGAGATCTGCCAGCAGGCCGACCTGCCGGCCGGCGTGGTCAACATCGTCACCGGCGCCGGTGAGACCGGCCGGGCGCTGGTCGAGCACCCCGGCGTGGACAAGGTCGCCTTCACCGGCTCCACCGAGGTGGGTCGCGCCATCGCCCGGTCCGTCGCCGGCACCCGCAAGAAGCTCACCCTGGAGCTGGGCGGCAAGGCGGCCAACATCGTCTTCGACGACGCGCCGATCGACCAGGCCGTCGAGGGCATCGTCAACGGCATCTTCTTCAACCAGGGGCACGTCTGCTGCGCGGGCTCCCGGCTGCTGGTCCAGGAGAACGTCGCCGACCGCGTGCTGGAGTCGCTGAAGCGGCGGATGGCCCAGCTCCGGGTGGGCGACCCGCTGGACAAGAACACCGACGTCGGCGCGATCAACTCCGCCGCACAGTTGGAGCGGATCCGCGAGCTGTCCGACGCCGGCTCCGCCGAGGGCGCCGAGCGCTGGTCACCGCCGTGCGAACTGCCCGACCGCGGCTTCTGGTTCGCGCCCACCATCTTCACCGGCGTCACCCAGGCCCACCGGATCGCCCGCGAGGAGATCTTCGGGCCGGTGCTGTCGGTGCTCACGTTCCGCACCCCGGCCGAGGCCGTGGAGAAGGCCAACAACACGCCGTACGGGCTGTCGGCGGGCATCTGGACCGACAAGGGCTCACGGATCCTGTGGATGGCCGACCGGCTACGCGCCGGCGTGGTCTGGGCCAACACGTTCAACAAGTTCGACCCCACCTCGCCGTTCGGCGGCTACAAGGAGTCGGGCTACGGTCGCGAGGGCGGCCGGCACGGGCTGGAGGGGTACCTCAATGTCTGAGCGGGTCGCCGTACGCAAGACGTACAAGCTCTTCATCGGCGGGAAGTTCCCGCGCAGCGAGTCGGGACGGTCGTATCTCGTGCAGTCCTCGAATGTGTCACTGGCCTCCCGCAAGGACGCCCGGGACGCGGTGGTCGCCGCCCGCGCCGCCGTGAAGGGCTGGGCCGGCGCGACCGCGTACAACAGGGGTCAAATCCTCTACCGCGTCGCCGAGATGCTGGAGGGCCGCCGGGAGCAGTTCGTCGCCCTGGGCATCCCGGGCGACGAGGTGGACGCGGCGGTGGACCGCTGGGTCTGGTACGCCGGCTGGGCCGACAAGCTCGCCCAGGTGTACGGCGGCGCGAACCCGGTCGCCGGCCCGTACTTCAACATCTCCGCGCCCGAGCCGACCGGCGTGGTCGCCGTGGTCGCCCCGGAGCGCCCGGCGCTGCTCGGTCTGGTCAGTGTGATCGCCCCGGCGATCGTCACCGGCAACACGGTGGTGGTGGCCGCCTCCCCGACCGAGCCGCTGGCGGCGGTGACGCTGGCCGAGGTGCTGGCCACCTCCGACCTGCCCGGCGGGGTGGTCAACATCCTCACCGGCGCGATCACCGAGACCGCACCGACGCTGGCGGCGCACATGGACGTCAACGCGCTCGACCTGACCGGGGTGACCGACGCCTCGCTCGCCACCGAGTTGGAGGTCAAGGCGGCCGAGAACCTCAAGCGGGTGCTCCGACCCACCCCGACCGACCACGACTGGACCGCCGACCCGGGCGTGACCCGGATGACGACGCTGTTGGAGACCAAGACGGTGTGGCACCCCAAGGGGGTGTGATCGGTCTTGGTTTTTGGGTTTTCCGGGGGAGCCCGCCCACTCCGGGCGGTCAGGCTTGATCCCTGCGTGGGCGGGCTCCCCCGGAAAACCTGACGTGGGCCGGGCCCGTCGGGCGGGTCAGCGCACGGGTCTTGCCTCGGGTCGGGTTGCCGGTCAACGGGTTCCCGCGCCGGGGCCAAGATCTGCGCAACTTCGGGGATGTTGCTGCCTCTGGAGCGCTGGAGGCAGCAATATCCCCGTTCTTGTGCGGATCTTGGGGTGCTCCTAGGCCGGCCCGGGGTGAGCTGGGGGTCTACTACCGGGGGTAGGATTGGCTCGTGACTCGGCTGGGCGATCTTGAGCGTGCGGTGATGGACGTGTTGTGGGACGTGGTCCCCGGCACGTCGGATGGTGTGACCGTGCGTGAGGTGGCCGACGCGCTCGACGGCCGCGAGTTGGCGTACACGACGGTGATGACCGTGCTGGACCGGCTCGCCGGCAAGGGCATGGTGCAGCGGGAGCGTGAGGGCCGGGCCTGGCGGTACCGGCCGGCGGCCAGCCGGGAGGCGCACATCGCCCAGCTCATGCTCGACGCCCTCGACCTGGGCGGCAGCCGGGACGCCGCGCTGGTGCGGTTCGCCCGATCGGTGACCGGCACCGAGGCGGAGGTGCTACGGGCGGCGTTGGGGAGCGAGGCCGGTCTGACCGGGCCGGGTTCCGCCGACGCCGACGGCGGCTCCGAGCTGACCGACCGTCTGGACGGGCCGACGGGCCGACGGCCCGCCGGCGAGGCAGCGGAGCGGTAGGGCGCACGCCGTGGCCTACGCCGTGCACTTCGCCGCAACCATGCTGGCCTGCTATCTGACGGCCCAGGTGTTGGCCCGCTCCACCTGGACGTGGCGCAGCCCGCGGGTGGCGATCGTCTGCTGGCAGGCGGTCGGGTTGGCGCTGGGGCTATCGGCGATGGGCCTGCCCATGGCGCTCGGGCTGAGCGCGTACGGCCTGCCGACCGGGAGCGCACTGCTCACCTTGGCCGACGACCTCGCCCACGGCACGCTGCCGGTCGGGCTGAGCACCTTCCATCTCGCTGGTGTCGGGGTCGGTTTCGGCATCGGCGCGGTCCTGGTCACCACGACCGTGCGCAGCATCCACGGCACCGTACGCGCCCAGCGTCGGCACCGGGACCTGCTCTCGCTGGTCGCCCGGGACGATCCGGCCGCGCCCGGCGCGCTCGTGCTGGATCATCCGAGCGCCGCCGCGTACTGCCTGCCCGGGGTGAAGCCGCAGGTGGTGGTCAGCGCCGGCACGTTGAGCATGCTGGACCGCGCCGAGTTGGCCGCGGTGCTCAGCCACGAGCGAGCGCACGCCCACGAACGGCACGATCTCGTGCTGTTGCCGTTCACCGCGCTGTGCCGGGCGTTGCCCTGGTTCGGCTGGGTCCACGACGCCCACGAGCGGGTCGCCCTGCTGGTCGAGATGCGCGCCGACGACAAGGCGCGCGAGTTGCACGCGGAGGCGCCGCTGGCCGGCGCGCTGCGCCGGTTCGCCGCAGCCGGTCACCGGATCACCCCGGCCGGTGCGCTGGGCGTGGGCGACCGGGACCTCGACGTACGGGTGCAGCGTCTGCTGGTCAGCGACCGCCCGCCCCGGGTGCTCGGCGCCACCGCCCTCGCGGTGGCCAGCACGCTCGTCGCCCTCCCGATCACCCTGTTCCTGTCCTGAGCTGACCTGGGCGACCTGACGCGGGGTCGCCTGGCCCGAGCACCCGCACCCCTGCGCCCCGCACTGCCGCGCCGCGACGCCCGCGCCGCCACCCCCGCACCGCGACGCCCGCGCCCCGCACCGCACCGCACCGCAACGCCCGCGCCGCCGCCGCAACGCCACCCGCTGATCACAAGATCGCGCTCGATCCACCCACCCCACAACTACTACGCCATGTCGTAGACTTGCCTACGACGTCGCGTAGTAGACAGACGTGTAGAGAAACTACGTGTAGGGTGGCTACGACAAGGGAGCCAACACTACGGAGAGCCGGCCATGGACACCCTGCTCCTCGCCCGCCTGCAGTTCGCCACCACCACCTCGATCCACTTTCTCTTCGTGGTCGTCACGCTCGGGCTGGTCACACTGCTGGTCGCGATGCAGACCGCCTGGGTGCTCACCGGCAACCCGAAGTGGGAGCGGCTGACCCGCTACTGGGGCCAGCTCTACGTGATCAACTACGTGCTCGGCATCGCCACCGGCATCGTGATGGAGTTCCAGTTCGGGCTGAACTGGAGTGGCCTGTCGCGCTACGTCGGCAACGTCTTCGGCGCGCCACTGGCCATCGAGACGCTGGTGGCGTTCTTCCTCGAATCCACGTTCCTCGGGATGTGGATCTTCGGCTGGCACCGGCTCCGCAGGGGCGTCCACCTCGCACTGCTCTGGGGCGTGGCGATCACCGCGTACGCCTCGGCGTTCTGGATCATGGTGGCCAACTCGTGGCTGCAGAACCCGGTCGGCTACGAGGTACGCGACGGCATCGCCCACCTCACCGACTTCGGCGCGCTGCTCACCAACCCCAGCCTCGGCATGGCGTTCGGGCACGTCGTCTCGGCCGCGCTGCTGGTCGGCGGGATGCTGATGGCAGCGGTCAGCGCCTGGCACCTGATCCGGCGCACTCCCGACTTCGCGCTGTTCCGCACCTCGCTGCGGATCGGTCTGGTGACCTCGGCGTTCGCGATCAGCATGGTGCAGGGCTTCGGGTTCGCCCAGTTCGGCCCGGTCGGTGCGGTGCAGCCCACCAAGTTCGGCCAAGGCCCCGAGGGCCAGGCGTTGATCGCCGAATGGACCACCCGCTTCGGCCCCGGCGACTACACGCCGCCGGTGCTGGCCAACGTCGGGCTGGGCTTCATGATCCTGATCGGGTTCACCCTCGGCTGCGTGTGGTTGCTGCTCCCCCTGCTCTTCCGCGACTGGATCATCCGGCTGCGCTTCCCGCTCTGGCTGGTCCTGCTCGCCCTGCCGCTGCCGTTCGTCGCGGTGATCCTCGGCTGGATCGCCCGCGAGGTCGGCCGCCAGCCCTGGGTGGCGTACGGGCTGCTCCCCACCGAGCAGGCCGTCTCCCCGGTCGGCGCGCCGGTGATGCTCACCTCGCTGATCGGCTTCAGCCTGCTGCTCGGCACCCTCGCCGTCACCAACTGGGTGCTGCTCGCCCGGCACGCGGCCCGAGGCGCGGCCGATCCGGCGCTCGGCCGCCCGCCCGCGCCCCCGAACGAGCCGACCCACCCCGAACCCGCCCTCGTCTGAGCACCTGAGGAGAAGACCGTGGACCTCGCCTGGTACGCCCTGCTCGGCCTCTTGTTCGCCGGCTACCTGGTGCTCGCCGGTTACGACTACGGCGTCGGGTTGTTGCTCGCCCGAGGCGGCGGCGCGGCGCGGCGGCGGGAGGCGCTCACCGCTCTCGGCCCGTTCTTCCTCGGTAACGAGGTCTGGCTGGTGGCCGCCGTGGGCATCCTCTTCGGCGCGTTCCCGATGCTGGAGGGTGAGTTGCTCTCCGGCTGCTATCCGGCCGTCGTCGGCGCGCTGACCGGCGTCATCCTGGTCACCGTCGGGGTGCAGCTCCGCAGCCGACCCGACGACGAACGGGTCCGCGCGCGCTGGGACCGGGTCGTCATGATCGGCAGCGCACTCGCCGCACTGGGCTGGGGCGTGGTGCTCGCCGCGCTGTTGCAGGGCGTGCCCCGGCAGGCCGACGGGCACGTCGCCGGGGTGTCGCACCTGGCCACCCCGTTCGCCGCAGCCGTCGGGCTGGCCATGGTCGCGCTGGTCGCGGTGCACGGCGCGACGTTCCTCGCCCTGCGCCTACCGGCCGAGGCCGCCGCCGTGGTCGGCCGCACGGCCCGCCGACTGGTGCCGGTGGCGCTCACCGCGGTCGCCCTGGCCACCGTCGTGGGTCTGCTCTCCGCCCGGGTACGCGACGCGATCCAGCGGCCGGCGGTCGCCGTACTCCTGCCGATGCTGCTCGTGGTGGCGCTGCTGGCGGCCCGCGCGGCGCTGGGGCGGCGGCGGCCGGGGTGGGCTCTGATCGCCACCGGCGCGGCCCTGGCGCTGCCGGTGGTGCTGGTCGGCGCCGCCCTCTGGCCCTACGTGCTGGTGTCCACGACCGACCCCGGCGCGTCGCTGACCGTGGCCGACGCCGCCGCGAGCGCACCGACGCTGCGGCTGCTCGGCTGGGTGGCGCTGCCGCTCCTTCCGGCCCTACTAGGCTTCCAGGCGATGTGCTGGTGGGTTTTTCGAGGACGGACCGACGGTAGGGCACCGGTGTACTGGTGAAGCGCCGTCCGTTCGACAGGCGTCTGCTGCGCCGGGTCCCTGCGGCCCGGCGCGACCTCGCCGTGCTCGCGCTCCTGGGCGTGCTCGCCGCCGGCTTGATCGTGGCGCAGGCCACGGCCCTCGCGGCGGTGCTGGCCACCGCCTTCGACGGTCGGCTCGACCGGCCGGCGCTGGGCGCCTTCGTGGTCGCGGTCGCCGCCCGCTCCGCACTGGTCTGGGCGCAGGGCACGGTCTCGGCGCGGGTCGCCGCCACGGTCAAGGCCACACTGCGGGCCGACCTGCTCGGGGCGGTCGGCCGACACGGGCCCGGCTGGGTGGCCGGGCAACGGGCCGGTGAGGTCGCCACCCTGGCCGGTCGCGGGCTGGACGCGCTGGACGCGTACTTCACCGGATATCTGCCGCAGCTCGTGCTCAGCGTGACGGTGCCCGTGGCCGTGCTGGCCCGGGTCGTCTTCGCCGACTGGAGTTCGGCGGTGATCATCGCGCTGACCCTGCCGCTGATCCCGGTCTTCGGCGCGCTGCTGGGCTGGCAGGCACAGGCCGCCACCGAACGGCAGTGGCGGCGGCTCTCGTTGCTGGGAGGGCACTTCCTGGACATGGTCGCGGGGCTGCCCACGCTGCGGGCGTTCGGGCGGGCCCGGGCACAGACCGACGTGGTGCGCCGGATGGCCGACGGCCACCGGGTCGCCACCATGAAGACGTTGCGGATCGCGTTCCTCTCCGCGCTGGTGTTGGAGTTGGTCGCCACCCTCTCGGTGGCCCTGGTGGCGGTGCCGGTCGGCATCCGGCTGCTCGGCGGCGGGCTGGCCCTGCAGACCGCGCTGCTGGTGCTGCTGCTCACCCCGGAGGCGTACCTGCCGCTGCGGGCCGCCGGCAGCCGCTTCCACGCGAGCATGGAGGGCCTCGCCGCGCTGGACGAGGCGCTAACCGTCTCGGCCGCGCCGGCCACACCCCGGGCCGCCGAGGGCGCCGCCGTGCCGGACGCCCGGCGCGACATCCGGTTCGAGGGGGTGACCGTGGCGTACGAGCGGACCACCGCGCTGCGCGACGTCACACTGACCATCCGGGCCGGCGAACGGATCGCCGTCATCGGCCCCAGCGGCGCCGGCAAGAGCACTCTGCTCGGCCTGCTGCTCGGCTTCGTCACCCCGACCACCGGCCGGATCACCGTGGGCGGGGTCGACCTCGCCACCGCCGACCCGGACGCCTGGCGCCGACAGCTCGCCTGGGTGCCGCAGCGGGCGCACCTCTTCGCCGCCTCGCTGGCCGACAACATCCAGCTCGGCGCACCCGACACCCCTCCGGACGCACTCGCCGCCGCCGTGCGCGACGCCGCGCTGGACGACGTGGTGACCGGCCTACCGGACGGCCTGGAGACCCTGCTCGGCGAGCGCGGTCACGGGCTGTCCAGCGGCCAACGGCAGCGGGTGGCGCTGGCCCGGGCGTTTCTGCGGGACGCGCCGGTGGTGCTGCTCGACGAGCCCACCGCCCGCCTGGACACGGCGGCGGAGGCGGTGGTTCTCGACGCCACCCGCCGCCTGGTCGCCGGACGGACCGCACTGCTGGTGGCGCACCGGCCCGCGCTGCTCGCCGACGCCGACCGGATCCTGCGCGTGGAGGACGGCCGGGTGACGGAGTTGACCCCCGAGCCGACCGGGAAGGCGACCCGATGAGCGCGCCACCCGGGCCGGGCCCGGCAGACGCGACGCCGGTCGCCGACCCGGCACCGCCCAGGCGGGCCGCCACCGACGCCGCACCGGGCGGCCGGGCCGCCGCCGAGCGGGCCGTGCTGCGCCTGGCCCGCCCGTACCTCAATCGGCTGGTCGGGGCCGGGCTGCTCGCCGCCGCCACCGAGTTCGCCGGGCTGGCCCTGATGGCCACCGCCACCTGGCTGTTGATGAGCGCCGCCGGCCAGCCCCCACTGGACCGGCTCACCGTCGCGATCGTCGCGGTCCGGGCACTGGCGATCGGCCGTGGCGTGTTCCGCTACACCGAACGGCTCGCCGGGCACGACGCGGTCCTGCGCATGATCACTGACGTCCGGGCCCGGGTCTTCGCCACCCTCGCGGCCCGCCGCGACGCCACGCACCGGTCGGGGGACGTGCTGAGTCGCCTGGTCTCCGACGTCGAGGCCGTCCAGGATCTGCTGCTGCGGGTGTTGGTTCCCGGCTCGGCGGCGGCCCTGGTCGGTGTGCTCGCGGTGGCCGGAGCGGCGCTGATCTCACCGTCCGCCGCCGGGGTGCTCGCCGTCGGGGTGTTGGTCGCCGGGGTGGCGCTGCCCGCGCTGGCCACCGCGGTCACCCGCCGCAGCGCGGCCCAGGTGGCGCCTCTGCGCGGCGCACTGGCCACCGACGCGATAGACCTCACCCACGGCGCCGCCGACCTGGCCGCGTTCGGGGCGACCGACGTCGCGTTGCGCGCCGCCGAGGAGCGCGCCGACCGACTGGCCCGGTTGGAGCGACGGCTGGCCGCCACCGGGTTCGCGGTGGACGCGGCCGGCGTGCTGACCGCCGGCCTGACCGCGGCGGCGGTGGTGCTCGCCGCGCTGGCCGCCGACGTGTCCGGGGTGCTGGTGGGTGTCCTGGCCGTGGGCACGCTGGCCGCCGTCGAGGTGACGCTGGCCCTGGTCACGGCCGCGCGGCAGTGGACGCAGCTGCGGCCCGGCCTGGCCCGGGTGGCCGCCCTGCTGGACGCCGGTACGCCGGCTCCCCCACCCCCCGATGCGACCACCGAGCTGGTCGGGCCGCACGAGCTGCGCTTCGTCGACGTGACAGTGCGGTACCGGGAAGGTGCGGCGCCCGCCCTGGACGGCGTCAGCCTGGACCTGCCCGCCGGGCGGAGGATCGCCGTGGTCGGCCCGAGCGGCGCCGGCAAGAGCACTATGGCCGCCGTGCTGACCGGCACCGTCCGGCCCGTGTCCGGCCGGGTCACCGTCGACGGCCGGGACCTCTCGGCGTACGCCGAGGAGGCACTGCCCCGGGCGGTCGGCGGCCTGCTCGCCGAGGCGTACGTCTTCCACGCCACGGTGCGGGAGAACCTGCTGCTCGGACGGGCCGGTGCGGACGAGGACGAGCTGACGGCCGCCACCGCCGCAGCCGGTCTGCTGGAGTGGGTACGCGCCCAGCCGGCGGGCTGGGACACGCTCGTCGGCGAGGAGGGCGGGCAACTCTCGGGTGGCCAGCGGCAACGCCTGGCGCTCGCCCGGGCACTGCTCGCCGCGCCACCGGTGCTGGTCCTCGACGAGCCCACCGAAGGTCTGGATCCGGCCGCGGCGGACGCGGTGCTCGCGTCCGCTCTCGCCGCCACGCCCGCCACGCACTCGGTGCTGCTGATCACCCACCGGCTCAGCGGGCTGGCCGAGCTGGACGAGATCGTCGTCCTCGACGACGGCCGGGTGATCCAGCGCGGTCGGCACGCCGAACTGGTCGCCGTCCCGGGCTGGTACCGCGACCAGTGGTTGCTCCAGGCCGCTGCCGAACGGGGTTACCTGGCTCTCGCTCCCTGACCGGGCTCGGGGACGGACCAGGGTTCTCCCCGACGTCGGGGGCGGGTTCGGCATGGCAGGGTGGGGTCATGCCGCACCGTGAGGACGTGTTGGTCGACGAGCACCTGCGGGAGTTGGCCGCCCGGTTGCAGGGGCCGGCGCGACTCAAGTCCGACCTGCTGACCGAGGCCCGGCACGGGCTGCTGGATGCTGTCGAGGCGTACCGCGAGAGTGGGGTGCCGCCTACCGAGGCGCAGCGCCGGGCCGTCGTCGAGTTCGGTTCGCCGGCGCAGCTCCTGCCCTCCTGGCAGGCCGAGCTGGCGACCGGTGCGCTGCGCGGGTTGTCCCTGCGGATGCTGGCGATCGCCGGGGTGGGGATGGTCGCGGGTGATCTGACCTGGCACGGGGCGAGCTGGAACGACGGCCCACGCCCTCCGGCCGGCTACCTGCTGCTCTCCACCTCGGTCGACTGGATCTGGGCGGGTGCACTGCTGCTCGCGGTGGCCGGTCTGCTGGTGGTCGCGGCCAGCGCCCGGTCGCCACGGCCGGCCCTGGCGCGGGCGCAGCGCGCGGTGGGCGTCGGCCTGACCGGAGTGCTGGCGCTGTCCATCCTCGCCGGATGCGCGCTCTTCGGCTGGTCGGTCAACCTCTGGGACGCCGCGCTGCGCTGGCCTCCGATGATCATCGGTGCGGTGCTGGTCGGCGGCGCCTACTTCTCGCTGACCCGGGCGGTACGCGGTTGGCTGCTGGCCGTCGCCCGCTGAGCCACGCCCGGCCTGGGCGTCAGGCCGGGGAGGTGGGCGTGTCGCCGGGGCCCAGGAACCGGCCGACGGTCAGTTGGAAGTCGTGCCAACCGGCGCGTTCCCCGGCCAGCGCCCGCCGACCGGAGTCGGTGAGCTGGTACGTCCGTCGCTCCCGGCCGTTGACGGTGCTCCAGGTGCTCGCCACGTGCCCGGCGCGCTCCAGGCGACGCAACGCCGGATAGATGGTGCCGGTGGGCAGATCGAGGCTGCCGTCACTGCGCTCGCGCAGCGCCTCGATGATGGCGTAGCCGTGCAGCGCGCCCTGTTCGAGGACGGCGAGCAGCAGAGCGTCGAGGTGGCCGTGCAACGCCTGGGCCTTCATACGTAGCTACGCTACTTGTCGAACGGCCGGTTCGCCAGCGCCCGCAACCAGCAGGTCGGATCCGTGCGCCGAGCGGCCACCGGGGTGCGGGCATCGGTCACCCAGGTCCGCCGACTAGGGTATGTGCCCAGAGTCACTCGCCGGTCGGAGACCCCGGCGAGTGGGCAACCCGAAGCACACGGAGGTCAGCGTGGCCCGCCAGTCGCCCCAACGGCCCGACGCCGACGAGCCCGAGCTCGACGACACCACCGGCGCGGCCGAGCCAGACGAGATCGAGGAGACCGACCGCCCAGCCGGTCCGGTCGACCGTGCGCTCTGGGACGAGCTGCGCATCGATCCGGTGGAGATCGCCCTCCCCGCCGGCACCGGCTTCACGCTGCGCGCGTACCGGCCGGCCAACACGCTGACCCCGACCGACGTCACCGAGCGGGACCTGGACGACCCGTTCCTCGCCCGCCGCCAGGTGATCGAGGAGGAGGAGGACGACGAGACCGTCGTCATCCTCGACGAGGAGGTCGCCGCCGAGTTCGCCGACAGCGACGAGGACGAGTCGACGCGCCGCCGCGACGCCAGCACCGACGACACCGAGGACGAGGCCGACGAGGACGAGGCCGACGACGAGGAGGTGCCGGTCTTCCTCAGCAACCAGGGCAAGCTGCTGCTGTTCAAGACGCCCGAGTCGTTGGTCAGTTTCATCCGGTCCGGTGCTCCCAACGATCTGTCCCAACTGGACAGCTGGAATGAATTGTCCGAACGGGTGGAGCCGGCAGATATCGTGCCGCTCGACGAGGACACCTACGAGCTCGACCTCGTCGTGGAGAACCTGCGCGGCGGTCACGACAGCTGGGATTCGACCCTTCTGATCGAGGCCGGCGAGGTCGCTCGTGACCTTTCGTACGCATTGCGGCTGCCTGCGGTGCTGGACATGCTCTCTGCCGGCTCCAGCCTCGACGATCTGGACGAGGCGCTGCGCGCCACCGCCAACGGTGGCATCGGCGCCTTCATGGGTCGGCGGCGGCTGAAGAAGATCGGTGCGCAGACCGCGAGTTTGGGTTGGCGCACCATTGTCGGCAAGATCTCTGCGGTGGTGGACTGGCGCGACTGACCCGTACCGGGGAGCATCAGTTGCTGGCAGAGGAAAGACCTGTCCCGGGAGGAGGACGACGCCGTGGCGCTCGTGCGCGTTTACTGCGGTCTGGCCTCGGCGGATCCGGCTGACCGACCGGCCTCCGCCGGCTCGACGCTGACGTCCGCTGTGGTCGACGACGCAGGCCGTCTGCTGCATGTCTGCGAGATCGGCGACGACGCCGCTGGCTACGCCCAGCTCGTCGCGCTGCTCGTGGAGCGGTCGGGCGGGCCGAGCGGTGCGGCCATCGCCGCCGACAGCGACGACCACACGGTCATCTCGCTGTTGAGCGCGGCGGGTCGACCCCTGGCGATCGCCGACGACGACTCGGTGGACGACTTCGCCGAGCGGTTCGCCGACGACGACTCCCTCGAGGAGATGCAGTCGCCGCCGGCCGAACGACGGGCCGTCGGCCTGGCCCGCGCGTTGCAGGCGGGCGCGCTCTCGGCCGTCACCCTGCCGGCGCCCCGGGATCTCGCCGGCTACAAGCAGGTGCTCTCCGCGCACGCCGCGCTGGCCAGTGGTCGACACTCCGCCGCCGTCGCATTGCGCGAGGTCCTCCGTGAGCTCTACCCGGCGGCCCTGCGGGCATACCCGGACCCGGCCGAGCCGGTCTCGCTGGCGGTGCTCGACGCGCTGCCCGAGCCGGGCATGCTCGGCGGCACCGTCGCCCGTGGTCGCGAGGTGTCGGTCGCGGCCGACGCCATCGCCGCGCATCTCGCCGCCGACGGGGTCGCCGACGCCGAGGAGATCAACGAGGCGGTCACCGCCCTGCGGGTCGCCATCTCCGAGACGCCCCGACGTGCCGCGGTCAACCGGGCGCTCACCTCGGCGGTGGCCGAGACGGTCCGGCAGGCTGTCGCCTCCGTCCGCGCCTGCGACGCGGGGTGTGAGGCTCTGGTCAGTGCGCTCGGCTCCCGGGTGACCACGCCTGCCCAGGCGCCCGGCCGCCGTGCCGCCGCCCGTCGCGGTGAGCCGGTCGGCGAGCTGACCGGGCTCGCCGGCACCGGTGCCGGGCTGCGCTCGGTCCGGCCCACGCCGCCCGCCGAGCCCGCCCCCGCCGTGGGTCGACGCAGCCGTCCCGAGCCGGTCCCCGGCAACACTCCGGTGGCGTCGCCCCGCCCACTCGGGCCTCCGCCGACGGCACCGGCTCCGGTCACGCCTCCGCCGGTCGCACCCGCGCCGGTGGCTCCGGCCGCCTCGGCCACGCCCCCGGCGTCCACACTGCCCAGTCGCACCGAGCCGGCGCCCAGCCGGATCGACGGCCCGACCAACCGGCCGGTGTCGTCGCCGCCACCTCCGCCGCCGGGGATCACCCCGATCGCACCCGCGCAACGCGGCACGGTGCCTCCGGCCGAGGCCGGTGAGCCGTTCCGGCCGACGTTGACCACCGCCGCGATCAACAGCGCTCGGGCCGAGCGGCAGCGCACCGTCATCCCGCCCCGCCCGAAGACCAACGGCGAGCGGCCGAGCCACCTGCAACGCCCGGTCGAGGAACCGCCGACCGGCGGGTTCAGCGCCACCGACCTGAGCATCCCGGTGCCGATCCCCCGGCCCGGTCAGGACGCCGCTCCCCCCGGATCCCGGGCCAACTGGCCGCTGGTCAACAACCCGGAGGACCCGGCCGACAGCTCGCCGAACAACCCGGTGGCCTACCCGTACGGTGGCGGGCGCGGTATCGACGCCCCCACCGACCCGGGCCGGGCCGACGGTCGGGTGACCCCGCCCTGGTTGGCCGACGACCTGCCCCAGGAGCCGCCCATGCTGCGGCTGGTGGAGCCACCGCCGCTGGCCGACCGCGCGCTGCGAGAAGGGCTCAACCCGCCCACCGAGCCGCACCTGGAGACGCCCCCGCTGCGGTTGGTCGACCGGGAGCAGGCTGCTCGTGGCGGCCGAGCGGCTGCTCGCGCCGCCGAGCACCGGCCACTACCCACGATGGAGCACCGACCGCCGCCCATGGAGCACCGGCCACCGCCGGTCGAGCATCGGCCACCGCCGGTCGCCGACGAGGGCGACGGTGACCTGCTGATCTTCGCGCAGGCCAAGTCGGCGTGGTTCGTCGGCCATGCCGACGAGTCCGACCTGGACTGGTCGACCACTGCCGACACCGGCTGGCAGGCCGCCGAACAGGCCGCCCGTCCCGCGGTGGGCGCCGAGACCAACGCCGGGCTGCCGAAGCGCGTGCCACAGGCCAATCTGGTCCCGGGCTCCCCGCTGCGCGAGGAGCGTCCACTGCGGATAGTGCGCGATGCGGCAAGCCTCGCGGAGAACACCACCGGCTACTTCCGTGGCTGGCGTCGCGGTCAGGAGATCGGCGGTTTCGCGGTGGGCGGTCGGCCCGGCCGCGAGGCGGCCGGCGGCTGGGACTTCAGCCGCGACCACGGGGACCGCGACGACGACCGGGAGTACGAGTACCGCTCCGCCGGTTACCAGTCCTGACCCTCTACACACGACAGCGCCCCCGGTCGGTCGACCGGGGGCGCTGTCGCATGTGTGGTGGGGGCAGGGGGGCCAGGACGCGACAACGCCGCCTCCTGAAGAGCCCGGAGAGCTACCGGCCACCGGGTGCCCGGGGGTCGACAGCTCCAAGGCTCTCTGGAAGCGGCGTGGGGCGCGCAGGGTGCCGCGCCCGGTGGGGGCCGGAGCCACCACCGGGCGTACGGCGTCCCGATCAGGCCGGGGCGACGGCGCGCGTACGGCGCATGGTGAGCACGTACTCGACCAGCGAGATCAGCACGTGCTTCGTCGACTCCCGGTTACGGGCGTCGCAGGCCACCACCGGCACGTCGCTGGAGATCGCCAAGGCGTCCCGAACGTCCTGCGGGTCGTGGTACTGCATCCCGTCGAAGCAGTTGATCGCCACCAGGTACGGGAGGCGTCGGTGCTCGAAGAAGTCGATCGCCGCGAAGCAGTCGGCCAGCCGGCGAGTATCCACCAGCACGACCGCGCCGATCGCACCCCGAACCAGTTCGTCCCACATGAACCAGAATCGGGTCTGACCCGGCGTACCGAACAGGTACAGGATCAGGTCTCGGTCGATCGAGATCCGGCCGAAGTCCATGGCCACCGTGGTCGTCGACTTGCCCGGCACCTGCCGGGTGTCGTCGACGCCCACGCCGGCCGAGGTCATGATGGCCTCGGTGGTCAGCGGCGTGATCTCCGAGACCGAGCCGACCAGCGTCGTCTTACCGACGCCGAATCCACCGGCGATAACGATCTTCGCCGACGTCACGCGGCCGCCCGGGTTCGGCGGGCGGTGCGACATGTCAGAGCCTGCGAAGTCCACTCAGCACCCTCTCCAGCAGTTCAGTGCCCACCGCGTCGTCGGAGTCGTCCAGGATGGTCGGCTCGTGGACCGCGACCAGGCCGTCCGTCGCCATGTCGGCGATGAGCACCCGGGCCACACCGAGCGGGAGCTGCATCCGCGCCGCGATCTCCGCGAGCGACTGCACGCGTCCGTCACACAGCGCGGCGATGTACTGGTGTTCGCGGCCCTGGCCGCCGTTGCCGTTGGCAGCGGCGCGACCGCGCACCGTCGTCTCGACGAGCGCCTCCAGCGCGATGTCGAGCCGGGGACGGGTACGACCACGGGTCACGGCGTATGGACGGACCAACGCTCCGGTCGGTTCGTCACGATCGGCCATCTCGCCGCTCACCTCCTTCGCACCCGTTACCGGCTCCCACCGGTGAAACCCGTCGTTGTCGTCGTTGCAGTTGTGCCGACCTCATCGATCGGCGAGGCGTCAACCCAGCATTCCCGCAGCCGCACGCGGCTGCGGGGTCAGCGCGTCACCGACCCGGTCGACCAGCAGCGCCATCTCGTAGCCGACCTGGCCCACGTCGGAGCTGCGAGCAGCCAGCACGGCGAAGGACGAGCCATCCGAGATGGACATCAGGAACAGGAAGCCATTGTCCATCTCCACGACGGTCTGCAAAACCGCGCCTCCCTCGAAGCAGCGCGCTGCCCCCTGGGTCAGGCTGACCAGACCCGACGAGATCGCGGCGAGCTGGTCGGCCCGGTCGCGCGGCAGGTCCCGTGACGACGCCAGGAGTAGGCCGTCGGCCGAGACGGCGACCGCATGCGCGACACCGGGCACCCGGTCGGCGAAGTTGGCCAGAAGCCAACCAAGATCCTGAGTAGTTGTCATCCTTCTTGCTCCTTCTGCCCGCTCCCGGCCACCGGGCCTGAGCCAGACTGCGAGGATTGCCCACCCGAAGTCGCCTCCGGGTTGGTCGGGTTGTCCGAGGTGCTACGCCCTCGCTGCACGCCCCGGTGATAGGCGGAGAGCAGGCCACGGACCGCCTCCGGGGAGCGCCGCTGGACCGAGGTGGTGGGCTTCTCCACGGCACCCGGCACCAACTGCGCCATCGGCTTGCGCTTCGGCAGACCGGTCGTGGTGGTCTCGCTCACCGGCACCGCGTCAGCGGCTGCCGAGGCAGCACGCCAGCCGTCGTCGGCCGCGGTCTGCCAGCCGTTGGTCTGCGGCTGGGGCCGGCGGTTCGGCAGGCTCTCAGCGAGGCTGGGGCGACCGCCCTCAGCTGCTGTGGAGCCGGTGCCCCGCGGCGCTCCTCCGGCCGTCGGAGTGTCTGCCATCGGTGTGTTACCTGTCGTCCCGGGTGGTGTCTTGTGGACCGCCTGACCGGTGGCCTCGACCGTGGCGAACTGCTGGGTCGCGTTGTCGCCGTTCTTCGCCGGTTGGGCACCGCCGGCACCCTCCTCCGGACCCGGGCGGCGGGTACGGAACCAGGCCGACTCCAGCTCCCGGAAGATCGGCAGCTCCATCGTCTCGTCCGCGTACCGCTGGCGGTTCTGCGCCTGCGGTTGCTGCGGGGCCGGTCGACCTTGCGCAGCCGGAGCGGGAGCCGAGGCGGGAACCGGGGCCGGAGGCTGGGCCGGAGCCGGAGGCTGGGCGGCTGCGGCGGACGGCTGTTCGCCGGGTCGCGGCACTCGCGGCAGCTCGGTTGTCATGTCCAGAGCGGCGGCGAGCCGCTCGGGCACCGGCGGGGTCGCGGCGTCCCGGTCGCCGTTCGGCACCGGCGGCCAGGCCGGCGGCGCCGGGGCTCCGGCGGCCGGCGCGGGCGGAGCCGACCGGGGCGTGAACCCGCTGAACGACTGGCCGGAGGCCGGCGGCACCGAGTACGGCTGACCGGACGCCGGCGACGCCGACACGGGCGAGGCGGACACCGGCGGAACGCCGTACGGCTGGCCCGAGGCCGGGGCGGCGGACACCGGCTGACCGGTGTACGGAGCTCCGGAGTACGGCTGGCCGGAGTAGGGCTGACCGGAAGCCGGCGAGGCGGAGACCGGCGCACCGGAGTAGGGCTGCGCGGAGACCGGGGGCGCCGAGTACGGCTGCGTCTCGGGGCTGCTCGGCAACTGCCGGGGAATCGACGGCTGCTGGCCGGTGCTCGGGCCGTCATCTCCGGCGCGACGCTGCGGCAGCGGGTCGATTCCCTGGCCGTTGGCGGGCCGCGGGGTGAACCCGTCGCCACCGTTGACGCCGTTCGTCCCGGCCGCGCCGGTCAGGTCGGACCAGGCCGGCATCGAGCGGTAGCCACCGGCGTTGGCCGGGGTGCCGGATCCGTTGCGCGACGCCGGCTCGAACGGGCGACCGCCGAGGGTGACCTGGTTGCCGGACTCGCTGGGGCGAGGGCCGTTGCCCAGCGCCGGCAGCGCGCCGAAGACCGGGGCGGGCCCGTTCTGCTGAGGGTTGCCGACGGCGGGCAGGGCCGGGGGCTGCTGCACCCGACCGGAGAGCGCCCTGGGCACCAGCACCGAGGTGGGCAGGGTCACGTCGGCGACGGTGCCGCGGTCGGAGCCGGGGCGCAGCTCGACCCGTACGCCGTGCCGGGACGCCAGCCGGGCGACCACGACCAGGCCCATCATCCGGGAGACGGCCACGTCGACCTGCGGCGGCGTCGCGAGCCGCTCGTTGAGGTCGTGCAGCTGGTCGGCGCTGATGCCGATGCCGCGGTCCTCGACGTAGAGCGAGGCACGGTCGCCGACCCGGCGGGCCTCGACCATCACCTGCGAGTCGGGCGGGGAGAACGCGGTGGCGTTGTCGAACAGCTCGGCGACGAGGTGCACCAGGTCGTTGACCGCGTGCGCGGCGACCTCGATGTCCCGGTCGATGACGCCGAACTCGATCCGGGTGTAGTGCTCGACCTCGGACTGGGCGGCGCGCAGCACGTCGATGAGCGCGGCCGGCTCCCGCTGCACACGGGTGGAGTCGGCACCGGCGAGCACCAGCAGGTTCTCGTCGTTACGGCGCATTCGGGTGGCCAGGTGGTCGAGCTGGAACAGCTCGGCCAGCCGGTCCGGGTCCTCCTCGCCGCGCTCCAGCCGGTCGAGGTGCCCGATGAGGCGGTCGACCAGGATCTGTGAACGGCGGGCCAGGTTGACGAACATGGTCGCGACGGAGGCGCGCAGTGCCGCCTGCTCGGCGGCCGTGCGGACGGCTTCCAGGTGGACGGCGTTGAACGCCTCGGTCACCTGGCCGAACTCGTCACGGCTGCGGACCGGTAGCGGCTCGGCGATCTGGTTGGCCAGCTGCACCGGGGTGAGCTGCCCGACGACCTGCGGGTCACGCAGTCGGGCAACCGCCTGCGGTAGGCCGTACTGGGCGACGGAGAGGGCACCCTGCCGCAGCTCGCGGAGCGAACGGGCCATGGAACGGGCGACCAGGTACGCGAAGAGGATCGCCAGCAGCAGCATGCTGAGCAGCAGACCGGTCTCCAGGAAGACCTGGCGCTGGACGTCCGAGCGGAGGGCGTCGGCCTCCTTGACCACCTGGCTGTCGAGCTGCGTCTCCACGGTGCGGATCAGCTTCGCGTTGGCCGTCATGGCGGCTTCCCACTGGTCCGGGCCGAACGGCGCGCCCCGCATGTCGCCGGTGGTGTTGCCGTCGATCCAGCCGGTGTAGTTCTGTGCCTGCCGACGGTCGCCACCCGCGACGGTCTGGTCGTGGAACTTGGCGTCGTCCGGGGTGGCGACGGCCTTGAAGCTCTGCAGCGCCTGCTGCTGGCCGGTGCCACTGGCGATGTAGTCGGTGCGCAGCGCCGGCGTCAGGCGCTTCCCGCCCTTCACACCGAGCGCGCGGTGCACCACGACCCGGCGTACGGCGAGGAACTCCTTCTCCCGGGCGACCGCCGCGGCGGCGCGCATCCGGTCGCTCAGGTCGTTGTCACCGGCGAGCTGCGTGGCCGAGTCGCGGATGGCGAGCAGGTCGCTGATCAGACCCTCGTACGCCTGCACGGTCTCGGTGAGCGCGAGCTTGCCGTTGAACACCTGGCTGCGGATGCCCGACAGGTCCTGCAGGTTCTGGTCGATGCCGTCGAGCAGGCCCTCCAGGCTGCCCGGCAGGTCCTCGATGTCGGCCCGCTGCTGCCGGTAGGGGATCGCGTCCTGGTCCACCCGGGAGTTCACCCGGTTGTAGGCCTCCTGGTACTGCGCCGTCGGCTGCGTCCCGTCCGCGCCCAGCAGCAGCACGGCGGCGGTGCGCTCGTCCTGCAGGCTGTCGACCAGGTCACCGGAGTAGCTCGACAGGTTCGCCAGGTCGCCGGCCCGGTTGGCATTGTTGAGCGTCTCCACGTGGTCGACCAGACCACTGGTGCCCACCACGACCGTGGCGATGGTCGGCACGATCATGATTAGACCGAGCTTGGACCAGATCGGCATGTCCCCGAGCCGGCTGGCCGGCTGGCGCAGCCGCGACAGGAGGGAGCCCGCCATCTTTGGCCGTTTGCTCACAACACCGCCCTCGCGATTACAGCTTCAACGCGTTGCCCCGGGCAACGCCCAGCGACCGACCCGGCGGGTCGGACCCCCGAGATTCCATCACGCCGGTCCGCAAGAAGAAAGCCCAGGTTGTCCCCGACCGAAGGTGTGATGAGATGTTGATGCGATTTGATAGCAGTCCGTCTGGCCGGAGTAACTGAAGGTAATGGAACATCCGCACCGTGTTGTCCTGCTCGCCGGCCCTTCGGGCTCCGGAAAGTCGTACATAGCACAGCAAACCGGGTTGCCCGTGCTGTGCTTGGACGACTTCTACAAAGACGGCGATGACCCTACGTTGCCGCGACGAAACGGCCAGGTGGATTGGGAATCCCCCCAGTCCTGGGACGCCTCGACAGCGGTGGAAATCATTGCTCGTCTAGCTCGCGAAGGCCGAGCCGAAGTGCCGGTTTATGCGATCGGTGCGGACCGCAGGGTGGCCACCCGGCCATTCGACGTCGACGGATCGCCACTTTTCGTGGCCGAAGGGATCTTCGCCGCCGAGATCGTCGAGGAGTGTCGACGCCGTGGGCTGCTTGCCGGGGCGTACGCGCTGCGTCGCCCGCGCGGGGCGACCTTCCTCCGTCGGCTGGCCCGCGATCTGTCCGAACAGCGCAAGGCTCCCCGGGTGCTGGTCCGGCGGGGCGTGGCGCTCCTGCGGGCCGAGCCCGCGGTCCTGCGTCGGCAGACCGGGTTGGGCGCGGAGGCGGCCCGCGCACGCGAGGTGCTGCGCCGGGTGGCCGGCCTGCTCGCCGGCCACCCGCACGGCTGAGGCGGTCAGGCCAGCAACTCGGCGTACGCCGGCTTGATCACCTCATCGATGATCCGCAGCCGCTCGTCGAACGGGATGAAGGCGCTCTTCATCGCGTTGATGGTGAACCACTGCAACTCCTTCCAGCCGTAGCCGAACGCGTCCACCAGCAGCGACATCTCCCGCGACATGGAGGTGCCGCTCATCAGCCGGTTGTCGGTGTTGACGGTCACCCGGAAGCGCAGGTCCCGCAGCAGGCCGATCGGGTGGTCCGCGATGGAGGGCACCGCACCGGTCTGCACGTTCGACGAGGGGCACAGTTCCAGGGGGATCCGCTTGTCCCGGACGTACGCGGCCAGTCGACCGAGCGCGCCGTCGGGGGCGATGTCGTCGACGATCCGCACGCCGTGGCCGAGCCGGTCCGCTCCGCACCACTGGATCGCCTGCCAGATCGAGGGCAGACCGAACGCCTCGCCGGCGTGGATGGTGAAGTGGAAGTTCTCCCGCTGGAGATACTCGAAGGCGTCCAGGTGGCGGGTGGGCGGGAAGCCCGCCTCGGCACCGGCGATGTCGAAGCCGACCACCCCGGCGTCCCGGTGCCGCACGGCCAGCTCGGCGATCTCCTGGGAGCGGGCGGCGTGCCGCATCGCCGTGAGCAGGGTGCCCACCCGGATGGTCAGGCCCGCCTCGACGGCCTGGGCGGTGCCCTCGGCGAACCCGGCCAGCACCGCCTCGACCACCTCGTCCAGGCTGAGGTCATGCTCCAGGTGCTGCTCCGGGGCGAAGCGCACCTCGGCGTAGACCACCCCGTCGGCCGCCAGGTCCAGCGCGCACTCGCGGGCGACCCGCCGTAGTGCCGGCGCGGTCTGCATGACCGCCACGGTGTGCGCGAACGTCTCGAGGTAGCGCTCCAGGGAACCGGAGTCGGCCGCCTCCGCGAACCAGCGTCCCAGCGCCTCGGGATCGGTGGCGGGCAGCTCGTGGCCCACCTCGGCGGCCAGGTCGACGATTGTCGCCGGCCGCAGCCCGCCGTCGAGGTGGTCGTGCAGCAGTGCCTTCGGAGCTTTGACGATGTCCTCGTACCGGATTGTTGCGACCATGGTCAGACCCTAGTCAGCCGGCCGCCGTCCACCGGACCAGGCCGCTCATCCGGGCCAGCCGTAGACGCGTTCGACGGCGAGTCGGATGACCAACCGGCCGTCGGTGACCATGGCGGCCCGGTACTCCGCCCAGTCGGGGTGCTCACCACGGATGCGCCGGTAGACCTCGACCAACTCCTCCACCGTGGCGTCGTCCTCGGTGGCGGCGGGCGGGGTGAGGCTGGCGGTGCCGTCGGCGACCGCGTACGCGCCACCATCGGCGGTGGTCACGTGGAAGCTCGCCCGGGGGTCGCGGCGCAGGTTGCGGGCCTTGGCCCGGTCGCCGACCGTCGAGCATCGAATGAGCCCCGGCTCGGCCAGGTAGTCGAGGTTCGACAGTTGGGGTCGGCCGTCCCGGCGCACTGTGACCAGGACCCCGCGCCCGCGTTCGCCGAAGAGCCGCCAGAGAGAATTCGTTGACATGTCATCGACCGTAGGGGTCAGCTCGATGACATGTCAACGATCCGGGTAGGCTGGCGGCATGGACGCGCCACGGTGGCTGGACGAGCGGGAGGACCGCGCCTGGCGGGGCTACCGCCGGATGCGTCGCCTGCTCGACCTGGAGTTGGCCCGGGACCTGACACAGGACAGCGGTCTCTCCGAGCCCGACTACGACGTGCTGTCCGACCTCTCCGAGTCACCCGAGGGACGGCTGCGCCTCCGCGACCTGGCCGACCGGATGCTCTGGTCCCGCAGTCGGCTCTCGCACCACCTCACCCGCATGCAGCACCGTGGCCTGGTGACCCGGGAGGAGTGCCCGGACGACGCCCGGGGCTCGATGGTCGTGCTCACCCCGGCCGGCCGGGAGGCCATCGAGGCCGCGGCCCCCGGCCACCTGGCCGCCGTCCGTCGAAACCTCATCGACCTGCTCACCCCGGCCGAGGTCGAAGCCCTCGGGGCACTCACCCACCGGGTCGTCGACCACCTCGGCGGCCGGACGCCCCGCCCCCGGCACGAGCCGGCGACCTGACGTGGATCCCCGCATCCTGCACCGACTGCGCTGCCCGGTCTGCGGTGAGCCGCTGAACGAGACGACCGCCGGCACCGCCCGGGCGTTGCGCTGCCCGCGCCGGCACAGCTTCGACATCGCCCGCCAGGGTTACGTCAACCTGCTCGCCGGTCGGGCCCCGCACGTCGGGGACACCGCCGAGATGATCGCTGCTCGGGCGGACTTCCAGGCCGCCGGTCACTACGACGTCATCTCCGCCGCCCTCGCCACCGCCGCCACCGAGGCCGTCGGCCGTCTCCACGCGTCGGCCGGTTCCGGGCGGCACCGTCGCACCGAGGTAAGCAGAGCAAAGGACACCACCCCGGGGGTACGCGTCGAGCCCCCGGTGCCCGACGTCGACGCGTACCCCCTGGTGGTGGACGCTGGCGCCGGCACCGGCCGGTACCTCGGCGCGGTGCTGGCGGCGCTGCCGGACGCCGTGGGTCTGGCCCTGGACGTGTCCAAGCCGGCGCTGCGTCGCGCGGCCCGCGCGCATCCCCGGGCCGCCGCCGCGCTCGCCGACACCTGGCAGCGGCTACCACTGGCGGACACCTCGACCGCCGTACTGCTGAACGTCTTCGCACCGCGCAACGGCCCGGAGTTCCACCGGGTGCTCGACCCGGCCGGCACCCTGCTCGTGGTCACACCGGACACCGACCACCTCGCCGAGTTGGTGGACGCGCTCGACCTGCTCCGGGTGGACCCCGAGAAGGCGGACCGGGTGACCGCCACCCTGGGCGGGCACTTCACCGAGGTCAGCTCCACCGGGCACCGAGCGGAGCTGGCCCTGACCCGGGCGGAGGCCGCCAGCCTGGTCGGGATGGGCCCGAGCGCGTGGCACACCGATCAGGTCTCCCGCACCGAGCGACTGGCCGCACTGCCCGAGCCCGTCCGGGTGACGGTGGCGGTCCGGGTGGCCGCGTACCGACCCCGCTGACCTCAGGTGGAGAGGTCGACCTCTTCCCAACCCGGAGGCTCGTCGTGGTACGGCCCGCGCAGGATCACCGCCCACTCCAGTGCCCAGCGGCGCTGCCCGATCGCGTTCGCGTCGACCAGCCCCGGTGCCCGGCGGCCGTCGCGCTCGGTCTCCAGGTAGGCCCAGTCCAGGCAGTAGTGCAGGTCGAGCAGAGCCGCCGCGTCCGCCGGGTGCTGCGGCGCGGTGAGGATCCGGGAGCGCCAGTGCGGGAAGGTCTCCCCGCCGGCGATGTGCGGCAGTTGCTCGACCAGCCGTTCGTCGACGGCCAGGGTGGGGTCGAGCTGCTTGCTCAACCCGAGCACCCAGGCCAGCGCGAAGAGCGCGTCGTGGTGCAGCACGAACGACCGGTGGTCGCCCTTGCCGCCCATCACGAACTGCCACTCCGGCGGGGTCACCATCTCCACCAGGTGTGAGCCGAGCAGCCAGCTCATCGCCGCCTGCGGGGGCATCCCGAAGCACCGGGCCAGGATCAGGTGCAGAACGGCGATCCGCGCCTCGATCTCCCCCGTGGGGCGCAGGTCGATCTCGTCACCCGGCTCCCACACCAGCGGGAACTGAGCCGGCGGCAGAGGCAGGCCGAGCCGGGACAGCTCCTCCAGGCTCGCCTCGCGCACCTCACGTGGGTCGGGGGCAGCAACGGTCACGGCGGATCTTCCTGTCTGCTCGCGCCGGCGCACGGCCGGTGTCCCCCCTTGGCCTGCGACAATAGCGCTCCCAGGTGACCGGCACCACGCCCACCCCGGCCCTTGTTCCGGTCAGCCGACCCGCTCGATGACCAGCGGGGTCGACGCCGGAGCCGTCGGCGCGACGCGCACCGCACTCGCGGCCTCCGCCAACGCCGCCGGGATCCGCGTCGCGTCCTCGGCCCGCACCTCGTAGAGCGCGTCACCGGCCCGCACCGGGTCCCCCGGTCGCTTGTGCAGAACCACACCGGACGGCACGCTGACCGGGTCCTCCTTGCGGGCCCGACCCGCGCCGAGCCGCCACGCCGCAACCCCCATGGCGTACGCGTCGACGGCGGCGACGTACCCGTCCCGATCGGCGCGGACCACCTCGACCTCGGCGGCCCTCGGCATCGGAGCGTCCGGGTCACCGCCCTGCGCCCGGATCATCGCCCGCCAGGAGTCCATCGCCCGACCGTCGCGCAACGCCGCCGCCGGGTCGGCGTCCGGCAGTCCCGCCGCGTCGAGCATCTCCCGAGCCAGGGCGAGAGTCAGCTCCACCACGTCGGCCGGCCCACCACCGGCCAGCACCTCGACCGACTCGGTCACCTCGACGGCGTTGCCGATCGCCAGGCCGAGCGGGGTGGACATGTCGGTGAGCAGGGCGACCGTCCGGACGCCGTGCGCGCCGCCCAACTCGACCATGGTGCGCGCCAGCTCGCGGGCCTGGTCGACGGACTTCATGAAGGCGCCCGAGCCGACCTTGACGTCGAGGACCAGCGCACCGGTGCCCTCGGCGATCTTCTTGCTCATGATCGAGCTGGCGATCAGCGGGATCGCCTCGACCGTGCCGGTCACGTCGCGCAGCGCGTACAGCTTGCGGTCCGCTGGTGCGAGCCCGGCGCCCGCCGCGCAGATCACCGCGCCGACGTCGTCCAGTTGCTTGATGAACTCGTCGTTGCTGACCGTGGCCCGCCAACCCGGGATGGACTCCAACTTGTCCAACGTGCCACCGGTGTGCCCGAGACCCCGGCCGCTCAACTGCGGCACGGCCGCTCCGCACGCCGCCACCAGCGGAGTGAGCGGCAGCGTGATCTTGTCGCCGACACCACCGGTGGAGTGCTTGTCGACTGTCGGCCGGCGTACCGCCGAGAGGTCGAGGCGCTCGCCGCTGGCGATCATCGCGGCGGTCCAGCGGGCGATCTCCGGCCCGGTCATGCCGTTGAGCAGGATCGCCATCGCCAGGGCGGACATCTGCTCGTCCGCGACAGCTCCCCGGGTGTACGCGTCGACCACCCAGTCGATCTGCGCGTCCGACAGCACCCCGCCGTCCCGCTTGGCCCGAATAACGTCAACAGCAGCAAACCCACTCATCAAGAAATATCTTTCCTCGTCGTCTGGGATCCCGGCCCACGGACAGCGAGCACCGAGGGATTGGGCCGACCGTGCCCGGCGGAGGGATCAAGCCTGACCGCCCGGAGCCGGGCACGGTCGGCCCAATCCCCAAAGCTCAACCCCAACGAACCGGGATCTCCGCCGGCGGCTCACCCTCACCGGCCCAGAAGATCGTGCCGGTCTCGTCCACCACCACGACCCGGGGCGTGCGGGCCATCCCCCAGGTGATCGCCTCGGCCGGATCATCCCAGCTCGGCGCCTCCTCCAGCACACCGGTCTCGGCGCCCGCGTCGTCTCCGGCCGAGCGTTCCCAGTACGCCGTCCAGACCTGCCGGCCGGCGGACAGGTCGGCGTGCACGAAGACGGTGCCGCGCCCACGCCATGCGGCCAACCGCTCCGGCACCACCGGCACCGGCGTCTCCCCGGTGACGGCTTCCAGGTCCTCCACGCCGAAGGCGTGCGGCAGCAACTCGGCCATCCGCAGCGGGTCGCCCTTGGTCTCGATCAGGCACTCCGGGCCGCCGTGCTCCCAGAGCAACTGGCGGCAGCGACCGCACGGCATCAGCGGTTGGCCGGTGGCGTCGACGCAGGACAGCGCGACGAGTCGACCGCCGCCGGTGGCGTGCAGGCTGGAGACCACCCCACACTCCGCGCAGAGCGTCACACCGTACGCGGCGTTCTCCACGTTGCAACCCACCACCACGCGGCCGTCGTCGACCAGCGCGGCGGCACCCACCGGGAACGTCGAGTACGGCGCGTAGGCGTGCCGCATCGCGTCGGTCGCGGCGGCGCGCAACCGCGCCCAGTCAATGTCGGTCATGCTGCCATTCTGCCGAAGTAGCCCAGGTCAGAAGCGGGCAGGGCTCCCGCCCACTCCCACTCCCGCTTGACTCCCCACTCCACTCCCGCTCCCGCATTCGCTCCCGCTCGCGCTCCCGCATTCGTGATCAAGTGATGAAAAGTAGGTGAGAGACGCCTCTGACGCCTACTTCTCATCACTTGACCATGGAAGAACGTGTGGGAGGGGCTGGACGGCGCACGAAGCGTGCCCGGCGGAAAGGCCCGCCGGGCACGGCTCGGGCGTCAGCCCTTGATGTACGGCTTGCCGTCGGCCGCCGGTGCGCGGACCCGGCCGACCAGCCCGGCGACGGCGAGGATGGTCGCCAGGTAGGGCAGCATGGCCAGGAACTGGCTGGGGATCGAGCTGCTGATCGCGCCCAGGTAGGTGGCGAGCTGGTCGGCGAAGCCGAAGAACAGCGCGGCGAGCAGCGCACCGGTCGGGTTCCACCGGCCGAAGATCAGCGCGGCCAGGGCGATGAAGCCCTTACCGCCGATCATGTTCTTGGTGAACGAGTAGAGCGCGAGGGTGTACGACGCGCCGCCGATCCCGGCGACCACTCCGGCCAGCAGCACGTTGCGGTAGCGGATCCGCAGCACCTTGACGCCGAGCGTGTCGGCGGCGATCGGGTGCTCGCCGACCGAGCGCGTACGCAGACCCCACCGGGTGCGGAAGAGCCCGATGTGGATCACCAGCACGAGCAGCAGCCCGAGGTAGAGGAAGATGTTGCCGCGGAACAGCGCCGGCCCGAGCACCGGGATGTCCTTCAGCAGCGGGATCTCCCAGTTGCTGAAGCGGGGTGCGCTGTTGTACTTCGCCGCGTCGGTCTGCATCAGCCGCTCGTAGAGGAAGCCGGTGACGCCGACCGCCAGCAGGTTCAGCACGATGCCCATGACGACCTGGTCGACCAGGTAACGGATGGCGAAGACGGCCAGCAGCAGCGAGATGAACGCGCCGCCGATGGCGGCGGCGACCAGGCCCACCCAGACACTGCCGGAGATGCTGCCGAACAGGGCGCCACTGAAGGCACCCATCAGCAGTTGGCCCTCGATCGCCACATTGACCACGCCGGAGCGTTCGCAGAGCACCCCGGCGAGCGCACCGAAGATCAACGGCAGGGCCAGGATGAACGTACCCCGGATGATGTTGACCAGCGGCATGAAGTTCTGCCCGGCCGGTGCGGCGGAGACCTGCCAGCAGAGGAAGGAGAGAACGAAGGCGACCAGCCCGACCCCGAGCACGAGGAGGAACCACCGCTTCGGCACCCCGGCGAGCAGCGCCGCACCGGCGGCGATCGTGATGATCCCGAACAGGATCGCCCCGATCGTGCCGTTGATCTCCAGTGCGGTGCCGGCCGCGTCGTCGCTGAGCGTGAACCGGGCCTGTTGGTCGGTGGCGAGCGCACCGAAGAGCACCGCCGCCAGCACGCCGAGCCCCAGCAGCGTGATGCCGACCTTGCGGTTACGGGTCCAGAAACCCTCGTCGACCGGTGCGACGGCGATATCGGGGACAGCCATGGTGGACATGAGTTACCAGCCCTTCGCCAGGCTCGTCTGCAACCGGGCGGCGCGTGCGGCCCGGAGCTGGAAGATCGCCTTCACCAGGGCCGGCGCGGCGATGAAGATGACGATCAGCGCCTGGAGCACGGTCACCAGCTCCAGCGAGATCCCGGAGTACGACTGCATCCGGTTACCTCCGGCCTGCAACGCCCCGAACAGCAGCGCGGCCAGCAGCACACCCCAGGGCTTCACCCGCCCGAGCAGCGCCACCAGGATGCCGTCGAAGCCGATCTGCGCGACCACCAGCGGGGTCAACGCGCTGGCGGTGGAGCCGAGCACCATGTTCGAACCGCCGAGACCCGCCAGGATGCCGGCGAAGACCATGATCAGGATGTACGTCCGCGTGACGCTGATGCCGGCGGTACGAGCGGCGTCCGGGTTGGCGCCGACCGCCCGCAGCTCGAAGCCGAGCGTCGACCGGTTCAGCAACCAGGCGACCGCCCAGGTCGCCAGCACGGCGAGCAGGATGCCCGCGTGCACCCGCAGGTTGTCGCCGAGCAGTCGGGGCAGTTGGGCGGAGGGGTCCACCGCCTTGCTGATCGCGTCGGTACGGGTCGGGTCCTGTACGCCGTTCTGCACGATCAACCACGTGAGGAAGTACGTGGCGACGTAGTTGAGCATGATCGTGTTGATCACCTCGTGCGCACCGGCGCGGGCCTTGAGGATGCCGGGGATGAACCCCCAGATCGCCCCACCGAGCGCGCCGGCCAGCACCGCCACCAGCAGGTGCAGGCCGGGCGGCAGCGGCAGCAGGAAGCCGGCCAGCGCCGCGATGATCACGCCGATGGTGGCCTGACCCTGCGCGCCGATGTTGAACAGGCCGCCCCGGAAGGCCAACGCCACCGACAGGCCGGTGAAGACCAGCGGCGCGCTGTAGGTGAGCGTCTCCGAGATCGGCGCGAGCACCGGCTCCCACCCGTTGGAGCCGTTCAACCAGCCGGTGAACGCCTCGGGGTCGAACACCGAGCCCTTGAACAGGTTCGCGTACGCCTCGCTGACCAACGTCCAACTGGAGTTGATCGCGTCGGACGGGCGCGAGGTGATGTACGAGTACGTCGACAGCACCGCCGGATCGGAAACGATCATCAGCACCGCGCCGACCACGATGGCCAGCACCAACGACAGCAGCGTCACCGTGAAGGTGTTCGCCGCCCAGAGGTTGTCCAGGAACAACCGGCCCAGGCTGGGCTTCGGCTCCGGGCTCTCCCCCGGCGTCGAGGTGGAGCGGTCCGGCTGGGTCGCCACCTCGGCCCGTTCGGTGTTGCCGAGCGCGTTCTGCGCGGCCTGCGCCTCGCTCGCCGGCTCCTTGTCCGGCGAACCCGACTGCGGGTTGGGGGAGTCGCTCATGCCGTCACTCCGCTTCGCTGCGTGACGCCATGAGGCACCAAACCCCGGTATCGACTATTCGCTCGCTGGCGCTCGCTCATGCCTTGTCCTCGCTCGCGGAGCCCGCGTCACTCGCCGGGCTCCCGTCTGCCACGCCGGACTCGCCCGCGGCGGGTGCGGCGGCCTGGTCGGCGGCCGGTGCCGCGACGGCCTCGTGTGCGGCGTCCGGGCTGATGCCGGCCATCAACAGGCCGATCTCCTCGCGCGGGGTGTCCGGGCCGACGATGCCGATGATCCGACCGCGGTACATCACGGCGATCCGGTCGGCCAGACCGATGACCTCGTCGAGTTCGCTGGAGACCACCATGACGGCGGTGCCGATGTCGCGCTCGTGGATGATCTGGCTGTGGATGAACTCGATCGACCCGACGTCGACGCCACGGGTCGGCTGGGCGGCGATGAAGAGCTTCAGCGGCCGGGACAGCTCCCGGGCCACGATCACCTTCTGCTGGTTGCCGCCGGAGAGGGTGCCCACCGCCGCGTCGGCGGATGAGGTGCGGACGTCGAACTGCTCGATCCGCTCCTTCGCGGAGGCCGCGATGGCGTCCGGCTTCAGCGCGAGCCCGGCGCCGAACGGCGGCCGGTCGTAGATGTCCAGCACCAGGTTCTCCGCGACGCTGAACTCCTTGACCAGGCCGTCCACGCTGCGGTCCTCGGGCACGTAACCGACGCCCGCCCGGAGCACCTTCTTGGGCTTCCAGCCGTCGATCCGGTCGCCCGCCAGGCTGACCGTGCCGGCGAGCACCGGCCGCAGGCCCATGATCGCCTCGATCAGCTCGGTCTGACCGTTGCCCTGTACGCCCGCGACGCCGAGCACCTCACCCGCGCGCACGGTCAGGTCCACCCCGTCGACCGCGCGGATCTGCCGGTCGTCGTCGACGACCAGACCGGCGACCTCCAGGACCGGCTCGCCCGGGGTGGCCGGGGCCTTGTCCACGGTGAGCCGGACGTTGCGCCCGACCATCAGCGCGGCCAGCTCGTCGCGGCTGGCCTCCGGTGAGGCGGTGCCGACGGTCTTGCCGCGTCGGATCACCGTGATCCGGTCGGCGATGGCCTTGACCTCGCCGAGCTTGTGGGTGATGAAGACGATCGACTTGCCGGCCGCCTTGAGCGACCGCATGACCGTCAGCAGCTCCTCGGTCTCCTGCGGGGTGAGCACCGCGGTCGGCTCGTCCAGGATGAGCAGGTCGACGTCGCGGGTGAGCGCCTTGACGATCTCGACTCGCTGCTGGATGCCGACCGGCAGGTCCTCGATCACCGCGTCCGGGTCGACGCGCAGGTTGTAGCGCTCGGACACCTCGGCGACCTCGCGCCGGGCGCGACGCCGGTCCAGGAAACCGGCGATGCCGCCCCGGGTCTGCTCGGCGCCGAGCATGATGTTCTCGGCGACGGTGAACACCGGCACCAGCATGAAGTGCTGGTGCACCATGCCGATCCCGGCGCCGATCGCGTCGGACGGGCCCTTCAGCTTCAACGGCTCGCCGTCGACCAGGATCTCGCCCTCGTCGGGCTGGTAGAGCCCGTAGAGCACGTTCATCAGGGTCGACTTGCCCGCGCCGTTCTCGCCGAGCAGGGCGTGAATCTCTCCAGGCTCCACCGTCAGGTCGATGTGGTCGTTGGCGACCAGATCACCGAACCGCTTGGTGATGCCGCGCAGTTCGAGTCTCAGCGCAACCTCCTGGAGTGCGAGCGATGGTGCAGCCTAGCTGCCGTCTGCCCGGCCGGACCGGCCCGGCCGACGTGGTGCGCGATCGGCCGCTCCGACCCCACGGTCACCCGCAGGGCCGAAGCGGCCGATCGGTCGTACCTGTTCCCCGCCGACCTCCCCGATGATCTCATCGGAGCAGGCGGCCGGTTGTCACTTGGTCGGCTGGGCCTTCGAGGTGACGGTGATGGTGCCGGCGGCGATGTCCGCCTTGATCTTGTCGACCTCGGCCTTCAGCTCGGCCGGAACCTTGCTGTCGAAGTCGTGGTACGGGGCGATCGAGACACCGTTGTTGGCCAGGGTGCCGACGAAGCCCGGCTTGGCCGGCAGCTTGTCACCGGCCGCGGCCTTCACCACGGCCTCCTTGACGGCCTCCGGGATGTTCTTGACCACGGTGGTGATGATCGCGGAGCAGTCCGGGGTGCTCTCGCAGCCGTCGACGTCCACCCAGATGGTGTTGTACTTGCCGCCCGACGCCTTGGCCGCGGCGGTGGTGCCGAGGCCGGAGCCGCCGGCGACCGGCATGATGATGTCCGCGCCCTGGGCGACCAGCGCGTCGGAGACCTTCTTGCCCTCGTCCTGCTTGGCGAAGTCGTTGGTGAAGGAGCCCTTCTGGGTCTCCTTGTTCCAGCCGAGCGCCTGGACGTTCTTCTTCTTGGTGGTGTTGTAGTACGCCACGCCGTCGACGAAGCCGTCCATGAAGATGGTGACCGGCGGGATCGGCAGCGCGCCGTAGGTGGCCACCTTGCCGGACTTGCTCATCCCGGCGGCCAGGTAACCGGCCTGGAACGCGGCCTGGGCGGTGTCGAACTGCATCGGGTAGACGTTGGCGTCACCCGGGTTCGCGTCGACGATGCCGAACTCCTGGTTCGGGTTCGCCTTGGCGATCTTCGAGGTGGCGTTGGCCATCAGGCCACCGACCGCGAGGATGAAGTTGCACTTCTGGTTGACGTACTGCGTCAGGTTCGGCTCGTAGTCGGCCTCGGCCTTCGACGCGACGAACTTGATGTCGATGTTGTCGTTGGCGGCCTTGGCCTCCTGCAGACCCTTCCAGGCCGAGGCGTTGAACGACTTGTCGTCGATGCCGCCGACGTCGGTCACCATGCAGGCGCTGAACTTCTTGGCGCCACTGCCGGCGTTGTTGTCATCCTCGGGGGCCTCGCCACAAGCGGCGGCGGTGAGCGCGAGCCCACCCACCGCGATAATCGAAGCGATCCGCATCCCACGCACCGAGCGCAAGACGTCTCCTTCCCATTGCTCACCGCGCCTTGTGCGGTGGCAGCCCATCAGCCGGCCTGCGGGTGTGCCGCCGGCTGTCCCACGTTACGGACGGGAGCGTACGCCCGCGCCCACCCACCGGCCGACAATCGTGCACGACTGTTGAGCGCCTGTTACCCGGGTGTAACCCTTGCGTGGGGCAAGTCACTCTTCGTGCTGGTAACCGAGCGCCAAGGCGTCCGCAACGTCCGTTTCTCGGGGGGCGGTCCCCTCCCCGGACGTTACCGCCAAAAGACCGCGACCGCCGCGTTGACCAGGGTCAGGCCGACGATTGCCAGGAAGTGGCCGCGGTTCACCACGTCCCGCTTCCGGGAGAAGAAGACCATGACGAAGATCAGCAGAGCGATCACCAGCTTCGTCACGAGTTTCGCGGGTGCCGGCTCGTCGCCGTCGCGGAGCGGGGCGGAGAGCCCGAGCCCGGTCAGCAGCTGGATCACCGCTCCCCAGAGCATGGCCTGGTTGATCCGGATCGGGCCGCTGACGTACTGGGCGATCGAGCCGCCGAGCAGCAGGGCGAAGCCGATCAGATGGACATAGAGGAGGATTAGTCGAAGTGCTTCCACGCCGCACATCCTCTCCTATCAACGACGGTTTGTAGTAGGGGGTCGGCCGGCGTGGCGTGTCCCGGCGCCCCGTCGCCGGGATGGCATCGGGAGAGCTTGCGGATACAGTGCCGCCATGCGCGCTCGCCTCTCCGACATCGCCCAGCAGGCCGACGTCAGCGAGGCGACGGTGTCGAGGGTGCTCAACGACCGCCCCGGCGTGGCCGCGGAGACCCGCCAGGCCGTCCTCACCGCACTCGACGTGCTCGGCTACGAGCGCCCGGCCCGACTGCGTAAACGCAGCGCCGGCCTGGTCGGCCTGGTGGTGCCGGAGCTGGACAACCCGATCTTCCCCGCTTTCGCCCAGGTCATCGAGTCGACCCTGGCGCAGAGCGGCTTCACACCGGTGCTCTGCACCCAGACCGCCGGTGGGGTGACCGAGGACGAGTACGTGGAGATGCTGCTGGACCGGCAGGTCTCCGGGATCGTCTTCGTCTCCGGTCTGCACGCCGACGCCGCCGCGAACCACGACCGCTACCGCGCGCTGCTCGCCCGACCGTTGCCGGTCGTGATGATCAACGGGTACGTACCCGGCATCGGCGCCCCCTTCGTCTCCTGCGACGACCGGGAGGCGGCCGAACTGGCCGTCGCGCACCTGGTGGCGCTCGGGCACCGACGGATCGGTCTGATCACCGGCCCGGACCGGTTCGTTCCCGTGCAACGCAAGGCGGCCGGCTGGCGCTCGGCGATGACCCGTCTGACCGGCGTCGCCGAATCCGAACTGGGCCCGCTGGCCGAGTTGTCGCTGTTCGGTGTGGAGGGCGGCGAGGCGGCGGCCGGTCGCCTGCTGGGCCGGGGCGTCACCGGCATCGTCTGCGGCTCCGACCTGATGGCGCTCGGCGCGATCCGGGCGGCCCGCCAACGCGGCCTCGGCGTCCCCGATGACCTCTCCGTGGTCGGCTACGACGACTCACCACTGATGGCGTTCACCGACCCGCCGCTGACCACCATGCGGCAGCCCGTCACCGCGATGGCGGTGGCCGCCGTCCGGGCCCTGGTGGACGAGATCAACGGGCACGGCGCCCCGCACTCGGAGTACCTGTTCCGCCCGGAACTGGTGGTGCGCGGCTCCACCGCGGTCGTCCCGAACCCCGCGCGGCGGCTCCCCTACGCGAGGTCCGCCTAGCCTGCCGGCCCGCACCTCTGACGCCCGGTCCGGCCGGCAGGTCGTCGCCCACCGCGCGGACGCCTGGTTGGAACGGCGCTCAGCGGGTACCTCGTTCTCGACCTGGTCGTCCGTCGTGCCCCGCGCCGACGGGCGACTGGGCTGCCGGCCCCTTGTGGTGGGGGGCGAGGTGGTACCGGCGCCACGCGGATTCGACTCCGCGCGGCGCCGGTGTCCGTCTGGGCCGATGTGTGCGCCGCCGCCACCCCGGGTACCGCACGAGGCACCGACGCCCTCGGATCACTTCGCGGTCAGCAGCGCCGCGATCCGGGTGAAGCCGGCCCGCACCTCGGCCTCGTTCGGCGGCTCGACGGGCTCCCCGTGCCCCGCCTCGTCGGCGGCGGCGTCCAACTCCTCGTCGATCACGTCCTCGAAGTCGCCGTAGAGGTCGGCCCCCTCCGTCTGACGGGCCTCGTCCTCGGCGGCGACCTGCGCGGCGGCGATCTCACTGCGGATCTCGTCGGCCGACAGCGCCGGCAGCAACGGCTCCACCACGGCCATCAACTGCTCCTCGGCCACCACCGCCTCGGCCAACGCCAACGCGTGCGGCCGCTCGTAGGGCCCGCAGACCACCGGCTCCCACTCGTCGAGGTCACCGAGTGGACCGAAGGTGATGATCCACGGCAGGCCGAGGAGCGGTGAGTCCGCCGGCAGGTCCAGTGTCATGAGTGCGCCCACCGGCTCATCATGGTCCGCGAACACGATTCACGACGCCTTTCGGCACAGTTACCGCCCGTCCGGCGGCCGATCGGTGGTCGGTCAGCCGGGGCGGGCGGCATCCAGGGCTGCGCGGACCAGAGCGAGCGCGGTGGCCGGCGCCACACCGAGGCGAGCCGCCTCGGCCGCGTACCCGGCCGCCGCCCGCTGCAACCGGTCGACGGCGTCGTCGCGGCCGGGGGCGACGAAGGTGCCGTTGCGTCCCCGGGTCTCCAGCAGCCCCGCCGCCTCCAACTCCCGGTACGCCCGGGCCACCGTGTTCGCGGCCAACCGCAGGTCGGCGGCGAGCTGCCGAACGGTGGGGAGTCGACTGCCGACCGGTAACCGGCCGTCACCGATCAGCTCGGCGAGCTGCCCGCGTACCTGCTCGTACGGGGGCACCGACGAGTCCGGGTCGACCGAGATCAGCACCTCTGCACCTTCTGTCATCAGCCCGCACCGCCCGGCGTACCGGGGTCGGTGTCCTCGTCCACATCCCTCGGCGGGGCGGCGGCCTCCGCCAGGTCCACCACCCGCCCGCTCGAGGAGGTCGCGAGGAGCGCCGCACCGAACAACACCAACTGGTTGAGCAGGTAGAGATAGAGCAGCAGACCGACGGCACCGGCCACCACGGTGTACGCCGGATTGCGCTCGGTACGCACCACGTAGTACCGCCCGACGGTGTTCAGCAGCGTGATGCCGACCGCCACCAGCAGCACCACCGGGCGCAACCGGGACCTGCTCATCCGCAGCCGGGGCACCGCGAGGAGCAACGCGGTGGCGAGCACCGCGTTGACCAGCACACTGAGGACGGCGCTGATCGTGGTCAGACCGACCGACCCGGTGCTGCGCAGCAGGAAACGCAGCAGCGACTCCAACGCGTCCACCGCCGCGACCGAGACGCCGAGCAGCACGAAGACGCCGATCATCACACCCAGGTCGACCAACCGTCGGATCACCAGATTGCCCGGCTGCTGGTTGAGCTGGTACATCAACCGTTGCGAGGACCGGATCGCCTCCACCCACCCGATGCCGGTGAAGACCAGGATGACGAGGCCGACCACGCCGACCGTGTTGCTGGAGTTGGCGATCTGCTGGGCGTCCAGGAACGGCAGATTGTCCTTGAGGAAGTCGGCTGCCGCCGCACTGACCTCGTCGTTGTCCTCGAGGATCGCCCCGAAGACGGAGTACGCGACGAGGGCGAGGGCGAACACCGCGAAGAAGCCGTAGTAGGCGATCGCGGCGGCCAACCGCCCGGCCAACACGTCGGCGTACAGCGTGCCGGCCCGCCACACGTGGTCGAAGATCCTCGACCGGTGGCGCGCGGCGCTCACCCAGCGGTCGATGCCCGCCTCGATCCGGCCGATCACGTTCACGCGATCATCCTCGCCGATCTCCCACTGCTGTGTCGGCAACCGGCTGACGATGCTCGCCGACCGGCGCGTCGCCGACGGTCAGTCGCCGAGGCGGAAATCCCGGCGCGGTTGCCACCGGGCCTGCCCGCTGTGCGAGAACAGGGTGAACGCGTCGACCTCGAACATCGCGGAGAAGTCGGCCAGGTCCTCGTACACCTTGTCCAGAGCCTCCGGTGCCACGTCCTGTGCCACGGTGACGTGCGGATGGTACGGAAAGCGCGCCTGGCGATGCAGACCCGGCGCGGCGGCGATGGCGGCGGCCAACAGCTCGCACTCGCTGATCCCGGCCGCCACCGCGACGAACACCACCTGGGTGACCGGGCGGAACGTGCCGGTGCCGCGCAGGTGCAACGTGAACGGCAGGTGCGCGGCGGCGACGGCGGCCAGATGCCGCTCGACTGTCGGCAGGGTGGCCGTCTGGATCTCGGTGGGCCCCAGCAACGTCACATGCGCGGGCACCGCGAGCGGGTCACCGGCCTCGACCCGTCGCCGGGTGAGCAGGCCACCCCACGGCTCGGGAATGTCCACCGCGATGCCGATCTGGGTGGTGTCGCCGGTCGGCGAAACCCCGCCACTGCGATCCACGCTTCGCGCCGCCCCTTCGGCCACCGACCCGCCCACCTGTCCGTGGAGCTACTCGCCGCGGACGGGCGCGAAGAAGCCGACCCGCTCGTACGCCGACCGCAGGGTCGTCGCGGCCACCGCTCGGGCCTTCTCCGCACCGCCGGCGAGCAGCTTGTCCAACTGCGCCGGGTCGTCGAGGTAGGTGCGGGTGCGCTCCTGGATCGGACGGACGAAGTCGGTGACGACCTCGGCCAACTCCTTCTTGAGGTCGCCGTAACCTCGGCCGGCGAACGCGGCCACCAGCTCGTCGATGCCGCGCCCGCTGAGCGCCGAGTGGATGGTGAGCAGGTTGGACACACCCGGCTTGGTCTCGGCGTCGAAGACGATCTCCCGGCCGGTGTCGGTGACCGCCGAGCGGATCTTCTTGGCCGACCGCGCCGGGTCGTCCAGGAGGTCGATGATGCCGGCCGGTGACGACGACGACTTGGACATCTTCGCCGTCGGGTCCTGAAGATCGGTGATCTTCGCGGTGTCCTTGACGATGTGCGGCGCGGGCACCGTGAACGTCTGGCCGAACGTCGCGTTGAACCGCTGGGCCAGATCCCGGGAGAGTTCCAGGTGCTGGCGCTGGTCCTCGCCCACCGGCACCGCGTTGGCCTGGTAGAGCAGGATGTCGGCGGCCTGCAGGATCGGGTACGTGAACAGCCCGACGCTGGACCGCTCGTTGCCGTGCTTCTGCGACTTGTCCTTGAACTGGGTCATCCGACTGGCCTCGCCGAAGCCGGTGATGCAGCCGAGCACCCAGGCCAGCTGGGGGTGCTCGGGCACCTGCGACTGCACGAACAGGGTGCTTCGCTCCGGGTCGAGCCCGACCGCGAAGAGCTGGGCGGCGGCCACCCGGGACCGTTGACGCAGCAGCGCCGGATCGTGCCCCGCAGTGATGGCGTGCAGGTCCACGACGCAGTAGAAGGCGTCGTGGGTCTCCTGGAGAGCCACCCAGTGCCGGACCGCGCCCAGGTAGTTGCCGAGGTGGAACGAGTCGGCCGTCGGCTGGATGCCGGAGAAGACGCGGGGGCGGGCGGGAACGTCGGACATGGCGACAATTCTGTCAGCACGCGACCGGGTCCGTCATGACGGGCCGGCGGGTCGGCTCCGGCCCGCCGGTGTCGGGCTGCTGACCTGGCGTGGTTCGCCCGCGCCGACCCGGCGCGTCGGCCCGACGACGACCCGGCGGTGCTGCCCGGAAATGGTTTCCCACGGCCGCCCGGGGCCGACCTCCCGGCCCGACCCCCCGCTCTGCTCGTGACACTGCTCGGACAGCCGGACGGCGGAGACCGCGATCCGGGCCACCCGGCGGCCGTCCAGTGTGAGCACCCGCAGCAGCCAGCCGCCCGGCGGTTCGGCGGGGTCGGGCACGGCGACCTCGCTCAGTTCACCGGTCACCGGCACCTCGTCGCCGGCCACCGGCAACCGGCCCAGCGACGCCATCACGAACCCCCCGACCGTCTCGTACGGGCCGCTGGGGAGTGCCACTCCGGTCCGTTCGGCGAAGTCGGCGAGGTTGAGGCGGCCGTCCACCACGGCGGGCAGGCCGTCGTGTACGGGATCCGGCGCCGCGTCGTACTCGTCGTGGATCTCGCCGATCACCTCCTCGATGAGGTCCTCCAGGGTGACGATCCCGGCGGTGCCGCCGTACTCGTCGACCACCACGGCCAGGTGCTGGCCCTCCCGGCGCATCTCGGTGAGCGCCGGTAGCACTCGCTTGCTGCCGGGGAGCCGTTTCACCTCCCGGGCCAGCTCGCCGACGGTGACGCACCGGTCGGCGTCCGGGCGCAGCAGCACGTCACGGAGGTGCACGAAGCCGACCACGTCGTCGTGGGTGCCGTCGGTGACCGGGTAGCGGGTGTGCGTCTCGGCGCGGACCAGTCGGGCGGCCTCGGCGATGGTCAGCCGCGCCGGGAGGAAGACCACCTCGGTGCGCGGCATCATCACCTCGCGGATCAGGCTGGCGCCGGCCACCAGGACCTCGTCGATGATCCGGCGTTCGTCCGGGTCGAGCACCGTGTTCGCCGCGACCAGGTCCCGCAGGTCGGCCTCGGAGATGCGTTCGCGGCCTGCCGCCGGCCCGGCCCCGAGCAGGTCGGTGACGAGTCGGGTGGCACCATCTGCGGCGCGAACCAGCACGCGGGCGACGGCCCGGGCGAGCGGACCGGGATCGCGGCGGGGCGGCACCCGCACGCGTCGCCGGAGCCCGGTACGGGCCGCTTCCCGCATGACAGAGATGGTAGACACCGTTCGCCCATCGCACTCGGAATCGGACGGGCCGGACGGTGAATGTTCGGCTCTGTTTAATCGTGAAAGATTATGGTGAGATGGGGATGATGGCGGGTCGGCGAGGGTGCCGACCGCCGCCTTAGGGTGATCACCGAAGGGCCACGTCCCGGGCGGGCCAGGCAGGGAGGCAACGACGTGAAACTGCTCGTGACCGGGGGCGCCGGCTTCATCGGCAGCGTGGTGACCCGGATGCTGCTCGACGCAGGCCACCAGGTGGTCGTCTTGGACGACCTGCGAACCGGGCACCGCGAGGCGCTCGCCCCGGATGCGACCCACGTCGAGGCGCCCATCCACGAGGCCGCCCGCATCGTCACCGCCGACGCCGGCTTCGACGGGGTGCTGCACTTCGCCGCCCTGATCGCCGCCGGTGAATCGATGGTCAAGCCGGAGCTGTACTGGCAGAACAACACCGTGGGCACGCTCGCCCTGATCGACGCGGTCCGGGCCGCCGGGGTGCCCCGGATGGTCTTCTCCTCCACCGCCGCCGTCTACGGCAACCCCACCGAGCTGCCCATCACCGAGACCGCCGTCAAGGCACCCACCAACACGTACGGTGCCACCAAACTCGCCGTCGACATGGCGCTCACCTCCGAGGCCGTCGCACACGGGCTCGCCGCCGTTTCGCTGCGCTACTTCAACGTGGCCGGCGCGCACCTCGACGGTGACGTCTCGCTCGGCGAACGACACGACCCGGAGACGCACCTGATCCCGATCGCGCTGGAGGTCGCCGCCGGTCGGCGGGAGAAGCTCCAGCTGTTCGGCGACGACTACCCGACCGTCGACGGCACCTGCGTCCGCGACTACATCCACGTCGCCGACCTCGCCCGGGCACACCTGCTGGCGTTGGACACCGCCACCCCGGGTCAACACCGGATCTACAACCTCGGCAACGGCAACGGCTTCAGCAACCGCCAGGTCGTCGACGTGGTCCGGGAGGTCACCGGGCAACCCGTGCCGGTCGAGGTGGCACCGCGCCGCGAGGGCGACCCCGCCGAGTTGGTCGCCTCCTCCGCGTTGGCCCACGACGAGCTGGGCTGGACGCCCCAGAAGCCGACCCTGCACGACATGGTGGGCGACGCCTGGGCCTTCTACCGCGAGCACATCCTGGGGCAGTCGTGACCGGCCCGAACGGCGAGGTCGCCGCACGGGCCGCCGAGGGCTTCACCATCCGGTACGGCGGCCAGGCCGCCGGGCGCTGGGCAGCTCCCGGCCGGGTCAACCTGATCGGCGAGCACACCGACTACAACGAGGGGTTCGTGCTGCCCTTCGCGCTGCCGTTGCGCACCGTCGTCGCCGCCGACCGGCAGGACGGAGAGCAGTGGACGGTGTGGTCCGAGCTCTCCGACGAGACGATCACCTTCGGCGCGGACGAGGTCGCCGAGCCGGGTCGGGTGACCGGCTGGGGCGCGTACGTCGCCGGAGTGGTCTGGGCGCTCCGCGAGGCGGGTCACCCGGTGCCGGGCGCCCGGCTGGCGATCACCTCCGACGTTCCGCTGGGCTCCGGGCTGTCCTCGTCGGCCGCGCTGGAGTCGGCGGTGCTCGCCGCCCTGCTCGACCTCGGTGGGCTGGAGCTGCCGCCGGAGCGGCAACCCCGGCTGGCGCAGCGAGCGGAGAACGTCTACGTCGGTGCGCCGACCGGAATCATGGACCAGTCCGCGGCGATCCGCTGCCGCGCCGGGCACGCCCTCTTCCTGGACTGCCGGGACGAGTCGGTCGAGCACATCCCGTTCGACCTGGACGCCGCCGGGCTCGCGGTGCTGGTCGTCGACAGCCGGGCGCCGCACCGGCACGCCGACGGTGAGTACGCTGCCCGCCGCCGTTCCTGCGAGGCCGGGGCGAGTGCGCTCGGCGTCGCCGCGCTACGGGACGTCGGCGTCGACCAGCTCGACGCGGCGCTGACCCGGCTCGACGACGAGGAGACCCGGCGACGGGTCCGGCACGTGGTCACCGAGGACCAGCGCGTACTGGACACCGTGGCGCTGCTCCGCGCCGCCCGGGTCCGTGACATCGGCCCGCTGCTCACGGCCTCACACGTCTCGATGCGCGACGACTTCGAGATCACCGTGCCGGAGATCGACACCGCGGTCGAGGCGGCGTTGGCGGCCGGCGCGTTGGGGGCCCGGATGACCGGCGGCGGCTTCGGCGGCTGCGTCCTCGCCCTGGTCGAGGCCGACCGCGCCGACGAGGTGGCCGCCGCCGTCACGGCCGCGTACGCCGAACGAGGCTTCACCGCCCCCACCACCGTGACGGTCCTACCCTCCCCCGGCGCCACCCGCCTCCCCTGAGCCTGACCCTGACCGCCGCGGTTGATCAAGAGGTTTGCGTCAGAATCCGGGCCCGGACTGACGCAAACCTCTTGATCACCGGGGGCGGAACGGGGGCCGGGGGACGCAGGGTGGGGTCGGTTAGGCGGCTTCGACGATCATGGCGGCGCCTACCGTGCGGTTGGTGGTCTCGTCGATGATGACGAAGCCACCGGTGGTGCGGTTGCGCCGGTACTCGTCGGCCAGCAACGGCACCGTCGTCCGCAGCCGCACCCGACCGATCTCGTTGAGCCGCAGCTCGTCGGCCGACTCGTCGCGGTGCAGCGAGTTGATGTCCAACCGGTAGTGCAACCCGCGCACGATCGCCCGCGCCGACCGGGTGGTGTGCTTGATCGCGTACCGGCCGCCGACCCGCAGCGGGGCCGTCTCGTCCATCCAGCAGACCATCGCCTCGATGTCCTGGGCGACCGCCGGTGCGTTGTTCGGCCGGCAGATCAGGTCACCGCGGGAGATGTCGATCTCGTCGTCCAGTCGTACCGTCACCGACATCGGTGGGAACGCCTCCGCGACCGGACCGTCGGCGGTCTCCACGGCGGCGATCCGGCTGGTGAAGCCGGACGGCAGCACCATCACCTCGTCACCCGGCTTGAGCACCCCGGAGGCCACCTGGCCCGCGTACCCACGGTAGTCGGTGACGGTCTTGGACTGCGGGCGGATCACGTACTGCACCGGGAACCGGACGTCGACCAGGTTGCGGTCACTCGCGATGTGCACCCGCTCCAGGTGGTGCAGCAGCGACGGACCCTC
Organism: Micromonospora sp. WMMD1155; assembly: GCF_029581275.1. Classification (NCBI taxonomy): domain Bacteria; kingdom Bacillati; phylum Actinomycetota; class Actinomycetes; order Micromonosporales; family Micromonosporaceae; genus Micromonospora; species Micromonospora sp. WMMD1155. Next base: position 1,936,570 of record NZ_CP120742.1, read on the forward strand.
GTACCACGGCATGTTCTCCGACCGGGCGACGATGTTGTCACCGCGCAGCGCGGAGATCGGCACCACGGTCAGGTCGGGCACGTCGAGCTTCGCCGCGAACGCGGTGAACTCGTCGGCGATCCGCTCGTAGACCTCCTGCGACCAGTCCACCAGGTCCATCTTGTTGACGCAGAGGACCAGGTGCGGCACCCGCAGCAGTGAGCACAGGAACGCGTGCCGACGGGACTGCTCGACCAGGCCCTTGCGCGCGTCCACCAGGATCAGCGCCAGGTCGGCGGTGGACGCCCCGGTGACCATGTTGCGGGTGTACTGGATGTGCCCGGGGGTGTCGGCGATGATGAATTTGCGCCGTGGGGTGGCGAAGTACCGGTACGCCACGTCGATGGTGATGCCCTGCTCCCGCTCGGCGCGCAGGCCGTCGGTGAGCAGCGCCAGGTTGGTGTATTCGTCGCCGCGGGCCGCGCTGACCGCCTCCACGGCGGCCAACTGGTCGGTGAAGAGCGACTTGGTGTCGTAGAGCAGGCGACCGATCAGGGTCGACTTGCCGTCGTCCACGCTGCCGGCGGTGGCGAACCGCAGCAGGTCCATCGCCCGGGCCTCCGGCCCGGCCCCGGTGACAGCCCGGTCCTCCGCATTCGCCATGGTCTCGGTGGTCATCAGAAGTAGCCCTCCCGCTTGCGGTCCTCCATGGCGGCCTCGCTGACCCGGTCGTCACCACGGGTCGCGCCGCGCTCGGTGATCCGGGTGGCCGCCACCTCCTCGATGACCTTCTCCACGGTGTCCGCGTCGGAACGGACCGCGGCGGTGCAGGAGGCGTCGCCGACGGTGCGGTAGCGCACCTGCTCCTTGAACCGCTCCTCGCCCGCCCGGGGGCGGAAGAACTCGTTGACCGCGTAGAGCATGCCGTCCCGCTCGATCACCTCACGCTCGTGCGCGTAGTAGATCGAGGGCAGCGGGATGCGTTCCCGGGCGATGTAGTGCCAGACGTCCAGCTCGGTCCAGTTGGACAGCGGGAAGACCCGGATCGACTCGCCGGGGTGGTGGCGGCCGTTGTACAGCGACCACAGCTCCGGCCGCTGGTTCTTCGGATCCCACTGGCCGAACTCGTCACGGAAGCTGAAGACCCGCTCCTTCGCCCGGGCCTTCTCCTCGTCCCGACGCGCCCCACCGAAGAGCGCGTCGAAGCGGTGCTTCTCCACCGCGTCCAGCAGCACCGGCGTCTGGATCCGGTTGCGCATGCCGTCGCCGGACTCCCGGACCATGCCGCTCGCCAGGGCGTCCGGCACGCTCGCGATGACGAGCTGCAACCCCAGCTCGGCGACTCGCTGGTCGCGGTATTCCAGGACCTCCGGGAAGTTGTGGCCGGTGTCGACGTGCATGACGGGGAAGGGGATGTTGGCCGGGGCGAACGCCTTCTGCGCCAACCGCAGCATGACGATCGAGTCCTTGCCGCCGGAGAAGAGCAGCACCGGGCGTTCCATCTCGGCGACCACCTCGCGCATCACGAAGATGCTCTCCGCCTCCAGGGCGTCCAGGTGGGAGACCCGGTACGCCGCCGGGGTGGTCATGACGCCGGCTCGATTCGCTCGCTCATCCGATTTCCAGACCTTTCCGGTCGGGCATGTCAAGAAAGTCCGCTCAGGCTACCCGGAATGTCTCTGCAGCGCTGCAAGCAACCGGGTGGCGAGATCCTTGCGGCAGACCAGGAGGTCCGGCAGGCGCGGATCCGCCTCGTTGTATCTCAGCGCAGATCCGTCGATCCGGGAAGCGTGTAGTCCGGTGGCCGTCGCCACAGCGACCGGGGCCGCCGAGTCCCACTCGTACTGCCCACCGGCGTGGATGTACGCGTCGACCTCGCCGGTGACCACGGCGGCGATCTTCGCTCCCGCCGAGCCCATCGGCACCAGGTGCGCCCCGACGTCCTCGGCCAGGTCGGTGAGGAAGACCGGCGGCCGGCTCCGGCTCGCCGCCAGGCGGATCTTCCGCTCGCCGGCCGTCGCCGCCTCCACGGTCATCGGCGGGTACGCCGGCGGGTAGTCAGTGCCCAGCACCCGGTGCTGGGCCGGCAGCCCCACCGCCCCGGCGACCAGCCCGTGCGGGGTCGGCGCGCTACGCGCCCAGAGCGCCACGTGCACCGCCCAGTCCGAACGACCCTCCTCGGAGAACTCCCGGGTGCCGTCCAACGGATCGATGATCCACACCCGGTCGGCGGTCAACCGCGACACCGCCCCGGTGTTCACCTCCGCCGCCCAGGCCAGCCGCGACCCCTCGTCCTCCTCGGAGAGCACCGCGTCGCCCGGTCGCCACTTCGCCAACTCCGTGCGGATCAGGTCGTGCGACACCTTGTCCCCGGCCGACTTCAGCGCACCGGTGTCCGCGAAGCCCATCTCCGTACGCAGGTCGAGCAACGCCTGCCCGGCGCGGGACGCCAACCACCGGGCGAACGCGCCGTCGATCATCGGAGGACTGCCCATCTGCCTGCTCCCGTCGCCTCGCCGCGACCCGTGCCCGCACAGGCCGATTCGCCGCGACCCGCGTCGCCGGTCGCGGCACGCCGAAAGGCGCAGACTACCGGCCCAGCGTTTCCGATCCGGTACGCCCCGCCCGGCCGGACCGGGTCGAAAGGTCCCGATCTGGGGCCTTCCGACCCGACCTCAACTGCCGTGGTAGAGGTTCTGCGTCGGCTCCACGCCCTTGACGACCACCGACTCCACCACGTCGGCGGCCCGGTCCACCAGGAAATCCAGCTCCTTACGCTCCGCCGCGCCGAAATCCGACAGCACGTAATCCGCCGGGTCCTGCCGCCCCGGCGGTCGACCGACGCCGAACCGCACCCGGGCGTAGTCCTTCGTGCCCAACGACTTCGACATCGACCGCAGGCCGTTGTGCCCGCCCTCGCCGCCGCCGAACTTCACCCGCACCTGGCCGTAGGAGATGTCCAGTTCGTCGTGCACCGCGATCACCTGCGCCGCCGGCACCTTGTAGAACTGCGCCAGGGACGCCACCGGCCCACCGGAGAGGTTCATGTACGTCAGTGGCTTCACCAGCACCAACTTCGGTCCACCGAACCCCAGCCGCGCCTCGGCCACCTCGGCCACCGCCCGCTTGTGCCGCCCGAACCGCGCACCGACCCGACCGGCCAGCAGGTCGGCCACCATGAAGCCGACGTTGTGCCGGTTACCCGCGTACTCCCGACCGGGGTTGCCCAGGCCGACCACCAGCCACGGCCCCGCCTCGTCCGTCACGACCCGCCCCTCCCGACGCCCATCCAGTGACCTCCCGATACGCCGACAGGCGCCCCCGACCATCCGGGGACGCCTGTCGCAGAGTACGAACCGATCAGGCCTCGGTGCGCGCCTCGGTGGTCTCGTCGCCCTCGGCGGCCGGAGCGGCGTCCGCACCCTCGGAGCCCTCGGTGGTCTCGCCGACCTCGGCCTCTTCCTCCTCGGTGGCCACCTCGACCTCGGGCAGCGTCGCCTCGAGCTGCTCGGCGGTGGGGGCGGCGGTCACCGAGGCGACGGTCAGCTCCGAGTCGGCAGCCAGCTCGACGCCGGCCGGCAGCTCGACGTCACCGGCGGTCACCTGGGTGCCCGCCTCCAGACCCTCGATCGACGCCTCCAGGTGGTCCGGCACCTTGGTGGCGTCGGCGGTCACCGAGAGGGTGTCGTGGTCGTGCACGATCAGAGTGTCCCGCGCGGCCTCGCCGGTCAGCTGGACCGGAACCTCGACGGTGACCTTCTCGCCCCGGCGAACCAGGAGCAGGTCGACGTGCTCGAAGGTGTCGCGGATCGGGTCACGCTGAATCGCCTTCGGCAGCGCCAGCACCTGGGTGCCGTCGGTGATGTCGATCGCGAAGAGCTGGTTGGCACCGCCCTTGCGGATCGCCGCGGCGAACTCCCGCGACGGCAGCGCGATGTGCTTGGGCTTCTCGCCGTGGCCGTACAGCACGGCGGGCACCTTGCCGGCCCGGCGGGTACGACGGGCACCACCCTTGCCGAACTCGGTGCGGGGCTCGGCGCTGATCTTTACCTCGGACACGGGGAAACTCCTGATGCTTTTCGCTGCGGCGGCTTGTCGTCTGGCGGTGCTGGGGCGAGGGGCTCGCTGGGGCTCATGCGTCATGAACGACTGCCCGGAGCACCGCGTCGATGACGGTGCCTCCGTGCGGCGCTTCTCAGCGGCCCGCCGGGCACCCTCGCCGTGGCAACCGCACCAGTCTACCCGAGCTGTTTCCAGGGTTTCCGGCAGTCCCCGTTCACGGCTCCAGACCGGCGCGTCGGTGGTGTTCCCACCAGCGCGCCGGCCCCGTTTCCACCAGTTTGACAGCCCCCGACCCGCCGAAACGCCGAGTGGCGGAAACGGGGCTGGACGATCAGCTCAGGCCACCGAAGAGGGTGGTCACCGAACCGTCGTCGAAGACCTCCCGGATCGCCCGCGCCAGCAGTGGCGCGATCGACAGCACGGTGAGTTTGTCCAGTTGCTTCTCCGGCGGAAGCGGCAGCGTGTTCGTCACCACGATCTCGCTGATCGAGCTGTTCTTCAGCCGCTCGGTGGCCGGGTCGGACAGCAGCGCGTGGGTGGACGCGACAACGATCTCCGCCGCACCCTGCTCCTTGAGGATGTCGGCGGCCTTGGCGATCGTGCCGCCGGTGTCGATCATGTCGTCGACGATCAGGCAGACCCGACCCTCGACCTCGCCGACGACCCGGTTCGCCACGACCTGGTTGGGCTTCAACGGGTCCCGGGTCTTGTGGATGAACGCCAGCGGGCAGCCGCCGAGCCGGTCGGTCCACCGCTCGGCCACCCGTACCCGGCCCGAGTCCGGCGCCACCACTGTCATCGGTCGGCCGGCGTACTTGTGCTCGACGTACTCGGCCAGGATGTCCATCGCGAAGAGGTGGTCCACCGGGCCGTCGAAGAAGCCCTGGATCTGCGCGGTGTGCAGGTCGACGGTGAGGATGCGGTTGGCTCCGGCGGTCTTCAACAGGTCCGCCACCAGGCGGGCCGAGATCGGCTCCCGGCCCCGGTGCTTCTTGTCCTGTCGGGCGTACGGGTAGAACGGCAGCACCACGGTGATCCGCTTGGCAGACCCCCGCTTCAGCGCGTCGACCATGATCAGGGTCTCCATGACCCAGGTGTTCACCCCGTGCGTGACGGACTGCACCACGAAGGCGTCCGAACCACGTACCGAGTCCTTGAACCGTACGAAGATCTCGCCGTTGGCGAACTCGTACGCGTCGGCCGGGGTCGGCGCCACGCCGAGCACCTCGCCGATCTCCTTGGCCAACTCCGGAAAGCCACGTCCGGAAAAGAGCATCAGGCTTTTGCGGTTTTCGGCGACGATGCTGCCCATGGGCCCGTCTGCTCCCGTTATGTCGGCGGTACCCGACCCGGTGGTGGTGGGTCAGGGACTATTCGGTTGCAGTATCTCCCGGGCCGCTCGCGCCGCCCACCGTCTCGGTCACCTCGTGGATTGCCTCACTGTCGCTTGCGGCGCCCGGCGCCACCGACGCACCCTCGGTGCCGCGTTGCGCCCGCTCGGCCGCCGCCGCGGAGACCGTTCCCGGGCGCTTGCGGGCCACCCAGCCCTCGATGTTGCGCTGCGGCGCACGGGTCACCCCGAGCGCGCCCGGCGGCACGTCCTGGGCGATGGCACTACCCGCCGCCACGTACGCCCCGGCACCCACTTCGACCGGCGCGATCAAGCTCGTGTCGCAGCCGACGAAGGCACCCTCGCCAACGATCGTGCGGTGCTTGTTCACCCCGTCGTAGTTCACGAAGATCGTCGCCGCGCCGATGTTGGCCTTCGCACCGATCGTCGCGTCACCCACGTAGGTAAGGTGCGGCACCTTCGCACCCGGGCCGATCTCGGAGTTCTTGACCTCGACGAACGTGCCGACCTTCGCCTTCTCGGCCAGCTGGGCGGCCGGCCGCAGGTACGCGTACGGCCCGACGGTCGCGCCCGCGCCGACCTCCGCGCCGACGGCGTGGCTTCGGAGCACCGACGCGGCGGGGCCGACGATCGTGTCGATCAGCGTGACGTCCGGCCCGATCAACGCACCCGAGCCGACCACCGTGGCACCGCGGAGCTGGGTGTTCTGGTCGACCACGGCGTCGCGGTCCAGGGCCACCGTCACGTCGATCCAGGTGGTCGCCGGGTCGAGCAGGCTCACCCCGGTGCGCATCCACGCCTCGTTGACCCGGTCGCGCAGCAGCCGCCGCAGCGTCGCCAGCTCCACCCGGTCGTTGCAGCCCAACGTCTCGACGTAATCGACCGCCACGTGCACCGCGACCGGCTCGCCGGCCGAACGGAGCAGGCCGAAGACGTCGGTCAGGTACTCCTCGCCCTGGTCGTTGTCGGTGGAGAGCTTGCCCAGCGCGTCACGCAGCCGCACCGCGTCGAACGCGTAGATGCCGGCGTTGATCTCCCGGATCGCTCGCTGCGTCGCGTCGGCGTCGCGCTCCTCGACGATCTGCTCCAGGCGGCCGTCGGCGTCCCGGACGATCCGGCCGAGCCCGGTCGGATCGGGCACCTCCGCGGCCAGCACGGTGGCCGCGGCGGCGGCCTCCTCGTGGGCGGTCACCAGCGCGCCCACCGTCTCGGGCCGCAGCAGCGGCACGTCCCCGTTGATCACCACGACGGTGCCGGGCCCGTCGGGGGCCGCGTCCAGCGCGATTCGTACGGCGTGCCCGGTGCCGAGCTGTTCGGCCTGGAGCACCGGCGTGGCGTCCGGTGCGACAGCGGTCAGGTGCTCCCGGACCTGGTCGGCGCCGTGCCCCACCACGACGACGGTGCGGTCCGCGGCCAGCGGCGCGGCAGCGCTCAGCACGTGACCGAGCAGCGTCCGACCGAGCAGCGGGTGCAGCACCTTGGGCAGTGTCGACTTCATCCGCTTGCCCTCACCGGCGGCGAGAACGACGACGGTACGGAGGTGGGACTGGGGCACGACGTGGCTCCCGTCGGGACGGCGGACACTCTCGCGGCCATGCTAACCAGCCGGAGTGGGAGGATTGTCCGATACCCCCGCCCAGAGGTTGTTGACTAGCTGCTCGGCCGCCAGGGTTCGAACCTGAAACTCAAGAGCCAAAATCTTGGGTGATGCCAATTTCACCACGGCCGATCACGACGTCGGAACACGTCGCCTCAGGATGACATCCTGCGGCTACACCTTAGCGCTCATCCGCCGCAACGCCATCACTCATCCCCTTCATGATCCCTTCGATCTTCCAGTAGAGCCGCGTCGACTTGAGCACCTCGACCACGAGGCAGCCCCGGTAATCGATCCCGGTGTTGTGTCGATTGGTGCCCGGGTTGTGACGCTTGAGCGCGGTGGGCTGGAACTCGTCGACTGACACGCCGACCTGCTCGGCCCACCAACAGGCCGCGGCCGCCGGGTCGGCTGACTCGTGAATGCTGACGCGGTACCGCAGGGTCCGCTTGTCCACCCCCATCGCCCCTGCGAAGCGGAGGAAGAGACCGATGAGCATCGGGTCGCTGTTGACGAACCGGACTCGACAGTCGTTGGGGCGCCACGGCTTGGCCTTGGCACCCTCGGCCCAGTAGATCGCCGCACCGACCGCGATCAGCTCTCGGTAGCGCAGCTGCTTCACCCAGGCCGCAGCTGCCTCGATCGTCTCCTGCCGCGCGGCATCCCGCGCCTCCCGATGAGCTGACCATCGGGCGTCGGTCATGGCCTTCGAATGCGCTCTGCGCCGAACCAGAGCCGCCGCACTGTTCGCGTCGAGTGGAAGGTGGCGCAGCCATAGGTATGCGGTGGACCGACTGATCCCCAGTCGCTCGGCGATAACCGGAATCGACAGGCCACCGAGCCGCAGGCGCTCAGCCTGATCACGCAACTCGTCCTTCGCATTCGGTCGCCGGGTCCAGGCTGGCGGAGGAACCCCGCGCAGCATCGCACGTGCACGATCTTTGCCGATGCCGGTCCGGGCTTGGATCTGGCGGACGGACAACTGCTCCTCAGTGCGTAACCGACGCACTTCGGCGGCCAGAGAATCAGTCATGAACAGCACTTTAGGACTGACGTACGACACTCTGTCCGAACGTTCCCGTGCGATCTACGGTTCCGTAAGTTACGGTGACGTAGGCGTAACTTCGTGCTCGTCACCATCCCCCTGCGAGGTCCCATGTCCACCGCTCTGCTCGATCCCAACACCGCCGCGCCCGGCCCCAAACCCCTCACCGACGGCAGCCAGTCCCCCGGCATCCTGGCGGCCCTCTGGGCCTTCGTCGTGATCCCCTTCGTCGCACTGCTGGTCGCCGTCCCCGTCGCCTGGGGTGGTTGGCTCGGCTGGACCGACGTGATCATCGGCATGGTCTGGTACGTCGTCTCCGGGCTCGGCATCACGGTCGGCTTCCACCGCTACTTCACCCACGGGTCGTTCAAGGCCAAGCGGTGGCTGCGGGTGACGCTCGCGGTCGCGGGTTCGCTGGCGGTCCAGGGCGAGATCATCCAGTGGGTCGCCGACCACCGCCGGCACCACGCGTTCTCCGACCTGGAGGGCGACCCGCACTCGCCATGGCGGTTCGGCACCAGCTTCTGGGCGTTGACCCGCGGCCTGTTCCACGCACACGTGGGCTGGCTGTTCCGCCGCGAACTGTCCAACCGCGAGCGTTTCGCGCCGGACCTCATCGCCGACCGCGACATCAGCCGGGTCGACCGTCTCTTCCCGGCGCTGGTGGCCGTCTCGCTGCTCGGCCCGGCGCTGATCGGCGGCCTGGTGACCTGGTCGTGGCAGGGCGCGCTGACCGCGTTCTTCTGGGCCGGGCTGGTCCGGATCGGCCTGCTGCACCACGTGACCTGGGCGATCAACTCGGTGTGCCACGTCTACGGTGAACGGCCCTTCGCGATGCGTCAGGGCGACCGCGCGTCGAACTTCTGGCCGCTGGCGATCCTGTCGTTCGGCGAGAGCTGGCACAACCTGCACCACGCCGACCCGACCAGCGCCCGACACGGCGTCCTGCGTGGCCAGATCGACATCTCCGCCCGGGTGATCTGGCTGTTCGAGAAGGTCGGTGCCGCGACGCAGGTGCGCTGGCCGAAGCCGGAACGCCTCGCCGCGAAGCTGGTGAAGCCCGTCGCACCCCGGTAAAACCGGGCGGTGCGCCGGGATGCCGCCTGGCAGGATGGCCAGATGACCGAGCCACGCGGGGGGACCGGACGGCTCGGCGGACGGGGAGCCACGGTCGGTCCGGATCGGTCGGACGGCGCGGCGGGGCGGTCCCGACCGCCCGACAGTGAGGCGACGACGTGAACGGGCACAGCGGAGGCACCATCCCACGGCAGGGCGTCACCGAGCGCCAGCGAGGCGGCGACATGCCCGAGACCAATGACGGCGATGGTGTCGGGGGCCGACGGGTGACTCCGCCGGCCTCGACCGCGGCACCCAAGGCCAAACCCACCTCCCGGGTCCGCATGTCGGCGGCCCAGCGACGGGAGCAGCTGATCGCGACCGGCCGGCAACTCTTCGCCGAACGCGGCTTCGACGCCACCTCGATCGAGGAGGTGGCCGCCCGCGCCAAGGTCTCCAAGCCGGTGGTCTACGAGCACTTCGGCGGCAAGGAGGGCCTGTACGCGGTGGTGGTCGACCGGGAGGTCCGGGCCCTACTGGACCGGATCACCACGGCGTTGACGGCCGGGCACCCGCGGGAGCTGCTGGAGCAGGCGGCGCTGGCCCTGCTGGGCTACATCGAGGAGGAGACCAGCGGCTTCCGGGTGTTGGTCCGCGAGTCGCCGCTGATGTCCGGCACGGCCAACTTCAGCAGCGTGATGAACGACGTGGCGCACCAGGTCGAGCACATCCTGGGCGCCGAGTTCAAGAGCCGCGGGTACGACCCGAAGCTCGCCGAGCTGTACTCGCAGGCGCTGGTCGGCATGGTGGCGCTGACCGGGCGCTGGTGGCTGGAGGTGCGCAAGCCACGCAAGGAGACGGTGGCGGCGCACCTCGTCAACCTGGCCTGGAACGGGCTGTCGCACTTGGAGGCGAAGCCGACGCTGATCACGGCCCGCCGACGCTGACCGGCGTGCCGCACCGCCGCCGACCCGCTCAGCGGCGGTGCGCGTCGGCCACCGGGTGCTTACGGCGCTCCAGCTCCGCCTCCGCGTGCTCGGCCGGGCCGACCTTGTCGTACAGGCCGGTGCCGAACAGGATCAGGCCGAACAGCATCGACACGATCACTGTCGACATCGAGAAGTTGAGGAAGTTCGCGTCGGTCTGCAGCACGGACATCATCACGATGCTGGTCACCAGGAACACCACACCAGCGGTGAGGTTCATGTAGTGGCCGAGGTTGCTCCGCCGCGACGCCCCGATGATCAGGACGATTCCGAAGACCACCGAGGCGAGCGAGAAGGCCAGGTTGGTCCGTAGTCCGAGGGCCCAGGTGCCGTTACGGCCGAAGAGGGGCTCGCCGATCGTCTCCGCGGTACCCCAGACGCCGAAGACCAGGATGTAGACGCCGATCAGACCGGAGAGCACCCGGTAGATCGGCCGTGCCGGATGGTTCACCGGAAAGTGCGGCATACCCCTGACCCCCTGATTGACCGTTTCAGGGGAATTGTCGCCCAGGAAAACGGGCATGTCAGGCAAAACACCGAGGGTCGCGCGGTCCGCCGAAGGCTGGACCGAGTCAGGTCTTCGCCGGAGCCCGAGCTGCGCAGGGATCAAGCCTGACCGCCCGGAGCAGCTCGGGCTCCGGCGAAAACCCCAACAGCAACCACAGAGAAACCCTCAGAGCACGAGACGAGCCTTCTGGAACGCCTCCGCCTCCTCGTCCGTGCCGACCTTGCCGTACATGCCGACCATGAGCAGCACCAGGGAGGCCGTCAGCACGACGATCACGGTGGTGATGCTGAAGTTGAAGATGTTGGCGTCGGTCCGGATGAACGCGAGGGCACCCAGGCCGATCACCATCAGGGTGTACGCCAGCCACTGGTTGATCGCCACGTCGATGTTGCGGCCGAGCGCGGTGCCGACCAGCACGACGACCCCGAGCAGCACGCTGAGCAGCGAGAAGCCGAGGTTGGTGCCCTGGCCGAGGACCCGGGTGCTGTCCTGGGCGAGGATCTCGTTGCCGGTGCTCTCGACGATGCCGAGCACACCGAAGACCACCAGGTACAGACCGGTCAGCCCGCCGATCGCCCGGTAGATCGGCCGCGCGGGGTGGTTGACGGGGGTGTGGGCCATGTCTGTGTCTCCAACGCCGTGGGGTGAGGTGTCGCCGACGATTGTCTCGCATGTGGCGGTGTGACGCCGCACACGGTCCCGGACCGGCGCGCCCGGAACGCTCAGCTCTCCGGCAGGTCCTCGGCGAGGGTCATCCAGCTCTCCTCGATCCGCTCCCGCTCGGCGCGCAGATCCTTGAGCTGGGCGTCCAACTCGGCGACCCGGGCGTAGTCGGTGGCGTCCGCCGCCAACTGGTCGAGCAACGTGGTCTCGCGCTGGTCGAGTTTGCCGAGCTGCCGTTCCAGCCGGGTGAGTTCCTTGCGGGCCTGGCGGACCTCGGCGGCGGACATGCCGCTCGCGGTCGGCGCGGCGGCGGTCGGGGTGGCGCCCGGTCGGGTGGCGCCCGGTCGGGTGGCGCCGGCCCGCTCCGCCGTCCGCGCCAGGTACTCGTCCACGCCGCCCGGCAGGTGCACCAGTCGGCCGTCGCCGAACATCCCGTACGCGGTGTCGGTGACCCGCTCGATCAGGTAGCGGTCGTGGCTCGCCACGATGATCGTGCCGGGCCACGAGTCGAGCAGGTCCTCCAACGCGGCGAGGGTGTCGGTGTCCAGGTCGTTGGTGGGCTCGTCGAACAGCAGGACGTTGGGCTCGCCGGCCAGCAGCCGCAGCATCTGCAACCGACGACGCTCCCCACCGGAGAGGTCGCCGACCGGCGTCCAGAGCCGGCGGTCGTCGAAGCCGAACACCTCGGCGAGCTGGGACGCGGAGACCTCGCGGTCGCCGAGCTGGACCCGGCGGGCGACCTCCTCGACGGCTTCGAGCACCCGCAGGTGCCCGGGCAGCTCGGCGAGCTCCTGGGACAGGAACGCGGGCCGCACCGTGGAGCCGGTGCCGAGGCGGCCACCGTCGGGGCGGGTGACGCCGGCGAGCATCCGCAGCAACGTGGTCTTGCCGGCGCCGTTCGCGCCGAGGATGGCGATCCGGTCGCCGGGGCCGACCAGCCAGGTGACGTCGCGCAGGATCTCCTTCGGGCCGGCGTGCAGCTCGACGTTCTCCAGCTCGTACACCTGCTTGCCGAGCCGGGACACGGCCATGCGTTGCAGGGACATGGTGTCCCGCGCCGGTGGCACGTCGGCGATCAACGCGTTCGCGGCGTCGATCCGGAACTGGGGCTTGGACGTCCGGGCCGGAGGGCCACGGCGCAGCCAGGCGATCTCCTTGCGGAGCAGGTTCTGCCGGCGGGCCTCGGTGGCGGCGGCGACGCGCTCACGCTCGGCGCGGGCCAGGGTCCAGGCGGCGAAGCCGCCCTCGTAGGCGCGGACGGTCTGGTCCGCGACCTCCCAGGTGGTGGTGCAGACCGCGTCGAGGAACCACCGGTCGTGGGTGACCACCACCAGGGCGCCCTTGCGACCGACCAGGTGCCGGGCCAGCCAGTCGACGCCGCCGACGTCGAGGTGGTTGGTGGGCTCGTCGAGGATGAGCAGGTCGGAGTCGCGCACGAGCAGCGCGGCGAGCGCCACCCGGCGTCGTTCGCCACCGGACATCGGGCCGACCGGCTGGTCGAGGCCCAGGTGCGGCATGCCGAGACCGTCGAGGATGGCCCGCACCCCGGCGTCACCGGCCCACTCGTGCTCGGCGCCCATGCCCTCGTCGAGCCAGGCGGTGCCCAGCACCACGTCCCGGACGGTGGCGTCGGCGGCGAGCGTGAGCTGCTGCGGCAGCCACAGCACGCGCAGGTCGCGACGGTGGGTCACCCGGCCCTCGTCGGGGCCCTCCTGCTTGGTGAGCAGCCGCAGCAGAGTGGACTTGCCGGCGCCGTTGAGGCCGACCACGCCGATCCGGTCGGCGTCGTCCAGGCCGAGCGAGACGTCCGTGAGCAGCCGCCCAGCCGCGCCGTACCCCTTGGACACCCGGTCCAGATTGACGATGTTCGCCACGATCCACCCTTCATGATCAAGGCGTCCGGGTGCCGGCGGGCACCTGGACGCCTGCCCCAAGGGTACGCGGACACCCCGGGCGACCGCGCCGCGCGCCCGTGGGACCGGTCGGACGTGCCGTCAGCCGACGCGGGCGCCGGCGACCGGCCCGTGCGCGACCCGCGCCTCCCGGCACACGTCCGCGGCGGTCAGCTCGGCGGCGATCCGCTCCGCGTCGGCCGCGTCGGCGGCCAGGAACACACAGGTCGGGCCGGAGCCGGAGACGATACCGGTGAGCGCGCCCGCCTCCTCGCCGACCTTCAGGGTGTCGGCCAGCGCCGGGCGCATGGCCAGCGCGGCGTCCTGCAGGTCGTTGCCGAGCGTCCGGGCGAGCACCCGCGGGTCGCGCTGGCGCAGGGCGGCCAGCAGTTCGTCGGTGGGGCCCAGCGGGACACCGGCGGCACCGGAGTCGCGCAGCCGGTCCAGCTCGCGGTAGGCGACCGGGGTGGAGAGGCCGCCGTCGGCGATCGCCACCACCCAGTGCCAGGTGGTCGGGCGGACCAGCACCGGGCTGATCGCCTCACCCCGGCCGGTGCCCAGCGCGGTGCCACCGTAGATCAAAAACGGCACGTCGGAGCCGAGGTCGGCGGCGATCCCGGCCAGCTCGTCGCGGGACAACCCGGTGCCCCACAGGGCGTCGCAGGCCACCAGCGCGGCGGCCGCGTCGGCGCTACCACCGGCCAGCCCGCCGGCGAGCGGGATCTGCTTGCGCAGGTGCAGCCGGGCGTGCGGCAGCACGCCCGCGTACCCGGCGAGGGCGTGCGCCGCGCGGATCACCAGGTTGGAGTCGTCCAGGGCCAACTCGCCGGTGCCCTCGCCCTCCATGGTCAGGGCGAGCGTGTCGCCCCGACGGGCCGTCAGCTCGTCGTAGATCGAGATGGCGTGGTAGACCGTGTTCAGCTCGTGGTAGCCGTCCCGGCGCAGCGGGCCCACCCCGAGGTGCAGATTGACCTTGGCGGGCACCCGGACCCGCACCGGGCCGATGGCCCCACGTGGCTCGTCGTCGTCCGGTCGCCAGGCCTCGGTCACGGGGTGATGTCCCGCACGCGCAGGCGGATGTCGAACGGCTTGGCCACGATCAGCTCCTCGGCGGAGTCGGCGGCCAGCTCGTACCGGCCGTCGACCAGGTCGTACGCGTACACGTGCACCGGATTCTGCTCGATCCGCCAGTAGTGCGGAACGCCGGCGTCCGCGTAGTCGGCAGGCTTCTCCAACCGATCCCGGCGTCGGGTGCCGGGCGACACGACCTCGACGGCGAGCACGACCTGCTCGGCCTCGAAGTAGTGGTGGTCGGCCGCCACCGGACGCTTCAGCAGGACGACGTCGGGTTCGAGGGAGTTTCGGTAGTCGATCGCCACCCCGACGGCGGTGGCCGGCGTCAGCTCGACCGGCGCGTACTGCCGCAACCACATCCACAACAGGTTGCCGATGTTCTGATGAGCGAAGGTCGGGGAAGGGACCACGACGAGGACTCCGTCACGTAGCTCGACGCGGGGGGCGTCGTCGGGCAGGGCCAGCACGTCCTCGATGGTGTGGTTGGCCAGCCGCTGCCGGACAGGATCCGGGGTCCACATCCCGTGGGCGGTGGGCTCGATCGGCTGCGCAGTCACTCGTACACCTCCTCGGCGGGCACGGCGTCAGCCTACTTCGCGGCCCGCGTACCGACCGGAGCCGACGCGGCGATGGCGGCGAACTGCTCGACGGTCAGGGACTCTCCCCGAGCGCCGGGGTCGACGCCGGCCGCGGTGAGCGCGGCGGCGGCCCGGTCCGCGCCACCGGCCCAACCGGCGAGCGCGGCACGCAGCGTCTTGCGCCGCTGCGCGAACGCCGCGTCGATGACGGCGAACACCCGTTCCCGGGGTACGTCGGATCGGGGCGGTTCGTGGCAGGTGAAGGCGACCAGGCCGGAGTCGACGTTGGGCACCGGCCAGAACACGTTCGGGGGCACCCGTCCGGCGCTCTTGGCGTGGGCGTACCAGGCGAGTTTGACCGACGGGATTCCGTACACCTTGGAGCCGGGACCGGCGACCAGCCGGTCGGCGACCTCCTTCTGCACCATGACCAGACCGTGCCGCAGGGTGGGCAGCACGGCGAGCAGGTGCAGCACCACGGGCACCGCGACGTTGTAGGGCAGGTTCGCCACCAGCGCGGTCGGCGGTGGGTCGGCCACCGCGGCGGCGTCGACGCGCAGGGCGTCGGCGCGGTGCACGGTGAGCCGGTCGGCGTCCGCCGCCGCGTGCCGCGCGGCGGTCTCCGGCAGCGCCCCGGCCAGCACCGGGTCGATCTCCACGGCGTGCACGTGCGCGGCGACCGGCAGCAGCCCCAGCGTCAACGAGCCGAGCCCCGGACCGACCTCCAGTGCCACGTCGTCGGGGGTCAGACCGGCGGCGGTGACGATCCGGCGCACGGTGTTCGGGTCGTGCACGAAGTTCTGGCCCAGCTTCTTGGTGGGCGCGACGCCCAGCCGGGCGGCGAGTTCCCGGATCTCCGCCGGGCCGAGGAGACCGGTCATGCCGGGAAGCGTAGCGACGGGGTCGGTGCCGACCGTCGGGCCGGGCTCACCACGGGCCGAAGGCCCGGTCGCCGGTGGCGGAGATCGCCGCGCACAGCTCCTCCAGGTCGGTGCCGGTGGTCTGGGCGAGCGCCCGGACGGTGAGCGGGATCAGGTACGAGGCGTTGGGTCGCCCTCGGTGCGGCGTCGGGGTGAGGTACGGGGCGTCGGTCTCCACCAGGATCTGGTCGACGGGGGTGAGCGCGGCGGCCGCACGCAGCGCGGCGGCGCTGCCGAAGGTGACGGTGCCGGCGAAGCTGAGCAGGTAACCACGGCGGACGCACTCGCGGGCGAACTCGGCGTCACCGGAGAAGCAGTGCAGCACCACCCGGTCCGGAGCGCCCTCGTCGTCGAGGATCCGCAGCACGTCGGCGTGGGCGTCCCGGTCGTGGATGACCAACGCCTTGCCGTACCGCTTGGCGATGGCGATGTGCGCCCGGAAGCTCTCCTCCTGCGCGGCACGCCCTTCGTCGCCGGTCCGGAAGAAGTCCATCCCGGTCTCGCCGATCCCCCGGACCCGCTCGCGGGCGGCCAGCGACTCGATCTGCCGCAGCGCCTCGTCGAGGTCGCTCAGCCGGGGCGCCTCGTTGGGGTGCAGGGCGACGGTGGCCAGCACCGCGGGATACCGCTCGGCGGTGTCCGCGCCCCACCGGGACGAGGCGACGTCGACGCCCACCTGGACCAGCCGGTCCACCCCGACCTCGGTGGCCAGCTCGATGGCCACCGCGACCGGATCGTCGGCCGGTCCGCCGCCGGGCACACCGGCTTCGCTGACCGTGATGTCCAGGTGGGTGTGGCTGTCCAGTACCGCCCGGGGCAGCGGCTCGGGGGCGGGCGGAAATTCTCCGGCCCGCCGCGCGGCGCGCTCTCGGCGCGATTCAGTGGGCTCGCTCATCAGCGACAGCCTTACACACCGGGCCTGTCCATCTGCCCGCCACCCGACGTTCACCTCGACTACGCCGCGCGACTCTACCGTCGCCGGGGAGCGAGCGAACCGGGTCGGCAGGGCATCTCGTCGAGGGAGAGGGAGACGGCGGCATGAGCCTCACCCCCCAGACCGGCGGGGCCGCCGGCGAACGTACCGGGCTGCACGTGGCGTTCGGCGGCGGCGTGTACCCGGCCGAGGAGATCGCCCGGGGCGCCGCGTACGAGCTGTTCAGCGCCGACGAGGTGGCCGGCTTCGAGTGGGCGCCCCGACCCGGCAGCGCGCTGCCGTGGCGTCGGTTCGTGCACGTCAGCGAGGTGACCGCGGTGCACGGGGCCGGCGAGCCGGCCGACGAGCCGGAGCACCCGCTGATGATGCCCGCGCACCGCGAGCGGGGTTGGGCGTACCTGCACCAGCTCAGCCAGCAGCCGGCCGCCGCGGGTGACCCGGTGCTGGCGGCGGCGCGGGCGTCGGCGGTGGTCCGGCGGGGCACCCGGATGGTGAAGGTGCTCTCCGCTCAGCAGCTCGCCGGCTACGTGCGGGGCTGGCTGCCGCACGGCTTCTGCTACCGCGAGTACGACGTGGCGCACCTGCGTACGCCCGCGACGACGACGGTGCTGCGCACCGACGGTGACGTCGGCCGGGACGGGCCGGAGGTGGCGTACGCGCTGCGGTGGCGGGCGTCCGACCCGGGCGACTACGACGTGCCGGTGGGCGAGGCGCACCGCGGTCTGACCGCGCTGGCGTCCCGGGACCGGCTCGGTGCGCCGGTGCTGGGCACGGGCTTCGTGCCGAGCAACGGTCAGCTCATCCCGGAGTTCATCACCCGCGACTTCGCCGATCTGCCGATGCCGGCGAACGCCGCCCTGATCGCGTACCCGGCGGAGGGGGTGGAGGTGGTGCTCTACACCTACCAGGCCGAGCAGCGCGGATGGCTGCGGATGGTGGGCCCGCAGTGGCGGCACCTGCTGGCCGGTGTGCCGGGTCTCTCGCCGGACCAGGAGTACGTGCCGAACGGGGACGCGCCGCGCTCCACCCAGCTGGTGGGTCTCTACGGCGACAACGAGTACGAGGCGGTGGCCGACCTGCCCGGCGGGTTCCGGGTGCTGGCGATGACCCGGGCGGCCCGTTACCCGGTGGACGCGGTGGCCCGCCGGGTCCGGTTCGCCCAGTGGCGGGGCGTGCCCTGCCTGGTGCTGCGGGAGGAGGCCGGGTGGTTGCGGGTACGCCTGCGCTTCCCGAACCCGGAGGCGGTGGTGACGACCGGCGCGCAGTGCCACGAACGGGGCGTCTACGAGGCGTGGGCGCTGGGCACCGAGGTGACCGACGACCAGGTGATGGACACCCGGTACGCGATGTGACGCCGCGCGGCGGCAGAACCGGCTGCCGCCGCGCGTCACACTGTCATCCGGCCAGCCGGGCCAGCTCCTCGTCGACGATCGACGGGGCGAGCTTGCGGAACACCGGCTTCGGCGCCGCCAGCGGCCGGCCCACCTCGATCGGCACCGACTCCCAGCGCGCGCCGACCGTGTAGTCACCGGTGAGCACCGGGTACGCCGGCCCGCCGTCCAGGTCGTCGACCTGCTCGATGACGGGCATGGGTGCGTGCACACCGGTGCCGCCGAGCAGCTCGTACACCTGCTGCGCGGAATGCGGCAGGAACGGGGTGAGCAGCGTGTTGGCGTCGCTGATCACCTGGAGGGCGACGTGCAGGATGGTGCCCATCCGGGGCTTGTCCGCCTCGCCCTTGAGCTTCCACGGTGCCTGCTCGGAGAGGTACTTGTTGGCCTCGGCGACCACCTTCATGGCCTCACCGATGGCCTGCTTCTGCCGGTGCCGGCCGATCAGGTCACCGACCGTGGCGAACCCGGCCCGGGCCACCGCGAGCAGCGCCTCGTCGGCCTCGGTGAGCCCGGCCGGGTCGACCGGCGGGATCGCGCCGAAGTTCTTCGCCGCCATGGAGACGCACCGGTTGACCAGGTTGCCCCAGCCGGCGACCAACTCGTCGTTGTTGCGGCGGAGGAACTCGGCCCAGGTGAAGTCGGTGTCGTTGCTCTCCGGGCCGGCGGCGGCGATGAAGTAGCGCAACGCGTCCGCGTCGTATCGCTCCAGGAAGTCCCGGACGTAGATGACCACCTTGCGGGACGAGGAGAACTTGCGCCCCTCCATGGTCAGGTACTCACTGGAGACGACCTCGGTGGGCAGGTTGAGCCGACCCAGCTCGCCCGGCTCACCGTCGCGGGAGCCCGCACCGGAGTAGCCGGAGAGCAGCGCCGGCCAGATCACCGAGTGGAAGACGATGTTGTCCTTGCCCATGAAGTAGTAGGACCGGGCGTCCTTGCCGGCGTCGTCGGTCGACCACCACTTCCGCCACGCCTCGGGGTCGCCGGAGCGGCGGGCCCACTCGATCGAGGCGGACAGGTAGCCGATCACCGCGTCGAACCAGACGTAGATCCGCTTGTCCGACCGGTCCCGCCAGCCGTCCAGCGGGATGGGCACACCCCACTCCAGGTCCCTGGTGATCGCCCGGGGCTGGAGGTCGTCGAGCAGGTTGCGGGAGAACCGCAGCACGTTCGGCCGCCACCCCTCGCGGGTGTCCAGCCACTGCCGCAGCACGTCGGCCAGGGCGGGCAGGTCGAGGAAGAAGTGCTCGGTCTCGACGAACTTCGGGGCCTCGCCGTTGATCCGCGACTTCGGGTTGATCAGGTCGATCGGGTCGAGCTGGTTGCCGCAGTTGTCGCACTGGTCGCCCCGGGCGCTGTCGTACCCGCAGATCGGGCAGGTGCCCTCGATGTAACGGTCGGGCAGGGTGCGCCCGGTGGACGGGGAGATGGCCCCCATCGTGGTCTTCGGCACGATGTAGCCGTTGCGGTACATCCCCTCGAACAACTCCTGCACCACCGCGTAGTGGTTGCGGGTGGTGGTGCGGGTGAACAGGTCGTAGGAGAGGCCCAGGCCGTGCAGGTCCTCGACGATCACCCTGTTGTACCGGTCGGCCAGCTCGCGCGGGGTGACCCCGTCGGCGTCGGCCTGCACCTGGATGGGGGTGCCGTGCTCGTCGGTGCCGGAGACCATGAGCACGTCGTGGCCGGCCATCCGCATGTACCGGGCGAAGACGTCGGAGGGAACGCCGAAACCGGAGACGTGGCCGATGTGGCGGGGGCCGTTGGCGTACGGCCAGGCCACTGCCGCGAGAACGTGACTCATGAGCAGCAAGCCTAGTGACCCGTCCGGGGCGCCCGCGAACCAATGGGGGGTGCCGCGCCAGCGGACCGGGCCGACCACCTCGACCAATGGTCCGATTTGTCGCCGACACGCGGCCGAGCTGCCGGTTCCGGCCCCCGGACCGGTGTGCAATGAACATCGTGACTGGCAGACGAGCGGCACGGGAGCACGAGGACCGTAGCACCGGGCCGGCGGTCGACGACCCCGTCCCCGATTCGGCACCGCCCCGGAGTGCCGGGGTAGCACCGCAGCCCCGGTTGGTGCCCGGCACCGATCCGGGTTCCACGGCACGGCCCGGCAGCGATCCGGGTTCCACGGCACGGCCCAGTCCCATCCCCCGGCCGAAACCCACCGACCGGACCGGGGCCGACCGGCCGGAGACACCGCAGCGGACCGCGTCGTCCGGACACGCCGCCACTCCCGCCCGGCCCGCGCCGACCGCGCCGACACCCACCCCGGCCCGGCCGACGCCGGCGGCACCAGCACCGAGCCCGGCCCGACCCGGCCCGCCGGGCCCGACAGTCGACTCGGCGGCCGCCGCCAGCGAGGCCGTCGAGGTGGAGCCGACCACCGGGGCTCCGGTGGACGCGGTGCCGCGTCGCGTGCCCGTCCGGCAGCAGGGCCGCCGGCATCGGGGCCGACGGGTGGAGAGCGACGCACCGGACGACGACGTCGCCTCCTGGGCGCCGATCGAGGAGGTGCACTGGGACGGCACCCCGGTCCGCGCGGAACCGGAACCGGACCGGGACCGGGACTCCCGCCCGTCGCGACGCCGGACACCCGGCCGGGCCGCCCCGCCGCCCGACCCGCTGCCCGGCCTCGCCACGCTGGTGGCGCTGAGCCTGGCCGCGGCCTTCTTCGCCTGGGTCAGCGCCGGTCCGTTCTGGCTGGCGGTGGGGCACGCCCGAGCGGGCACCGTGGTGATCGACGGCTGCACCGGCGACGGGCTCACCCAGCGGTGCCGGGGCACGTTCACGGCGCAGGACGGGCGGTTCATCGCGCACGGGATACGGGTGAGCGGGGTGTCCGACGCCGCGAAGGCGACCGGTACGGCGCTGTCGGCGCGAATGACCGGCCCGGACGCGACGACCGCGTACGCCGACACCGGCTTGGGTCGGCACCTGCGCTGGCTGCCCGGCCTGCTGGTGGTGCTGGGCTGCACCGCCGGCATCGTCAGGTGGACCGGGTCGGCCCGGCTGCCCGGCCGTCGGCACCGCCGCTGGGCGGTGGCCGCCGCCGTCGCCGGCCCCGTGATCATCACAGTCGGTTTCCTGGCCGCCGCCTGGTGAGCGGGTGGCCGCCGAGGGTCAGCTGTGCACGATCGTGTAGACGTCCCGGCGGCGCAGCGCGTACTCGGTGGCGACTTCGGTGATGGCGTCCCGGCGGGACCGGCCGGCGGCCTCCCGCTCGGCGACCGCCGCGCGCAGGGTGTCGTCGTCCGGGCGTTCCGGGGCGGTGACCGGCGCTCCGGCCACCACCACTGTGATCTCTCCGCGCGGGTCTCCCTCGGCGGCCCACCGGGCCAGCTCGCCGAGCGGACGGCGGAGCACCTCCTCGTAGGTCTTGGTGAGTTCGCGGCAGAGCGCGGCCGGTCGGTCCGCGCCGAACGCGTCGGCGAGATCGGCGAGAGCCGCACCGATCCGGTGCGGGGCCTCGAAGAAGACGAGGGTGCGTTCCTCGGCGGCGAGCGCGCGCAGCCGGGACCGGCGGGCACCGGGGGTGCGGGGCAGGAAGCCCTCGAAGCAGAACCGGTCGCAGGGCAGACCGGAGACCGCCAGCGCGGTGGTGACCGCGCTCGGCCCGGGGGCGACGGTGACCGGCGCCCCGGCGTCCAACGCGGCGCGGACCAGCCGGTAACCGGGGTCGGAGACGCTCGGCATCCCCCCGTCGGTGACCAGGGCCACCACGTACCCGCCGAGGATGACCTCGACCAGCTCCGGGGTGCGCCGCTCCTCGTTGCCCTCGAAGTACGAGACGATGCGACCGCCGACGGTGACGTCGAGGTCGCGGGCCAGCCGGGTGAGCCGGCGGGTGTCCTCCGCCGCGACCACGTCGGCGCTGCTCAGGACCTCGCGGAAGCGGGCCGAGGCGTCGGCGGCGTTGCCGAGCGGGGCACCGAGCAGGACCAGGCGCCCAGCTTCGGACATTTCACCCACGGATTCGTCTCCTTCATCGACAGCGAATACCGGTATCAGGGACGACGGGCGCCACCGGACACGTTGGCAGCCTACGATCGCCGGGTGACGAGTGCGTCGACAGCGCAGAGCCCGAGCGCCGAGCCGGCCAAGATGGTCGAGGTGACCGGCGATCCCAGCCCCAGCCAGGAGCCGACGGCACCGGGTGCCGACGGCGGCGGCGTGTCCGCCGTGGTCCGGCGGAGGTTCGCCACCGTCGACACCAAACTGGACCGGTTCTCCTGGCTGGCCACGGCGGTGGTGGTGGCCATCGCGGCGATCCTGCGCTTCGTCGGGCTGTCCAGCCCGAAGGGCAAGATCTTCGACGAGACGTACTACGCCAAGGACGCCTACGGGTTGATCAGCCGGGCCGTCGAGTGGAACTACAAGGACAACGTCCCGTCGTACGTGGTGCACCCGCCGCTGGGCAAGTGGTTGATCGGCCTCGGCGAGTGGGCCTTCGGCTACCAGGACGCCGAGTCGAAGGTCTCCGTCCCGGGCCACCTGATCACCACCGCGCCGGAGTTCGGCTGGCGGTTCTCGGCGGCCGTGATCGGCACCCTGTCGGTGCTGCTGCTGGTGCGCATCGGTCGGCGGATGTTCCACTCGACGGTGCTCGGCTGTGCGGCGGGCCTGCTGCTCGCCCTGGACGGCTTCCATATGGTGCTGTCCCGCGCGGCGCTGCTCGACATCTTCCTGCTCTTCTTCGTGCTGGCGGCGTTCGGGGCGCTGGTGCTCGACCGGGACGCGCGCCGTCGCCGCTGGGCGCGGGCCCTTGACGACGGGCTCGACCCGAGCCGGCCGGGCCGGGCCGGCCGACCGCCGACCGGTTGGCGCACCTGGCCGTGGTGGCGACTGGCCGCCGGGGTGCTGCTCGGCTGCGCCTGCGCGGTGAAGTGGAGCGCTCTGTACTTCGTCCCGGCCTTCGCGCTGCTGGTGCTCCTCTGGGAGGTCGGCGTCCGCCGTTCGGCGGGGGTCCGCCGGCCCTGGCGGGACACCGTGCTCGACGAGCTGCCCTGGGTGGTGCTCGCCGGTGTGCTCATGGTCGGCGCCTACCTGGCCACCTGGACGGGCTGGCTGGTCACCGACGACGGCTACTACCGGCTGGCGTCGTCGACGCAGTACGCGACCGACAAGTTGAGCGACCGCCCGGTGATCGGCCCGCTGATCAACCTCTACGAGTACCACCGCGCGGCGTACGGGTTCCACGCCCAACTCGACGACGCGCACAAGTACCAGTCCTGGCCGTGGCAGTGGCTGCTGCTCGGTCGCCCGGTGGCGTTCCACTACGCCAGTGACGGCGCGTGCGGCGCGCCGACCTGTGCCTCTGAGATCCTGCTGCTCGGCACCCCGCTGCTCTGGTGGTCGTTCCTGCCCGCCCTGGTGGCGCTGGCCTGGCTCGGCCTGGCCCGTCGGGACTGGCGGGCCGGGGCGATCCTGCTGACCGTGGCGGCCGGGCTGCTGCCGTGGTTCTGGCTCGCCCTCGACGGCCGGACGATGTTCTCCTTCTACGCCGCCCCGGCGGTGCCGTTCCTCGTGCTGGCCGTGGTGTACGTGTTGGGCGCGCTGATCGCTCCCGCCGGGGGTGACGTGGGTGAGGTGGCGCCTTTGGTGCCCGGCGACCCGAGTTACGAACGTCGACTGGTGGGCAGCATCGCCGCCGGGGCGTACGTGTTGCTGGTGGGGCTCTGCTTCGCGTACTTCTATCCGATCTTCGTCGGCAAGGTGATCCCGTACTCGGACTGGCTGTCCCGGATGTGGCTCGACGGTCGGTGGATATAAGCACCGACAGGCGACGCGCCGCACAGCGCGACGAATAAGGGCCCGCACGCTTCGGCGTGCGGGCCCTTATTGAACAAAGACGCGCGCCCCGATCGCCTGCCACGGGGGAAGCGGGCGATTGGGGCGCGCATGAAGAGCTTAACCACCGCGCACCACCGGCACAACGGGTCGACTTGGGTCAGATTTCCGACGGATGGCGGCCGGACCGACAACCGCCATTCTCCAGTTGACCGAGGGTGACCTGGCGTGGACCCAGAGCGCGGAGGCGCCCGGATGCTCCTATAGAAGTCAAGGGGTGTTGAGGGCGGTGAAGTCGGCGAGGAGGGCGGTGTGGACCTCGCGGACGATGTAGCGCTTGAGGCAGCGCATGATCTCTTTTTTGTTGAGTCCTTGTTTGGTGCGTTTGTCGACGTAGGCGCGGGTGCGGGGGTCGTAGCGCATGCGGACCAGGGCGATGGTGTGCAGGGCTGAGTTGGCGGCTCTATCGCCGCCGCGGTTGAGGCGGTGCCGATCGGTGCGTCCGCTGCTGGCGGGGATGGGTGCGGCTCCGCAGAGGTGGGCCAGGGCGGCGTCGGAACGCAGCCGGTCGGGGTTGTCGCCGGCGGTGGTCAGGAGCTGTCCGGCGACGTCGGGGCCGACGCCATAGACGGCGCTCAGGTGTGGGGCGGTGCGGGCGACGACGGGTCGTAGCCGGCGATCGGCCTGGTTGATCTCGGTGGTCAGGGTCTGGATCCGGGTGGCGATCACGGCCAGGGCCGCCTTGGTGGCTTCCACAGGGTCGGTGAGCCGGGTCTCGTTGACGGGCAGTGCGGCGCATCGGTTGACGAGTGTCGTTGCCGGACCGTTGAGTTCTTGGCGCAGCGTGTCGGGCGCGGAGGCGATCAGCCCGTGCAGCTGGTTGAGGGCAGCGGTGCGGGCCTTGACCGCTCCGCGTCGGGCGACCCGCAGGGCGCGGATGGCTTCGACGGGGCCGGTGCGGGTCTTGGGTGTGCCGTTGGCCTGCCCGGACAGGGCCGCGCGGGCAGCGGCGAGCGCGTCCAAGGGGTCGGACTTACCTTTGGCGCGGCGGGCCCGCCGATCGGGGCGGTCGACCTCGACCAGGGCGATGCCACGAGCGGTGAGGAAGCGGGCAAGTCCGGCGCCGTAGGTGCCGGTGCCTTCCACGCCTACCTTCACCACCGCACCGAACCCCCGCAGCCAGGCCAGCAGGAGCTGGTAGCCGGCGGTGGTAGCCGGGAACTCCTGATCACCCAGAATCCGGCCGGCCTGATCAACCGCCGCCGCGTGATGAGTCTTGCCGTGGGTATCGACTCCGCCTGTGACCTGACGCTTCCTGGCTGCCATGCTGAAACCGTCGTCCCTCTCGCTTGCACCGAACAGGGTCGGCACGCACCGCCGGGACGGGCGGACAGGACAGTGATGGGACCTCTTGCACAGGCTCCTATCAGGTCACGAACGCCCCGCAGGTGAGTGCAGGAACGGGTCACCCGGACAGGCCGACGAATCCGCTAGAAGACGCCAACGTCAGTCAGAGGCTGAGTCAGACCAGCCGGGTGATCCGCTCCTACATCCTCACTGTCAGGGGTTGTCGCCGATCCGGCCGGCGGTCGAGCGCGACGGCCTGGACGCGACCAGGCTGACGACCCATCGGATCTCGATCTTCGCCACCCGAACGATCATCCAAAGTGGATCTCACTACACTGCGGGCCGTGATCAACTTCAGACGATCGACGGCCGTCCTTCTCGGACTGCTGGCGACCACCGCGCTGGCCGGGCCCACCCCGGCGCGGGCCGACGAGGAGCCGGCACCCGAACCACCCCGGGTCGAACTGGTACTCGACGTCAGTGGCTCGATGCGCGCCGCCGACATCGACGGGCGCAGCCGGATCTCGGTGGCCCAGCAGGCCTTCAACGAGGTGGTGGACGCGCTGCCGGAGGAGACCCAGCTCGGCATCCGGGTGCTCGGCGCGACCTACCGGGGCAAGGACAAGAAGGTCGGCTGCCAGGACACCCAGCAGATCGTGCCGGTCGGCCCGGTGGACCGGAGCGCGGCCAAGGCGGCGGTGGCGACGCTACGGCCGACCGGGTTCACACCCGTCGGCCTCGCACTGCGCTCCGCCGCACAGGACCTGGGCACCGGAGCCACCACCCGTCGGATCGTGCTGATCACCGACGGCGAGGACACCTGCGCTCCGCCCGACCCGTGCGAGGTGGCCCGCGAGTTGGCCGCCCAGGGCACCAGCCTGGTCGTCGACACCCTCGGCCTGGCCCCCGACGAGAAGGTCCGCCGGCAACTGCTCTGCATCGCCGGCGCGACCGGAGGCACCTACACCGCCGCGCAGAGCGCCGAGGAGCTGACCGGTCGGATCAAGCAGCTCGTCGAGCGGGCCGGTGACACGCACACCCGCGCCCCGACCGTCGTCGGCGGCGCGACCGCCTGCGACTCGGCACCGCTGCTCGCCCCCGGTGTCTACGCCGACCGGGAGGCGTTCTCCGAGCACCGCTATTACCGGGTGCCGGTACGCCCCGGGCAGGAGCTGCGGGCCTCGGTGAGCATCGCGCTGGACCGACCCGTGAACCGGGACTACGGGGTGCTGCTGCGGGCCACCGCGGCGGACGGACGGGAACTGGTCCGGGGCGCGGACGCCGGCAGCGGACGCGCCGACGTGCTCTCCGCCGGGTTGCGCTGGTCGGCCACCGCCGACGACGAGGACGCCACCGAGACCGCGGAGAGTTCCGCGCCGGTCGTCGAACCCACCACCGTCTGCCTGGTGGTGAGCAACTCGTTCGCCCCGCGCCCCGGCACCGCGGCCACCCCCGGCATGCCGGTGGAGTTGACAGTCGACGTGGTCGCCGCCGCGCCCGCTCCGGACGGGCCGGACCTCGGCCGGGGTTGGGTGCTGCTCGCCCTGCTCACCGTCGCCGGGCTGATCACCGGCCTGCTCGCCGGACTGCTCACCCGTTGGTGGGTCGCCACCTGGAGGGAGAACTGATGCGCAGCGCACTGTTCCGGTCGCTGGCGGCGCTCTTCGCCGTCGGTGGGGCCGCCCTGCTCCCGGTCGCCGCCGTCGCCGCTCCGAGCCCCTCGCCGGGAGCCACGCCGGTGAACCGGGCCGGCACGTCGTTCCTCACCGCCACCCCGATCTCCGCCGGCCAACCGGTACGGGTGGACGCCTCGATCGGTGACCACCTCTACTGGGCGTTCTCGGCGAAGGCCGGTCAGGTGCACGAGATCACCGCGACCGTCACCTTCCCGAAGGGACGCAGCGGCGCCTCCACCTGGACGGTCGACGTCTTCGACGGGCTGCGCCGCCGCCAGGCGTGCACCGCCGGGGCGCAGACCCCGACGGTCGACGCGAAGGCGTCGAACGTGACGCTGGGCTGCACGTTGCGCGAGGTGCGGGCGTGGGCGGAGCCCTGGTCGGCCGACCCGCTGCCCGGCACGTACGTCATCCGGCTCTCCGTGATCGACCTGCCCGAGCCGGACCTGGGCGCACCTGTCGACGTGGACCTGCTGGTCGGCACGGTGGCCGACCGGGGCACGTCGGCCGACGACGGTGAGTTGGCCGCACCGCTGGTGCCGAACACCAAGGCGGGCACGGTGCTCAACGCCGTACCCGTGGCGGATCCGGAGGCCGACGACGACAGCGACCCGCTCACCGACTGGTTGCCGGACCTCGGGTCGCGCTGGGTCTGGACCGGCGTCGGCGGCGTGCTCGCCGCGGTGGCCGGCGTGGTCGGTTTCGCGATGACCAGGCGGCCCCGGCGTCGCTGAAAGCAGCTCGGGCCGCTGGTGGCCCCGCCTCGGCGGGGCCACCAGCGGTCAGGCGCGCCGGGAACCGCGTGGCAACCAGCCGATGAACCGGTCCTGGAGCGACATGACCGGGGCGGTCCGCAGGTCCTCCGTGGCGGCGGCGAGGCACGAGCCCAGGTAGACGCTGAGCATCGCCCGGTCTCCCCCGTACTCCGCCAGCAGGCGGCTGCGCTTCGTCGCGCAGGGCCACTCGTCACCGCAGGAGCCGCAGCTCCAGCAGGGGGTTTTCGGGGCGTGATCGTCCACCTGCACCCCCGGCCGTTCGGCACCATCGGTCATCGCACGTCCTTCTTCCAGATGTCCACGGGACTGGGCGGCTGCCGTGCCCGGCCAGTTGTTGATGGTGGTCCCCCCGGAGCCATCAGAGAGGGCGCTACACGTCCCTCCGGTGTTACATCTTTGCGGTAGCTTCTCCGGTCATGGGAGTCGGAAAGTTGACGCTTGACCGCATGGTCCAGCACTACCGATCAGTAGGCCGACACCGTGCGTGACATTTTTCCCGCGACAGTCGCCGTGGCGGTCGCCGGATCGGACGACTGGCTCGGCGCGCTGCTCCCCGCCGAGCAGGCATGCCTCGGCGAACGGGCGGTGGAGACCCGTCGGCGGGACTTCGCCGCCGGCCGGTCATGCGCCCGCCGGGCCATGACCGATCTGGGCCTGCCGCCGACGGCCGTGCCGGCCGCCCCCGACCGCTCGCCCGTCTGGCCCGCCGGGGTGGTCGGCACCATCACCCACACCACCGGCTACTGCGCCGCCGCGGCGGCGCACACCACCGACGTCCGGTCCGTCGGCATGGACGCCGAGCAACACCACGAGATCAATCCGGGTGTACGCCGAATGGTGCTGCTGCCCGAGGAGGAAGCCCTCTGCGCGGGGCTGCCCGGCGACACCTCCTGGCCAGTCGTCGTGTTCAGCGCCAAGGAGACCGTCTACAAGGTCTGGTATCCGGTCGTCGGGACGTGGTTGGGCTTCTTCGACGCCCACCTCGACATCGACCCGGACGCGGGCACCTTCACCGCCCGCATCGCACCGGCCCGCCTCGACGAGGCGTCGGTCGAGGATCCGCCGGCCACCGTCACCGGCCGGTTCGTCGTCGCCGACGGGCTCGTTCGCACCGCCGCCGTCCTGCCGCGGCGCTGATCCGGCAGCGGCCACAGTGGCCGAAAACGATCGGCTGACGGCCGTCCAGGTTGTCCGGAGGAACGCGACACCGGCCGTGGGACGGGCTCCGGCGCGGCGATCGGGCAATTCGCCACGCACGGTAGCGTCGGCGGGTTCCCCGAACCACACGTACCGAGGCGTCAAGGAGTACGGTGACCCACCCCCAGCCCTCCGCCGGGCCGCAGGACCCCCAACAGCCGAACCAGGAGCCGCCGACGCAGCCGTCCCCGACGACACCGCCGCAGCCGGCCGGTGACCCGGCGGGTCCGCAGACACCGCCGCCCAGTCCGTGGTCGGCGGCGGGGAGCGCGTCGCAGCCGCCGTTCTCGGGTGCCGCGTACCCGGTGGCGGGCGGGCCCGGCTATCCGCTCGCCGCACCCCCAACGGTGCCGGCGCAGGGGTCCAAGAAGACCGTCGTGGTCGTCGCGGTCACCGCCGCCGTACTCACCCTGCTCGTCTGCGCCGGCGGCATCGTGGCCGTCGTCATCGGCGCCAACCGGGTCGCGCCCAGGGTGACCGAGGCGGGCCCCACCCCCGGGGTGACCCGGCGCGCGATCCAGCCGCCCGCCGAGGCCCCCTCGTCTGCGCTGCCGAGCGGCGACACCCGCAACATGTCGCCCGGCGACACCCTCGTCGTCGACGGCGACGAGGGCACCATCGAGATCACCGTGACGAGGTTCAGCACCGCCACCAAGCCCTGCACGGCCTACGGCCTCAAGCCCGACGAGGGGATGTACGTGATCGCCGACGTGACGCTCACCGTCACCAAGGGCACCGCCTCGGCGAATCCTCTCTTCTTCAACTGGGTCGCCGCCGACGGCAGCGAGGCCAACGCGATCGCCGGGGCCTTCTCCGGCTGCGGCAAGCCGATGCCGTCCGCCGAGGAGCTGCCCGCCGGCACCAGGCGCACCGGCAGCGTCGTGTTCGACGTACACGACACCTCGGGAGTGCTGGAGTACCAGCCCATGTTCGAGACCGCGGGCTCCTGGAAGCCGTGATCCGCTGACGCGGCGTGGGGCCGACCCGGACGGGCCGGCCCCACGCTGTTGCGAGACCCGGTGGGTCAGCAGCCCGTCCAGCGCACCGGAGTCACCCGGTCGGCGTGGACGTTGCGGAACCCGACGATGGTGCCGGTGTCGGAGATGGACCGGGCACCGACGCCCACCCCTTCGCCGCCGCCCGGGAGGACCCGGGAGGTGGCGCCCCGGCCAACGCGGTCACCGCCCACCACGACGCCCTTGACGTTGACGTCCGTCAGCGCCGGCATCTCCGGGTCGAGCTTCGTGTACGACCCGTTGCGGAGGTCCCACCGTACTTTGGTCGAGCTGGTGCCGCCCAGCCACACCGCCCCGATCGCCCAGCGGCCCGCCGCCGCGCTGGCCATGCTCCAATCGGCGCCCGGGGCCGTGAGCGCGTCGATCCGGCCGTTCGGCCGGCGGACCCAACTGTTCCAGTCTCCGAAGGGTCCCGCGCTACCGACGATGGTTCCGTTGTCCGTGATCCCACTCGCCTGGGCATTGGCCGGGGCCTTCAGCACCTCGACAGTGCCCGGACGAGCGGCCGGCCAGCGCAGCGCGACGAACTCCCCGGGCACGATGTCCAAGCCGTAGCCGACGATGTCGCCCGCGTCGTTGATGGCGGTGACGTAGGTGCCGGTGGACGGCGGCACCGGCAACTGCTCGAGCTTGCCGTCGCGGTAGATCCACGGCTGCCCGCTGCCGGTTCCCAGCCCTGAACCGTTGCCGATCACGACGCCGTCGGCGTTGACGTCGACCGGCTCGGCCATCCCCGGCACCTCGACCTCGGTGACCTGCTGCCCGTCCCAGAACAGCAGCAGGTACTGGTTGTCGGTCTCACCGACCCGCAGGGCCGTGCCGGCGACGTAACGACCCGTCGGGTCGATGACGTACGCGTCGGCCCGGTAGGTGTCGGCCGGGTACGGCAGCGTGCTGATCGTGCAGGTACGCACTGCCACGCCGCCGGGCGCGGCGCTCGCCGTCGCGGAGACGGCGACGCCGAGAGAGGTGGCCAGCAGAGCGGTGGCGGCGGTGCCGGCGAGCATCCTGCGCCGAGTCCTTCGAATCATCCTTACTCCCCGTGTCGGCCCGGGCGCTCCCGGGCGTCGGTCGATACGGGAATCACCCGCGAGTGGACCTCGCGGTTGCGGCATGTCGGGGAAGGGACAGAAGCGGAGCTACCTCGCCCAGGTCTCGGCGGTGGTGGTGACCGCCTGGCCGGTGCGGACGGATTCCCCGATGGCCAGGCTGATCAGATGGTCCTGGCAGGCTTCGGCGAGCGGATACGGCGCGGGGCCCTCCTCCCTCGCCCATGCACCGGCGCGAACGACGATGTCGGCGACCGCGATGTCGTCGTCGGACATTCCACTGCCGACGAACGGGTTTCGGTAGACCACGTCGCCGTCGAAGCTGATGTGCTTCAGGTCGAGCCCTTCCAGGTTGAGGTCGAGACCGGTCTGACGTCGGACCAGCGACGACTCCACCGGTGTGGTCGGATCGAGCAGGCGGACGACCCGGTCGTCCACCAACTCGCCGAGCGACCCCCGCACCACCAGCCGCCGTCCCCGCAGCGGATTCCACCACTGGTTGTCGGTGAAGTCGTAGAGACCCATCCGCCCACCGAAATCGATCGTCGCCAGGGTGGTGGAAAGCTGCCGCGGGGTGTCGTCACCGCTCCAGCCGGACGGCGACAGGGGGTCGGCGAGCGGCGCGACGAAGGCGCGGGCGCTCACCTCGGCGGCGTCGAAACCGACACCGAGCAGACCACGGATCAGCGAGACCGCGTGGTAGAGGTGCGTCGAGGAGATCTGCACGGAGGTCGGTTCACCGAGCACCCCGGCACGGACCAGCGCCAGCCGGGCCGCATGCCCGGGCATCAGCAGGTACTGCTCGGCGACCTGCACCAGGTCACTGCCGCCGACGTCGGCCCAGAGCGCGCGCAGCCCGGTCAGGTCCGGCGCGGGCGGCGTCTCGGCGAGCACCGGTACGCGGGCCACGACCAACTCCCGGGTCACGTCCGGGGTCGCGGACCAGGGCACCGACACGATGACGAAGTCCGGCCGCTCGTGGGCGAGCAGTTCGGCAGTCGTGCGGAAGGTCGGTACGTCCCACGCGGCGGTGACCGCGGCACCACGCGACTCGGTGCGCGTTACCACCCCGGTCACCCGCAGCCGCTCCGGCAGGAGCCGCGCCAGACGGAGGAAGAACTCACCCCGCCAGCCACTGCCGACGATGCCGAACCGGGTCTGGGTGGCGGAATCCATGTGTGCACTCCTCACGTCGAGATCCGGATGCTAGCCGCTCCGAGGGCTACGCCTCTCGCTACCGTGGTGGCCGGTTGCCCACCGGGGCGACTCTGCGCACGTTCTTCGGCTAGCACCAACCGTTCCCGACCGTCGCGCCGCTGCGGCTCGGCCTGATCCCGGTCACGACCGAGCGATCCGCCTGACCCTCCACCGGGTTCGGTGGCCGGCGGCGGCCGGGCCCGTTCCCAAGTTGATCCACACTGACTAGCCTCGATGCCGTGCAGATCGGCGTGAACGTACCGAACTTCGCCCCTGGCACGGATCCCGACGTGCTGCGACAGTGGGCCCAGACGGTCGAGGGTCTCGGCTTCGACCTGCTGATGGTCTCCGACCACATCGTGGTGACCCCGGACGTGGCCGAGCAGTATCCTGCGCCGTTCTACGAACCGTTCACCACGCTGTCCTGGCTGGCCGGGGTGACCCGACGGGTCCGGCTCGGCACCACAGTGCTCATCGTCCCCTACCGGCATCCGCTGCTCACCGCCCGGATGGCGGCCAACCTCAACCGTCTCAGCGGGGGTCGGCTCGTCCTCGGCGTCGGCGTCGGTTGGGCCCGGCAGGAGTTCGAGGCGCTCGGAGTCCCGTACCACCGGCGAGGCGCCCTCACCGACGAACACCTACAAGCCATGCGCGACGCCTGGCGCGACAGCGACGACTACGACACCGAACCCATCCCCCTCTGGGTCGGCGGCAACAGCGACGCCGGCATTCGTCGAGCCGTACGACTCGGAGACGCCTGGCACCCACTGCGCCTCACGCCCACCCAACTCACCGACGCAGCCGGACGCCTCGACGCCGTCGCCGCCGACCTGGGCCTCCCCAGGCCCGCGTTGGTGCCGCGCATCGCCCTCCAGGAAACCCGCACGCCGGTCACCGACCCGGGCCGGCTCGCCGGTGTCGGCACCATCGAGCAGATCACCGCCGACCTCGACCGGATCCGGCTGCTCGGCGCGGAGACGGTGGTGCTCGACCCGTTCAACGGAGACCTGACCGAGATCCGCCAGCCCGAACGCGCCTGGCGAACCCTCGCGGCCGTGGCCGCGTACGCCAAGAGCCAGGAGGACCGATGACGCCCGACGACGAACGACTTCTCCGCCGTGCCGTGCAGATCGCCGGCGAGGCCGGCGCATCCGGCGAACGGCCGTTCGGCTCGCTGCTCGCCGCCGCGGACGGAACCGTCCTGATCGAGGACCACAACACGGTGGTCTCCGACTCGGACATCACCGCCCACCCGGAACTGAAGCTGGCCCGGTGGGCCGCCCGGGAACTCGCCCCGGACGTGGCCGCCGACACCACCATGTACACCAGTTGCCAGCCCTGCCCGATGTGCGCGACCGCCATCGACCGCTCCGGCCTCGGCCGGGTGGTCTACGCCCTGTCCTCGGAGCAGTTCGATGAGGTCAAGCCGGCCACCCCTGCCCTGCCCCCGGTGCGCTACGAGGGGCCGGCACTCTTCGACGAGGCCCGCCGCCCGATTGACGACCACTACTGACCGATCGAGGCAGCAGGCTCCACTTTGTACGATCTGTCGCTCCGGTCAGTCGAACACGTCCCTGCCGTGCGGTAATTGACCGACAGCAATCACCGGGCACCTGCCCGGGGCTGTCTCGTCTCTCAGAGAGGAACGGGGATGCAAGGATCCTTGCGTAAGGCTGCCCTCGCAGCCGCTTTGTCGATCGCCGGTGTGGCGGGTGGGTTGGCCCTGGCGGCACCCGCGCACGCGCAGGTCGTCGAATCCGGTTCGGTCTCCTTCAGTGGCGACCCCGGCGACTACATCACCGGCGGTGACTCCTACTCGTACTCCACCGACGGCGGCGACCAACTCACGACGAACGGCTCGGTCGACAACAGCCGCGTGTCGGTCAGCATCAGCGGCTACAACGGCGACTGGTGGTCCGTGAACTTCGACGCGCCCGGCAGTGCGGCTCTGGCACCGGGCACGTACGAGAAAGCGACCCGCTACCCGTTCAACGGGGCCGGCCCCGGCCTCGACCTGTCCGGCAACGGGCGGGGCTGCAACGAGCTCACCGGCACCTTCACGGTCATCAACGCGGTGTTCGGCCCCAACGGCTACGTGCAGACCTTCGACGCCACCTTCGAGCAGCACTGCGAGGGCGGGACGCCGGCCGCCCGCGGCGAGGTGCACATCGCCAACCCGCCGCCGCCCGCGCAGCTGGAGCTCGAACTCGCCGTGGCGACCGACGGCATCGCCAACCGGGTGAACGGCAACGCGGTCCTGCACGGCACGGTGACCTGCAACGTGCCCGCCTCCGTGACGATGGACGGCACTGTCACCCAGGTCGTCAAGAAGGTGATCGTCCGCGGCAGCTTCTCCACCCACGTCACCTGCACCCCGGGCAGCCCGACCCCGTGGACGGCCGCCGCCGTCCCGGGCGGCACCACACCGTTCGCCAAGGGTCTGGCCGAGGCCGTCACCCAGGCCAACGGCTACGACACCGAGTACGACGAGTACGTCAGGGTGAGCGACACCACGACGGTGAAGCTCACCCGGTCCTGATCCGTCCACGCCTGGCGGCCGGCACGGCCCGGCCGCCAGGCGCCACGGTCACTCGACTGGGCCAGCCCTTCAGGTCGCCGCCCACGCCAGCTTCCTCGTAGGCCGAGACAGCAGTTGGCCCGGATGCCGTCGACCGACATCGACTCGATGATCAGCGCCGCGGGGGCACGAGTCGAAGAGATCCCCCGGGGATGGTCGGATAACCTGCACGGGTGCCTACACCGCTTCCGGCCGTGAGCCCGACTCGCCGGGGACTGTTGGCGGCGGCGACGCTGGTGATGCTCGGGTCGGGGGCGTGCGCCGAGGCCAAGCCGACGTCCGGAGGGCAGCGCGGGCCTGATCCGGAGCTTCTCATCGACGAGCTGACCGCAAGCCTCTCCCGGGACAACCCCTACCGCGACCCCGACACGGCGGAGCGAGCGGCGGCCCGGCGGGCAGCGCGATCCCTGGTCACCGGTCCGAGTGACGGCGCCGATGTGGACCAGATCTTCGATGATCTCGGCTTTCGGGCGCACCGTGGTACGGACCCGGCCACCGGCCGCCCGTTCGACCTCTACCTCGCCACCGGGTCCGACGATCGTGCCTGGGGCGCCGTGCTGGTGGATCGGAGCGCGACCCCGGGTACGGTCATCGAGGTGCCGCACCCCGGCTTCGACATCAACACGGAGAAGCTGGGTTTGGCGGTGCACCGGAAGGTGCCGGCCAGCGTGCTGCTTGTCGCCGGGGCCCATCGGCAGGCCGCCGGCGGCGATGCGGACGTCGCCCACAACGATCGGTCGCTGTTCCACACCCTGGCTGCCGAGTTCGCCAGGAGCGGCCTCGATCAGATCCAGCTGCACGGCTTCGCCGACCGGAACCTGCCCTCGTCCGACGCGGTGGTGTCGACCGGTTCGGCTCCGGTGACTCCGGTGGCCCGCCGGATCGCGGACGGTCTCTCCGGGTCCGGCCTGAGCACCTGCCGGGCGTGGGCGGAGAAGTGCGGCCAGCTTGAGGGCAAGACCAACGAGCAGGGCCGCGCCGCGGCAGCGCTAAAAGCCGTCTTCATCCACCTCGAGCTGAGCTGGTCGGTCCGGCGGGACGCCGAGGCCCGGAGCCGCGTCGCGACAGTGCTCGCGGAGCAGCTCACCGTGGCCTGAGCCGGTGCCGGATCGTTATCGAGGTCAGAGCCGGCGAGCCGTCCGCCAGCGCAGGGCCCAGTAGCCGGTGCCGTCCAGGATGGACTCACCACCCAGGTCACCCATGGTCGGGCCGTTGGCGGTGGTACGGCTGGAGATGAACCGGTGGTGTCCCCGGTCGTCCACGCCGAGGTACATGCCGGAGTGCTCGATGTTCGCGCCCTGCACCGGCCCGGCGTTGAAGAACAGCAGGTCGCCGGGGAGCAGCCGATCCAGCTCCCGGGCCCGCTTGCCGGTGTTCGGCATCAGCAGAGCCCCTGGTCCCACCGAGGCCATCGCCGTCGCCCGGCGGGGCAGGCCGGGGCCGGCGTTGTTGGTGCCGAGCAGCGGATAGCCCATCCGGTAGCCGTAGACCATGCGCAAGAAGCCGGAGCAGTCCAGGCTGCGGATGTGCGACGGGGTCGGCTTCTCCTTCTTGTCGGGGAACTCCCACGACAACCCGAGATAGTCGTAGAAGTCGGAGTTCTCCGCGCGACCGTCCGGATCGATGTCCGAGAGTGGCCCGAAGGCGGCGTCGCCGGAGTACTGCCGACCCTTCGCATCCTTCTTCGGCTGGGCGACGTAGGTGTACTCCCGGGCCACCGCCAGCACGTCCGGTGAGCGGTCCGTGCGAGCCTTGGCGAACCAGTCGGTGAACCACTTGTCCTTCTCGGCGCCCGCCCGCCACTCCCGCGGGGCCAGTCGCACCCAGAAATCGGTGGGCACCTTGGCCTTGGTGAACCGTGGTTCGGCGAAGGTCCGCTTCGGGCCGCTGATGTGCACCGTACGGGCACCGTCGGTCATGATCGCAACGGTGTTTCCCTTGGCGTCGAGCATCTGCGTCCGGTCCGGCGCGGTCAGCCGACGGTAGCTGTAGCCGGACGAACTCGGCGCGGCGGCCTGGGCGGCCTGGGCACCGAGACTCAGCTCGATCGGGTCCGTCGCGGAGTGCCGGACGGCGACGTAGGTGAAGGTGCTGCCACCGGTCAGCAACGCGAAGGCGGCGACGGTCATCAGCAAGGCCCGGCCGCGGGAGTAAGTGCGGTAGTTCATGCCTGCCCCTTTTCGGTGATGACGGCCTCAGGTGACCGGCACGAAGCCGGCCACGACGCCGCTGAACGCCACGCCGTAGGTGATGACGGTGACCATGACGGTGGCCAGCACCGTTGCCTTCGGCGGCTGCCGCACGAGCTGGTAGGCGATCAGGCCGGGTGCCACGAAGCCCAGGGTCTGATGCGCGAAGAGCAGCGGCAGGTCGCGTTGGACGATCACGAACAGCGTCATCTGGAGGAGGACGCTGAGCAGGACGATCGCGGCGAAGAGGCGCTTGCCGTAGAGAATCACGATGCGCTGCATCACCTTGGTGAGGGCGTACGTGACGACCGTCATGACCACGATCACCGCGGCTTGCAGCGGGTCCTCGATCAGCGCGAGCGCGATCCAGCCCGGCGTGATCATCCCTCCGGGCGACAGGTTGGTGGTCAGATAGCAGAGCAGCGCGAAGACCAGGCCGATGCCGAGGCAGGCGGTGGCGAGCTGGGCGCTGAGTTCTCCTCCGAATGTCACCGGCGGGTCCTTCCCAGGAACACGGTCTCGCCGTCCACGTCGAAACTGCGCGCGGTCGGCGGACGAAGCATCGATTCGGCCTGGGCGTGGTCCTGCGGTTCCCAACTCGGTAGGGCGGCCAGCTCGTGCAGCAGCACCTCGCCCTGCCCGTGGATGTTCCCGACGGCGACGATGGACCCGTCCCCTGCGGTCGCCGCCATCACCTCGCTGACCAGCCGCTCCGGCGGGAGCTTGCCACCCAGGTCGACCACCCGGCTCTGTAGGTCGGCGGGCACGTTGACCCGGGCGCTGCGGGTCATCTCACCGATCAGCACGATGTGCTGCGGCTGGACCCGGCCGGCGAGCGTACCCATTTGTCCGTTT
Organism: Micromonospora sp. WMMD1155; assembly: GCF_029581275.1. Classification (NCBI taxonomy): domain Bacteria; kingdom Bacillati; phylum Actinomycetota; class Actinomycetes; order Micromonosporales; family Micromonosporaceae; genus Micromonospora; species Micromonospora sp. WMMD1155. Next base: position 1,974,285 of record NZ_CP120742.1, read on the forward strand.
CGCTCCATCCGGTCCGGCCGACAGTTGATCACCATGGTCAGCGGCTGGCTGATCAGCCGTTGCTTCTCAAGTTGTTCGATGTTCATGTACGTCGACTCCGGGTCGTTGGCGGCGAAGATGTTGGCGAACCGGACCCGCTTGCTGCCGTGGAGGACTCGGGCCACCGAGAGCACGCCGGGATCGGGCGGCGCCGACCACATGCCGTTGAGCGCGCTGCGCCGGTCGACGCCGAGCTGTTCGGCGACGGCGAGCGCGATGGCCACGTTCTCCTTGAAGGTGATCCAGCCGAAGCCCGCCATCTCCCGATCGGTCACCGACTCCGGGTCGACCGCGATCAGCTGGCAGTTCCGCTTGGCGGCCTCCTGCTGGAGGATCTCCAGCCGGTCCTTCTCCGCGGTGATGCAGATGCCGCCCTCGGGCATCGACCGGCTCAGCGAACGAGCCACATCGTCGAGAGTCGGCCCCATCTCCGCGAGGTGGTCCTCGCGGACGTTGCAGAGCACCCCGATGGTGGACCGGATCAGCTTGCTCTGGTTGATCTCCTGCAACGCGGGCATGACCGCCATGCACTCGATGACCAGCGCATCCGGATGGTAGACGGCGGCTCGGCGGACGATGCCGATCTGTTCGACCACGTTGGCGATCCCGAACTTGCGGTGAACCGGCTCCTCGCTGGCGTCCGGGAAGATGAATCGCGCGGCGGTGCCGGTGGTCTTCGCCACCACGACCTTGCTGCCACCGCGCAGCGCACCCGCGCAGAGTCGCGTGATCGAACTCTTGCCACGGATCCCGTTGACCAGCACCCGGTGCGGGATGGTGTTGAGGTTGCGGTTGTGGTTCCGCTGCTCGATCACGCCGGCCACCAGCAGCGCGAGGCAACAGAGGCTGTAGACGGTGTAGAGGTAGAACATGCTCAGCCTTTCATCGCCCGGCTGCGTGTCCCGGCCGCGTGCCGGACGCGCGCAAGGACGGTGGTCCGATCGGTGCCCGCGCCGCGTAGCCGCAGCGCTCCACCGAACCGGGCGGACCCGGTGTGCCGGACCTGACGACAGATCTCCAGGCACATCGCGATCGCGCCGATGTCGTCGTGCCGCTGCGGCGGAACGGGCAGTTCCACGGTTCCATCGCTCATCTGCTCGGCGAAGGAGCTCAACCTCCGCAACGGGCGGACGAAGATGTAGAGCTGCCACACGTGGGTAAGGAGGGCGATGCCCACCACCGCACCCGCCACCAGCAGGGTCCAACGCCGCTCCACCATCGCCGGCAGGCGCAACCCGGCGACGTCCTGCTCCAGCACGACGGCCCACTCGAGGTGGGCGACCGTCTCCGGCGCGGTCAGACCGGAGGCGGCGACCAGCGCGGGGGCCCCGTCCTCGGTGGTCGACTGACCAACCGTGCTGCCCGGGAGTACTTCGACGGCGATTTTCCGGGCCACCTCGCCCTGGAGCGGCTGGAACGCCCGGAAGCCCTCCGAGTCCAAGATCGTCCGCAGCTCGGCGTCGACGACCCGGACCCGGCCGTCGACCCGACGGACCAGCCCGAGAAGGCGGTCAGGGTCGAACTCACCGACCACCGCGTAGCCGTCAGCACGCTGGTTGAAGGCATACACCAGTGGCAGGCGGTCGGCCGTGTCGTCGAGGTGGATGCCGATCTCGCCGGGCAGTGGCGCGACAGCCCGCAGCGGATCCCGACCGGCGCCGGCCACCACCTTGCCGTCCCGGTCGACCAGGTACAACGCCCGGAGCCGCTGCTCGTCGGCGAGTTCCCGATCGAGCGTCCGATCCGCCTGCGCGAGGTCCTTGACGGGCACCCCCTGCGACACCCGCGAGACGGTGGCCAGGCCGTCGTCCAGCAGGCGCCCCAGAGCGTTGCTGGCCTCCTCGGCCCGGTTCTCCTCGTCCCGAACCAACTGCACCGGAATCGTCGGGTCGGAAGCCTGCAACGCGAGCGCCGCGGCCGCCGCCGGCCAGAGCATCGCGACCACCACGGCCGCGGTCAGGCCCTGCAGGACGGTCGGTCGCCACCGCCGGTCCGGTGGGTACTGGTCGCCGGAGGTCAGCGCCAACGCCCGCGCGATCCGGTGCGCCTCGCGAATGCGCATCGGCGCGCGGTGCCGCGTCATCGCGCCGCAGGCGTCGGCCTTGGCCTGGTCCAGCAGCGCCCGGACGGGCCGGACCAGGGACTTGCGCATGAGCAGGAAGCTGAGCAGGGTCACGACCAGCAGACTGAGCCCGAGCACCACCCCCTTGGTGCCCGAGGTCCCCACGCTCAGATCCGAGGCGAGCAGGGAGACGACCACGAGGCCGGTCTCACCCACCGGCGCGGACGACACCACCAGCCTGCGGTCCGCCCACTCCTTGACGATCACCTCACGGCTCTGCGGCGAGTCGGTGCCGGCCAAGCCGGCGAAGACCGTCGGCAGGTGTACGGCGTCGACCGCGTTGGCCCCCTGCATCAGGCTGCTCTTGCCGTCGGCGGTGATCATGTGAATGCCGTGCCCGGCGTCGGGGTTGAGCCGCAGGTTCCGCATGGTGACCGGATGGGTCGCGAGCAGCGCGCGGGTGTCGTCCAGCGGGACGGAGTAGACCAGCGCGGGGCCGTCCGCCGTGGTGACGGCGACCGTCTTGTCGCTCTGCAGCACCGGTGGCAACAGGTCGATCGGGAGCGCCGCGCCCTTGGCGGCAAGAGGTCGCCGGGAGGCGGTCTCCACGATCGCCGCCCCGGCGAAGCCGGCGCCCGGGTCGACCAACCGGGTGAGTAGGTCGGCGTCACTCGTGGTGCCGCGCTCCTGCACCGTCCGGTCCAGCTCGGTCGCCCGACCTCGGGCCTCGACCTGCATGCCCGACGCCAGCTTCGACACTACGTCACGCTGGGAATCGACGACAGCCGGGAGCACCCCGCGCTGGGCGCTGACGGCGAACCCGAGGATCGCCACGGCGACCACGAACATCGTGGTCCAGAGATAGACCAGTGAGGGCGCGCTGGTGCCGGCCGGGAAGGCCGCCGCCGGCAACTGCTGGTCCAGCGCCCGTCGCCGCCACGCCAGCAACTGTTCCTGCTCATTCGCGGACCCAGCTGCCGACTGCCATGGCGCGTACTGAGCCGACCTGCCTGACACCGAAACGACTACCTTCCCCCGTGGAGCTGCGCTCTGGACCGCGATCCATCCAGCTCGTCAGCCAGGCACAGCCGCCGGCCGTCGCGAATGCTAGCAAGGCGCCCAACCACGCGAGCTGGGCCGATGTGGATCGGCTCTCGGCCGAATCGTGGCCGCTATCTACGCGGCACCCCGCGCACCACCAGGCCCGCCGCGCCGGCTGCCCTGGTCAACAAGTTGCCCTCGATGCGCTCGACCGCGGCCTCGTAGATCCGGCGTCGCCCCGGGGACAGGGCGGGATCCGCCATCGCCCGCTCCAGATCGACCAGACGGATGTTCGGATTGAGATCCACGAAGGTGGGGATCGCCTCGATGGCCACCACCTTCCACCTTTTCGTCTTACCTACCGGACCGAACGTCACCCGGGTCATCGCACCGTCACGGTTGGCGTTGACCGGCTCGGCGTGCCGGGCGATCTGGTTGCCCATCCCGTAGACGATCCAGGTGTCGCCGATCCGCTCCACCGGCTGAACGACGTGCGCGTGGTGCCCGAAGACAACGTCCACGTCGTCGATCGCGGCGATCTGGCGGGCCCAGGTCTGCTGGTCGACGTCCGGCTCGTGCTCGTACTCGGTGCCCCAGTGCAGGCTGACCACCACGATCTCCGCGCCCGCCTTCCGCGCCGCCGCCGCGTCCCGCCGGATCGCCTTCACGTCGATCAGGTTCGCCACCCAGTCCTTGCCGGGCGGCGGGCGCAGGCCGTTGAAGCTCTTGGTGAAGCTGAGGTGCCCGATCTTCACGCCCTTGGCCTGATAGATCTTGGCGATGCGGGATTCCCGCTCGGTCCGGTAGCTGCCGGTGTGCCCCAGCCCCGCCTTGTCCAGCGCATCGAGGGTCCGCTTGACACCGTCGTACCCCTGGTCGATGGTGTGGTTCGAGGCGGTGGAGCAACCGTCGTACCCGACGCTCTTGATGCCCTTGAGCACCTCCTGCGGCACGCTGAACTTCGGGAAGCCGATGTACGGGCCACCCGGCGGTGCCAGCGCGGTCTCCAGGTGACACAGGGCCAGATCCGCGCTGGAGACGGTTTCCCGCACCGGTGCCAGCATCGGGCCGAAGTCGAGCTCGCCGCCACCGTCGCGCCGAGCCTGGTCCCACAGCTCGGGGTGCGGCAGGATGTCCCCCGCGCCGAGCACGGAGACCGTACGGCCGGCGACCTCCACCGAGGCGCCCACCGGACGGGGCGGGGCAGGTGGTCCGGCCGTTTCGGTCGACCAGGGCCCGAGGACGTAGATCGCACCGACACCGACCGCTAGCGCGATCACGCAACTGAGGGTCGCCCGTAGCGTGCCGGAGAGCCCGCCGCTCGTCTGAGAATTACTCGCCACCGCGACAGGCTAGTACGTGCCGGCGCGCCGTCCGGGGGTCAGCCCACCGGTCACCGTCGCTGCCGACCTCAAGACGGGCAAACGATCGAGGGCAGGCCCTCGATCGTCCGAGAACCCGCCCTTTACCTGCTGTTTCTTGGTGGAGCTGAGGGGATTTGAACCCCTGACCCCCTCGATGCGAACGAGGTGCGCTACCAGTCTGCGCCACAGCCCCCCACCGGCGAACCGGCTTCGGTCCCACCCGGCTTACACCGGGCGGGCCGGCGCCAAGGCTAACAGGTCGCCCGCCCCCACCGCGAATCCGCCCCCGGTGCGGCGTCACGCCAGCCCAAAGATCGACTCCAGATCGCCGATACGGCGGCATCCCCGCACGCCGACACCGCCACATCGCCGATACGGAGTCGATCAACGCCGGCAAGCAACGCCTGCTGCAGCCCGACCGGCCGGAGCCCGGCCACGCCACCGGCCGGCGTGCCGCCTGGGGGCGGGGTCAGGCGCCTCGGCCGGCCTCGTAGGGGCGGCCGCGCAGCCCGCCCGAGCGCCGGTAGGAGACCGACCCGCCGTTGACCGCCGCCGGCAGGTCGCCCGGTCGGTCCAGGCCCATCGCGGCGCGGCGTACCCCTTCGCGTTGGGCGGCGAGGCGGCGCTGCGCCTCCCGGCGGGCCGCCGCCCGACGAGCCTGCTCCCGGCGTACCTCGGCCTGCCGGTCGGCGAGCCAGGCGGCTTCCCGGGCCCGGGCGCGGCGACGGCGACGGCCGGCCAGGGCCCGGCGGCGTAGGTGGACGACGTACAGGGCCAGGAGCAGGAAGGTCACCCCGAAGCTCACCCAGAAGCCCGGGCTGACGAACACCACGCCGATCAGCTCGACGACGTTGAGGAGCAGCAGGGCGGCGAGGACCCGACGCCGCCGGTACACGGCGGGGGTGTGCTGTCGTCGGGGCGGTGGGCGGCGGCGCGACCTCTTCGGTGCGGGTGGCACGGCGCGGAGCCGACCGGAGCGGCGGACGGCCGGCGGTGCGGAGACCGGCGGAGCAAGCGTTCCGGTAGTCGCATCCTCACTCAAGGTGACGATCAGTGAACGCGGTGGGTGGACGGGTCGCCGTCCGGGCACAGTGCGGCGCCGCCGGCGGCGCTGGAGCACCCGCGCCGTCGACTGCGCCCGCTCCGCCACCAACCGCTCGGTGGCGTCGTAACGGCGAACCAGCGCCGGGGCCAGGGCGAGCAGGCCGGCGGCGGCGAGGACGGCGAGGAGCACCGAGGTCGGCACCCTCACCCCTCCCGTCACCGAATTCGAAGCAACCGCTCTCCGACCGCAGGATCTTCCATCGATCCCGCCTGGGTGCGTGGATCGTCCGGCCGGGGAGCGCTTGCCGCAGCTTGCAGTTACTTGAGGTTACGGCGCGTCGACCGGGTTGCCACCGCGCCGCGCCGATCCCGTCCGTGGGACGCCTGGCCGAGGGTCGGAAATTCCGCCCCCGACCGCCCCGACCCGCAGATCGCGACGGCGCCCTAGCGCGCGTCGGCGCGTACCCGGTGCCAGCGGGCCAGAAGGCCACCCTCGGCGGCGATCTCCTCGCTCGTCATCGCGTACCCGATGTGATCCCGCCACGCGCCGTCGATGTGCATGTAGCGCACGTGGTACGACTCCTCGCGGAAGCCCAGTTTTTCGACCACCCGCCGGGACGGTCGGTTCTCCGGGCGGATGTTGACCTCCACCCGGTGCAACCCGCCTGGGCCGAACGCGTGGTCCACGGCGAGCGCGAGCGCCGTCGGGATCACCCCTCGTCCGGCGACCCGGGCGTCCACCCAGTAGCCGACGTAGCCGGAGCAGAGGGCTCGTCGCACGATGCTGCCGACGTTGAGATGACCGACCAGTCGATCCCGGTCGGCCTCGCGCAGACAGACAGCGAACGGCATGCCCTCACCCTCGCGGGCCGACCGCCGTTGGTCGCGGTGCACCCAGCGGAACGCGGCCGGTGAGTTCATGTCGTCCCAGGCGCCGGGCAGCGACGACTCCCAGGGCGCCAGCCAGGCCCGGTTGGCCCGCCGGATCTCCGACCACGCCGCGGCGTCGGTGCGCCGGTACGGCCGCAGGAACACCGGGCCGTCCGCCAACTCCACCGGCCAGCCGGGTGCCCGCGGAGGTCCGAAGAGACTCACCCGCACAGTCTCCCGCGCGGGACCGTGTCGCGCGCAAGTGGACCGACCGCCCCGATCCGGTGACGGCGCGCCTCCCGAGTGGAGCGCCTGCGGCTCGGCCGGGAGACCGTCACCGGCGACGGTCCAGCAACAGGACGTCCACGGTGGATCCGGCGGCGGCGGTGGTCACCCGCTCGCCGAGGACCAGCAGCCCGTTCGCCTCGGCCAGCCCGGAGAGGGTGAACGGCCCACCGCGCAGCGGTTGGACCGTGTATCCGCCGCCCCGACGCTCGGCGACGTGCGCCGGCCGGAACTCCCGCAGCCCCACCGGTGACGACACGGTCTCCAGTAGGTGCGCCCGCACGCTGGGTCGGAACACCGGCTCCGCGCCGGCGAGCAGTTGGATGGCCGGGCGAGCCAACACCTCGAAACCGATCAGCGCGGCGCCGGGGTCGCCGGGCAGGCACACCACCGGCACCTCCTCGGCGCCCACCGTGCCGAACCCGAGCGCGGTCCCGGGATAGAGCGCGACGTCGGTGAACGTGACCGGCCCGGCCCGGCCGCCCTCGCGGCGGGACAGGATCCGACGCACCATGTCACCGGGGCCGGTGCCGGTGCCTCCGGTGGTGATGATCAGGTCGGCGCGCAGGGTCTGGTCCTCCAGCAGCCCGCGCAGCCCCTCCGGGTCGTCGTCGCAGATCCCCACCCGGTACGCCAGGGCGCCCACCTCCGCCGCCGCGGCGGTCAACGCGTGCGAGTTCGCGTCGACGACCTGGCCGGGCTGGCTGCCCCGGCCCACGTCGACGAGTTCGTCACCGGTGGCCACGATGACCACCCGGGGGCTGGGCCGGACCACCACGTGCCCGATACCGGTGGCGGCGAAGACCGCGACCAGCGCCGGGGAGACGTACGTGCCGGCGCGGGCGAGCAGCGTGCCGGCGGGCAGTTCCTCACCGGCGCGGCGTACCCCGTACCCCCGTTTGGGGGTGCGGAAGATCTCCACCGCGGCCATGCCCTGGTCGGTCCACTCCACCGGTACCACCACGTCGGCGGCGACCGGCAGCGGCGCCCCGGCGGCCACCGAGAAGCACGAACCGGGGGTCAGCCGGACCGGCCGCCAGCTCGCGGCCCCCAGATCACCCACCACGTTGAGCCGGATGGTCCGCCCACCGGGCGTGCCGGAGGGGGCCGGGACGTAGCTCGGGCCCCGGCCACCTCCGGAGATGTCCTCCCAGCGGGCGGCGTAGCCGTCCACGGCCGCCTGGTCGAAGGCCGGGAAGGCGTGCGGCGCGACGACGTCCTCGGCGAGGACGTTGCCGTGCGCCTGGGTGAGGTCGAGGTCGAGTGGCGGCAGCGCTCGTAACCTGCGCAGCACGCTGCCCAGGTAGTCGGCGAGCGGCGTCAACTCGTTCGCGGCCGCCTCGGCGTCGGCCGTCGCGGTCATGTACCAGATCCGCCTGCCGCGTCGGCCTTGACGAACTCGGCCAGCCAGGATCGGAACTCGCCGCCCAGGTCGTCGCGGTCGGCGGCGATCTGCACCACCGTCTGGAGGTAGCCCAGCGGCATGCCGGTGTCGTAGCGGGTGCCCCGGTAGACGATCGCGTGCACCGGGGTGCCCTCGGTACGCAGCAACTCCATCGCGTCGGTCAACTGGATCTCGCCCCCGCTGCCCGGCTTGGTCCGCCGGATCGCGTCGAAGATCTTGCCGGGCAGCACGTAGCGGCCGAGCACCGCGAGGTTGCTCGGCGCGTCCTCCGGCTGGGGCTTCTCCACCATCCCCGTCACCTTGACGACCTCGCCGATGTCGGTCAGCTCGGCCTCGGCGGGTTCGACCGAGGCGATGCCGTACCGCTTGGTGTCGGCCGGGTCGACCTCGAAGAAGGCGAGCACCACACCACCGGTGCGGGCCTGCAACTCCAGCATCGCCGGAAGCAGCGGCTCCGACGGCTTGACGAACTCGTCGCCCAGCAGCACCGCGAAGGGTTGGTCGCCGACGTGCGACTCGGCATACCCGACGGCGTGGCCGAGCCCGAGCTGCTCGGGCTGCCGCACCGTGTAGATCTCGGCCAACTCGCTGGGCCGACGCACGGCGGCCAGCCGCTCGGCGTCGCCCTTCTCCTCCAGCCTGGTCTCCAGGTCGGGGCGACGGTCGAAGTGGTCCACCATCGACGTCTTACCCCGACCGGTGATCAGCAACACGTCACCGATGCCGGCCTGGGTGGCCTCCTCGACGATGTACTGCAGAACCGGCCGATCCACGACCGGCAGCAGCTCCTTGGGCACCGCCTTGGTGGCCGGCAGGAACCGGGTGGCCAGTCCGGCGGCCGGGATGACGGCCTTGACCGCCAGGGGACGGCCGGTTGCGGCGGCCGTCGATGAGGGGTTCGCTGAGTGCTCCGACATGCCGCGAGACTATCGGCCACGGCTCTGCCGCGGCGGGTGTGGCCCAGAAGACGCGCCGCCGCCCGACCCCGGTCGCGCGGCGTCGGGGCCGGCCCCCGCGCTGTCCGGTGGGTCGCCGGCCGCGTCCGGCCGGGCGTGCGTCGGGCCGGTCGGCGACGATTCGGGTACGCCCGCCGCCGACTCCGACCGGGCGGGCCCGCCCGGCTCCCGGTCGACCTGCACGTGTCGGCCGGCGCGCGGCAGCACGTCGGAGGGGCTCACCGCGCCCGCGAGCACCGGCAACTCCCGGGTGGTCACGTCCGGGCGCGCCTCGGCGACCCGGTACGTGTCCCGGCCGGCCGCCTTGGCGGCGTAGAGCGCGTCGTCGGCGGCCTCCAGCACCTCCCGCCCGGTGCTGCCGTTGTCCGGGTAGACGGCGATGCCCACCGACACGGTCACCAGGACCGGCCCGGCGTCCGCCTCGACGGCGATCGGGGTCTCGCGCACCACCGCGCCGAGTCGCTCGGCCACGATCGCCGCGCCCCGCGCGTCGGTCTCCGGCAGCAGCAGCACGAACTCCTCACCGCCCTGCCGGAAGGCCAGGTCGACCTCGCGGATCTCGCCGCGTACCCGCCTGGCGAACTCGGCCAGCACGGTGTCCCCGGCCGCGTGCCCGTACGTGTCGTTGACGTCCTTGAAGCGGTCGAGGTCGAGCGCGAGGATGCTCAGCATCCGCCCGAACCGGCTGGCCCGTTCCACCTCCCGCCGGATCGACTCGCGCAGGTAGCGGTAGTTCCACAACCCGGTGAGCGGGTCGGTGAGCGAGAGCCGCTGCGCCTCCTCGTGCACCCGGACGTTGTCCACCGCCACCGCCGCGTGACCGGCGAAGGTGCGCAGGGTGACGAGGTCGTCGTCGTCGAACTCGTCGGCGCCCAACCGGTCGTAGAGGGCCAGCACCCCGAGTGCCGCCGCCGCGCCGGCCTCGTCGGTCGGCGACGCGGACGCGGAGGGGGTCGCCGCGCCGCCGGTCGGGGCGGCGAACGGGACTGCGACGTAGGTGCGACAGCGCGGCTCACCCGACGGGGCGTCGGCCGCCTCCATCCTCCCCCGCTGCGGTTCGCCGGTGGCGGCGACGGCACCGACCACGCCGACGCCCACCGGCACCCGGAGCGTCGACGGCCCGTCCGGGTCGTCCTCCGGCCACCGCCCGTCCAGCCCTTCTGTGCACTGCGCGACGAGCACGCCGCCCGCCTCCACCAGCAGCACCGCACCGGCGCGCGCCCCGGTGGCTCCGATGGCGCTGTGCAGGATCACCCGCAGGATGCGTTGCAGGTCGTGCGTACTGGCCAGGGTGTCGCCGAGGACACCGAGGTGCCCGCGGAGCTGGTCCCGGTTGCTTGTCAACGCCGCGACGTAGGAGCCGGTCTCCCTCGTCATCCGATTGAAGGCGGCGGCCAGCCGGCCCAGCTCGTCGCGGCTGCGGACCGGCACCCGGGCGGTGAGGTCGCCGTGGGCGACCCGGTCCACCGCACCGGCCAGCTCCACGAGCGGCCGGGTGGTGACCCGGGCCAACCGCCAGGCGCTCAGCACGGCGAGGAGCCCGGCCAGGACGACGACACCCACCAGCGTGGCGTGCAGCCCGGGTGGCCGTTCGCTGGGCACGGAGAGCACCAGGGGCAGCGGCTGCGAGTCGGACGGCCCGATCCTCCGCACGTACCGGCCCTCGCTGGTCTCGGTGACCCGCTCGCCGTCGACGGCGCTGGCGGCGGCCAGCACCGCGTCGCGTACCTCGCGGGACTCGGTCGTGTGGGTGACCCGCGCGGCGCTGGCACCGCTGTCGAGCAGGGTGACCGCCACCCCGGTCACCGCCGCCAGCCGGGCCACGAAGGCCGGGTCGACCAGTTGTGCGGCGGTCACGGTGCCCAGCAGGGTTCCGGAACGGTCGCGGAGGTCGACCTGCGCGGCGAGCGCCCGGACCGGGCCGGCCGAGCCGTTGGCCGGACCGTCGGTCTCGCCGCCCGCCGGGCCGTCGGTCTCGCCGCCCGCCGGGCCGTCGGTCTCGCCGCCCGCCGGGCCGTTGGTCTCGCCGCCCGCCGGGCCGTCGGTCTCGCGACCTGTCGGGCCGGAGCAGTCGCGCCAGGGGGCCGCCGGAGCGCCGGGCGAGACGTAGCTGACCGTGCCGCTCACGTCGGTGATCAACACCGCGGCGGCCAGGCCACGGCCGACCAGTTGGGCGGCGGCGACGGCCGGGTCGGCGGTGAGGGCCACCGCGTCGGCGGTGGCCCTCAGCTGCTGGCAGAGCGCGTCGACCGAGGTCCGCACGGCGGACGCCGCCACCGCCAGTCGCTCGGTGGAGCGGCTGCGGTCCACGGCCGCGACGGTGGCGGCGACGAAGAGCGCGCCGAGCAGGACCGGCCCGAGCACCACCACGAGGAAGGCTGCCGTCAACCGCCCGCGTAGCGTCACTCGGTCCCCCCGGAAGTTCCGCCTCCGTTGCTTGCGATGCTGACACAGAGCAACCGTGGGAGAGGCGTTGCGTCAGGAGTGTTGCGTGCCGGAATTTTCTGATGAAGCGGAAGTGACGCGTGCCGCGAAGCGGGACGCACGCGTGGAACTGCTCGCCCGCCGCCGGTCGCTGCCCGGTCCCATCCGGGCCGCCGCCGCCGGGCGCGTGCAGGCTGAGCTGGTCGGGTTGGTACGCAGACTGCGCCCCCGCCGGATGACGGCGTACGTGCCGATCGGCTCCGAACCGGGCGGCGCCGACCTACCGGAGGCACTGCGGGCGGCGCTGTCGGCCGACGCCGAGTTGCTGCTGCCGGTGCTCCTCGCCGACCTGGATCTGGACTGGGCGGCGTACACCGGGCCGGCGGACGTGGTCGCCGCCGGTCGGGGCATCCGCGAACCCACCGGCGTCCGCCTCGGGGTGGACGCCGTGGCGGACGCGGAACTGGTGGTCGTACCGGCCCTCGCGGTGGACCGCCACGGTCGGCGGCTCGGGCGGGGCGGCGGCTCCTACGACCGGGCCCTCGCCCGGGTGCCGGAGGCGACGCTGACAGTGGTGCCCCTGCACGACGGCGAGCTGGTCGACGCGCTTCCGGCGGAGCCGCACGACCGGCTGGTCCGCGCGGTCGTCACCCCCGCCGACGGGGTGCGTACGCTTGACGGCGGCCCGGGTGCGGCGCATGGTGTCGCGCCCCACACGTCCGCTGGACGAACCCGGGGCGAATGACGCACCATTGGCACTCGAATACGTCGAGTGCCAACTGGCCGAGCCCAGATCCGGAGGAGAACGTGCCCACGTACCAGTACGCCTGCACCACGTGCGGTCACCAGCTCGAGGCGGTGCAGTCCTTCTCTGACGAGCCGCTGACCGAGTGCCCGGCGTGTCAGGGGCGGCTGCGCAAGGTCTTCAACTCGGTCGGAATCGTCTTCAAGGGCTCGGGCTTCTACCGCACCGACTCGCGGGCCTCCGGCTCCGAGACGACGGCCGGCGGCACGGCCGCCAAGCCGGCGAAGTCCGACTCGTCGTCCGCCGATAAGTCCGGGTCGTCCTCGTCCGGGTCGTCCTCGTCGTCCGGTTCCTCGTCGGGGTCGTCCTCGTCCGCCGGGTCCTCCTCGGGTGGGTCGTCGTCGGGCGGGTCCAGCGGCGGCAAGGCCCCGGCGGCCAGCTCCGCATCCTGACCTCCAGCGGCCCCCTTCGTCCTTCAGCTTGATCCACTCGGGTTCACGGAAGACGGCCCGTCCCGGTCACCCTGACCGCCCGGTCTCCGTGAACCCCGAGTCGATCATGGCTGCGCCTTAGCAGGTCCAACCCACTGCCGGGCGTTGTCCACAGGCCGGCCGGTTATCCACAGGTCCCGGCCGACGGTCGGCGAATCACGCCTGGAACGGCCTAACCTGCCGCCGAGGGTGTCACGGCGACACCCTCCGGACGGGAGGCGGCAGCGGCGATGAGTGATCCAGACTCCGCGCGGGCGCTGCGTCCCCTGCGCCGGTTCACCATTCCCGGCGGGCACGCCCTGCTCCGGGCCGTCCTGGTCACCGCGCTGCTCGGCCTGGCCGCCGCCGTCCTGCACACCCCGCCCGGTTGCCCGCCGAGCGCCGCGTCCTCCCCCGCCTCGGCAGGGGCCGACGGCACCAACGGTCCGGTCGACGGAGGCGGCTCACCCAGCCCCGACGACTCACCCAGCCCCGACGACGCTCGTTCGACCGAAGCCAACGAGAGCGGGTCGAGCAAGCCTGACGAGAGCGCGACCGACGGAGGTGGCAACGGCGGGCCGCCGACCGGCCCGGCCGGTGAGGACCGCACCGCTACCGGCGACGGGCCGGTCAGACCGCTGCCGCTGCCCACCGGCGCGGTCGGGGTGCCGATCCGGCTGGCCGAGCCGGCCGCGCTCGCGGTGGCCCGCCCCGGCACCCGGGTCGATCTGCTGGCCGCGACACCCGACCGGGCGGGCGCCGACGTCGCGCTGCTCGCGCCCGCGGCTCTGGTGCTGGACGTCCTGGGCGCCGACGCGACCGACGGGTCCACAGCGCTCTACCTGGCCCTTCGCCCCGACCAGGCACAACGCGCCGTCGGGCTCCCCGAGGGCACCCGGTTCGCCGTCGTCGTGCGCGGTTGAGCGCCCGCCGCGCCACCGGACGCCGGGCTGAGCAGTCCGCGCACCACCGTCGGGTCAGTCCCAGTGTGGGGGGCGTTCGGCGAGCAGCCAGTCGTCGTTGCCGCCCGACCGTTCACCCCAGCCACGGTCCGTGTCGTCGGACGTCTGCTCGGGCAGCACCACGAAGTCTTCGCTCAGGTCGACGGTCCGGTCGTCGTCGCCGCGTACGCCCTGCCGGCCGGGGTCCTCGGTGCTCACGAGCGGCAAGACTAGCGCAATCGGCCACCTCCACCGTGCCGACGCGTGTCGGTTCCACTGCCACCCCGGCGGCGGCGGAACGGCCCGCCGACTGTGGCACGCCGGCAAGAGGCGACCGGGCCGCTGCTCGCGTTGGTAGCGTCGGACGGCGTGACGACCCCCAGCGGCGGCAGCGCCCCGGACGACTACTGGCGACGGCCCGGCACCGACGCGGCGGCGGACCAACCTCCCACCGCCCCCGTGAGCGGATACACCGGTCCGCCGCCGAGCGTGCCGCCGCCGACGGGTTGGCGTCCACCCGTACACCTTCAGCCGGCACCACCTCGGCAGCTGCCGCCGCAGGACATGGCCTACCTGGATGCGGCCGAGCAGCGCTCGCAGCGGGTCACCTACGGCTTCGGCGCGGCGGCCGGCGTGGTGCTGGTGTTCCTGGTCTGCCTGCTCTGCTCGCGGATCATCTTCTGAGGTGCGAGCGGGCGGGTCAGAGGGTGGTGCCCCAGACCGCCTCGGCCCCGGAGTGGCCGGTGAGGTAGACGTAGACCAGTGCGGCGATGGACAGCCCCACTGTCGCCACCCCCAGAACCGGGATCACCAACCCCGGCAACCGCGGCACCCGGGGGTGCCCACTGGTCGCCACGAGCAGCAGGATCGCCACGATCCCGAGCGGCACCACGATGCGGAACAGGATGTCGCCGTAGCGGGAGTGCTCGAAGATCTGATCGAGGATCTGTCCCTGGAAGCCCCAGGCGACCAGGGCGTCGGTGAACACCTCACCCGACTTGACGGCCACGAACGCGGTCACCGGCGCGGCCACGGCGAGGAGACCCACAGCCCAGTCCAGCCGGTGCCGCCACCGGGGCAGACCCACGTACGCGATGGCCAGCGCCGCCAGCAGCGGTACGAACACGACGACCGCGTGGACCACCAGGACGTGTGCCGGTAGACCCAGGATCTCCTCGAACATCCAACCCTCCAGGTGGATCACGGTCAGGGGGTGGTCGGCGTACGGTCCGCCGAATCGTCCCCAGGCTTTCGACCGGACACACGCGTAACCCGACGATCGGGTTCACCGTCTCGGGACGCGCTCCCGATCTTCGGAGGCTGTGTCGGTGGCCACCCGGGGCGGGCGACGGTTGTCGATGCCGATCGGGCGTGCTGTCATTGGCCGATGTCCGGTGCCGAGGAGCTGCTGCGATCGAAGGGCCTGCGTGTCACGCGGCCCCGCCTCGCGGTGCTCGACGTGCTGAGTGCCGGCGGGCACCTGGAGGTCGACGAGATCGCCCGGCGGGTCCGTGAACGCCTCGACTCGGTTTCCACGCAGGCGGTCTACGACGTGCTGGGCGCGCTGTCGCGCGCCGGGTTGTCCCGCCGGATCGAGCCGGCCGGTGGTCCCGCCCGCTACGAGGCACGGGTCGGCGACAACCACCACCACGTGGTCTGCCGGGGCTGCGGCGAGATCGCCGACATCGACTGCGCGGTGGGCAGTGCTCCGTGCCTGGACCCGAACGTGACGCACGGCTTCGAGGTGGACGAGGCGGAGGTGACCTTCTGGGGTCTCTGCCCGGGCTGCCGGGCGCGCCGCTCCGCCGACGTCTGACCGGCGCAGACGAGACGTGCCCGACGAGGCCGGGCGGCCCGTGGCACTCTTGGACCGTGGACTCCGATGACCTCGGCCTCTTCGGTCCGGGTTCGGTCACGTGGAAGGTGCACGAGGAGCCGATCCTGATCGTCGCCGGCCTGCGTTCGCTCTACCTCCAGGCGTTGCACCCCCGGGCGATGGCCGGGGTCGCGCAGAACAGCAACTACCGCACCGACGCCTGGGGCCGACTGGTCCGCACCGCCACCTACGTCGCGACCACTGTCTACGGGACCACCGCCGAGGCGGAGGCGGCCGGCGCCCGGCTGCGACGGCTGCACGACCGGCTGCGAGCCACCGACCCGCTGACCGGGGAGTCGTTCCGGATCGACGAGCCGGACCTGCTGCGCTGGGTGCACGTCACCGAGGTCGAGTCGTTCCTCAGCACGGCCCGCCGCGCCGGTCTGCCGCTCACCGACGACGAGGTGCACGGCTACTACACGGAACAGCGCCGGTCCGCCGCGCTGGTCGGCCTGGACCCGGCGACCGTTCCGGGCACCGCGAGCGAGGTGGCGGAGTATTACCGGGCCGTACGGCCGGAGCTGCGGATGACCCGGGAGGCAGCCGAGACGGCGATCTTCCTGACCGCACCGCCACTGCCGTGGAAGCTCAGCCTGCCGGCCCGGTTGGGGCTCACCCTCGGCCCGCCGCGCTGGGCGTACCTGGGGATCGCCGGCACCGCGTTCGGCCTGCTGCCGGCGTGGGCGCGCCGAATGTACGGCGGACTCGGCCTGCCCACCACCGCGCTGTCGGCGGATCTGACGGTGCGTGCCCTGCGACTCGCGCTCGCCGCCGTGCCCCGCCGGTATCTGGAGGGGCCGTTGTTGCAGGCCGCCAAGGAGCGGGCCGCGCGCCACGCCGCCACCGCGATGGCCGGCTGACCGGCCGGTCCTTGGCGGGCGTCAGCCGTCGGCGTGCCGGTCCACGGCCGCCCACGGCTCCTTGCCCGGCACCTGCGCCCCGGTCGGGCAGTGTCGGCGGAAGTCACACCAGCCGCAGCGTGGGCTGGGGGCCGTCGGAAACGCCTCGTCGGCGTCGGCACCGTCCGCGACCGCCCGTTCGGCGGCCATGATGTCGCGGGCCGTCTCCTCCGCACGGGTCAACTGCCGGGCCAGCGACTCGACCGTGTGGTCGTGGCCGGCGACCGTGCCGGTGGGCAGGTGGTGCAGCTCCACCCGACGGCACGGTCGGCGGAACACCCGCTCGGCCGCGTACGCGTAGAGCGCCAACGCCTGCGAACCCCGCGCGTCGTCGGTGTCCAACCCGCTGCGACCGGTCTTGTAGTCGACGATGACCAGCTCCGGCCCCTCCGGCCCGGGTCGCGAGTCGATCCGGTCGGCTCGGCCGTTGAACGCCAGCACGGCGGTCTTGACCGCCACCACCCGCTCCACGCCGAGCGGGTCGGAGTCGGCTTCCAGCGTCTCGACGTACGCCTCCAGCCAGCTCAACGCCCGCCGGTAGGCGGCCCGCTCCTGCTCGTCGTCGCGGTAACCCTCGCGGACCCAGGTGCCCTTGAGGAGGGTCGCCAGCACCTCGGGGCGACGCCGGTCGGCGGGCAGCGCATACCAGTTCTTCAGGGCGGTGTGCACACTGGCGCCGAGCGAGTTGTGCGCCCACGGCGGACCCTTGGGCGGTGTCGGCCGGTCGACGTACGAGTAGCGGTAGCGACGCGGGCAGTCCACGAACGCGCCGAGTTTGCTCGGTGTGCAGACGAACAGGCGCTCCGGCATGCCTTCGAAGCCGAGTTGCTCGGCACCGCCGTCGCGTGGTCGGGGAGCGCGGCCACCGGCCGCCGGTCGGCCCGCTGAGGAGGATCGTCGCACCCTGCGATCCTGCCATCCACCTCCGACAGGGTGGGTGCGCCGGTCAGGTCATGTTCACGTAGTGCGTGACGAAGGCGAACACGGCGTCGGCGATGAGCTGGACGGCGATCGCGGCCAGCAGCAGACCGGCGATCCTGGTCAGCACCTCGATGCCGCCCGGACGCAGGATCTTCACGATGCCGCCGGAGAAGCGCAGGACGATCCAGACGGCGACCATCACGGCGAGGATCGCCACGGCGATGGCGGTGTAGTCGCCCAGGCCGTCGGCCTGCTGGACGAAGAGCATCGTGGCGACGATGGCGCCCGGGCCGGCCAGCAGCGGGGTGCCCAGCGGCACCAGGGCGATGTTCGAGGTGGCGTCCGCGCTGGGACCGTCGGTCTTGCCGGTGAGCAACTCCAGTGCGACGAGTACGAGCAGCAGCCCACCGGCCGCCTGCAACGCCGGCAGGTCCACGTGCAGGTAGTCCAGCAGGGTCTGTCCCGCCACCGCGAAGATCACGATCACGCCCAGCGCCAACGCGACGGCCTGCCAGGCCGCCCGGTTCCGGTCGCGGGCGGGCAGCGGACCGGTCAACGCCAGGAAGATCGGCATCATGCCCGGGGGGTCAGTGATCACCAGCAGGGTCACGAAAACCTCGCCGAACAACTTCAGATCCACGTGATCAACCTAGCCGCGCCGTGATCCGCCGAAACGCGGATCAGCCGGAAGCGACCTCGGTCACCCCTTCGGCGACGATCCGCTCGTACGCCTCGACGCCGGTGGTGAACGCACCGAGTTGGACGGTCTTGTGCGTGCCGTGGAAATCGGAGGAGCCGGTGACGAGCAGGCCCAGGTCGGCGGCGAGCGCCCGGACGTGCGCCCGCTCGGCGGGGCTGTGGTCTTCGTGGTCGGCCTCGAGGCCGGCCAGTCCGGCGGCCGCCAACTCGCCGATCAGCTCGTCGGGCACCACCCGGCCACGGCGGGTGGCCCGGGGGTGGGCGAAGACCGGCACGCCACCGGCCGATCGCACCAGCCGGACCGCCTGGAACACGTCGATGTCGTCCTTGGGCAGCCGGTACCGTTCGCCCAGCCAGTCCGAGCCGAACGCCTCCGAGGTGCTGCGGACCAGGCCGGCCCGGATCAGCGCCTGCGCGAGGTGCGGCCGGCCCACGGTCCCTCCGTCGGCACCGGCCAGGATCTCCGGCCAGCTCACGTCGATGCCGTCGGCACGCAACAACGCGACGATCCGTTCGCCACGATCCTCCCGGGCGGCCCGCACCCGGGCGAGTTCCGCCACCAGTTCCTGGTGATCCGGGTCGAACAGGTACGCCAGCAGGTGCAGCGGCACCGCCGGTCGGGTGCCGGACCAGCGACAGGACAGCTCGGCGCCCCGGATCAGGCGCAGCCCGGGCGGCAGCGCGGCGACGGCCGGCGCCCAACCGGCGGTGGTGTCGTGGTCGGTGATCGCCAACACGTCCAGCCCGGCCGTGGCGGCGGCCCGGACCAGCTCGGTCGGGGTCAACGTGCCGTCGCTGGCCGTCGAGTGGGTGTGCAGGTCGATCCGCGGGGCGGCGCCGGTACGCGAGGTCACCTCATGACGTTACCGAGGCTCACCTCGACCGGGTGGGTCAGAAGCCGCTCACCAGGACGGGCCGGTCCCCGGCCGGCAGGTCGGGCACCGGCGCGGGAGCCGCCGGCTTCCCGGCCCGTACCCGGCCGACGTCGACCCGGACCAGGTCACCGCCACCGTCGAGGTACGCGGCCTGGGTGTCGTTGCTCCAGACGATCGCGCCGGCCATCGGTGGCCCGGCCGGCACGGCGGTCGGCGCCGGCCCGAGTCGCCGCAGGTCGACCAGGAGCGCGTGGCCGGCCTTGCCCACCCGTCCGTTCACCAGCAGCCACCGCCCGTCGGCGGAGACCCCGCCCACGCCGTCCCGGCTCAGGTCCGCGCCGCAGCTGGACTCCACCGGCGCCAGGTGCCGGGTCGGGTCGAGAACGGCCAGGCAGGTCCCGCCGGGGTCGGTCCCGACGGTCTGCCCGACCAGTCGCCCGTCGGGCAGCGATCCGTAGACGTTGAGGGTCTGCCGGTCGACGGTTGTCGGCATCTGCCCGGCGCTCGGCCGCCAGAGGGTGTGACCGGTACTCCCGGGGTCGAGCCGGACCAGCACGCTGTCACCGACGAACCGGACGGGTTCCGCGGCCTCGGGCACCGGGGTGCGTGCCGCGCCGATGAGCTGGGTGCCGACCACCCCCGCCACGAGCAGGTCGTCACCGTCGCGCCAGGCGACCTGTCGGCTGTCCGGTGCCAGGGCGATCGGGCCCGCACCGGCGAGCAGCACCTGCACCAGGCCGTCGTCCTGCACCACCCAGAGGGTCCGACCGGCGGCGGTCGGTCTACTGACCACCAACCAGCCGCCCCCGCCGGGCAGCAGCTGCGCCCGTTCGGCCGCCCCGATGTCGCGCAACACCAGCCGCTTCCCGTCGGGGTCGACCAGCGTCTCGGTGACGACCAGGGAGGCGGACGTCCCGGACGAGGATTCGGCACCTGGCACGCTCGCCGTCGGGACGGGCCGGTTGGCACCGTCCGGATCACCGATCACCACGATGGGAGTGCCGTCCCGCCCGGTTCCCGCGCCGAGTTGGACCATGCCCGCGCCGAGCAGCACGGTGACGGCCGTCGCGAGCGCGAGCCCGGCCCCGGTTCGCCGACGCCGGATCCGGTTCGCCCGTCGAATCGCCTGGCCGGCGGGGTCGGCGCTCAGCGGACGGGAAAGGGCCACCTGGCGCGAGAGGCTCTCCCGCACCGCACCTTCCAGATCGTCAGGCCGCACCTGGGATGAACGCTTCGGCCCGGCCGTCAGGTTGTCGCGGCGGCCTGGCAATCCGCTCACTGCTGCTCCCCGGAGCCCGTGCCGACGGGCACGGCCGCCGGGGCGGTGGGCGACACGACCTGCGGGCTGACCGGCACGGCGGGCAGCACGACCTGCGGGACGGCCGGGCGGGGTGGGGCCTGTCCGGCTGCCGGCCGCGGTCGGGGCGTCGCGGTGGCGCCGGCCACCGAGGGCTGCCCGCCGGGGACACCCCGGCCGACCGGTCGGGCGGCACCGGCTGCTGGTCGACCGGCGGCACCGGCTGCGGCGGGAAGGTCCGCCGCGTCGGCTCCCATCCGGCGACGCAGCGTGGCCAGGGCTCGGGACGTCTGGCTCTTCACCGTTCCCGGTGAGATGTCCAGCATCGCGGCGGTCTGCGCCTCCGACATGTCCTCGTAGTAGCGCAGCACCAACACCGCCCGCTGCCGGTTGGGCAGCTGCTTCAGATGCCGCCAGAGCAGGTCACGGTCGAGCTGCTGCTCGATCTCGTCGACTCCGGCGCGTTCCGGCAGCACCTCGGTCGGGCGTTCACCGTGCCAACGCCGCCGCCACCAACTCGTCGACGTGTTGACCATCACACGCCGCGCGTACGGCTCGACGGCTTCGATCCCGCCGAGCCGTTTCCACGCGAGGTACGTCTTGGTGAGCGCCGTCTGGAGCAGATCCTCGGCCGTGGCCCAGTCGCCGGAAAGCAGATAGGCGGTGCGTAGGAGCGCGGCGGAGCGCGCCGCGACGAACTCGCGGAACTGCTCCTCCAACGAGTCCCTGCTCGTCACCGCACACCTCCACACCCCAGTTGCCCTGGCAGAGTGCCACGTCAGGGGCGTTCCAGTCCATGACGAAAGGTGCGCACTTACTCCGATGTTCGGTCGAAAACCTTCACGCCCCGTCGTCGGCCTTGGCTTCGTCGGCCTCCTTGCCGAGCCGCGCCTCGACCGCCTGCGGCTCGTACATCTCCTCGACGACGCGCAGGTAGAGCTCGTTCGGGTTGGGTAGGTTCTTGATCTCGCGGAGGGCCTGCTCCTGGCCGGCGGACTCCAGCACGAAGGTGCCGTAGTTGAGCGCTCGCCCGGTCGGGGTTTGTTCGTACTTCATGTCGGTGACCCGGACCAGCGGCATCATCGCGACCCGACGGGTGATGATGCCGTTGACCACCATGACCCGCTTGTTGGTCAGGATGAACCGGTCATACCACCAGTCGGCGACCTTCCACGCCACCCAGCCCATCACGGCGAACCAGAGGAGCACGGCGATGGTGGTCAGCGCGCCCACGTTCTGCCCGGCGAGAAAGCCGGAGAGGTAGCCGAGCACGAAGGTCGCCGCGATGCCGACCAGCAGCGGGGTGGTGAGGTGGATCCAGTGCCGCTTCCACTCACCCCGGTAGCGCTCGGTGGGGAAGAGGTAGCGGGCGACCAGCGAACTGGGCTCGTCCTCCAGTGGCAGCACCCGCCGGGGAGTCGCTCCGGTCGCGTCGGCGCGCAACCCGGCCAACTCGTCCTCGGAGATCTGCGGCGGCTGGTAACCGGCCTCCGGATCACGGATCCAGGCCCGACCGGATCGACCCTGACCCGCGTAGCCGGGCCCGTCGCCGTAGCCGACGTCGTCCGATAGGGACGGACCGTCGGACAGGCCGGCTCCGGCCCCGTAGCCCGGGCCGTCATCGGGCCCGACCCGCGGGATCGGCTCGGTGTCGCGCTCGCGGCGCTCCCGGTCGGGGTCGTCCGGGTCGAAGGGTGGACCGGAGGGGCTGCCCATCGGCGGCTAGGCGACGAGGCTGGTGAAGAAGTCGCCGAACCCCTGCGCAATATCCATGATCCCGCCGCCGAGCGACTTGAACACGTCAGCCGCGGAGTTTGGCCGGTAGGCGACGAAGAAGATCAAGAATGCGATTCCGGCCCAGGTGAGGACCTTCTTGACCATGGCGGGCCATCCTCTCGCGCGGCGCCGGGTCCCATTACCGCAGCGGCACCCAGAGTATCAGTGTGGTGTCGTACAGTGAATATCTGCGTCCGTTCTCCGTCAAACCGGGAGACTTGTCAAGGTCTCCCCGGTAAGTACGGGGATGGTGCGCCGTACACGAGCTCGGGTGGAGTCCACTCGGTCAGGTCGTGTAGCACGACGTCTTCCGCGAGCAGGTGACCCGCACTCGCCGGCCAGGCTATCGCATGGAGCCACATTCCCCGAGCTTCGCCGGCGTACGCGCTTCGATCTGTTGGAGAATTCACCAACCACAGTGGAGTCGGGTGCCCGGCGACCCTGATCCTGGCCTGCCCGACATGGTCGGGGTGACCCGGCCCGGGTTCGGTCAACGCGTCGGCCAACTCCGGCCCGGGGTCCGGCCCGGCCAGCCCGGCGAGTCGGGTGCCCAGGCCGACGCCGGGCTCCTCGGCCACGAAGACCAGATCGGCCGGACCACCGCCGAGCGGCGCCGGGCCCGCGCAGGCCACCGCCGTCGCCCGCACGCCCGTCCGGTCGTCCCCCGCGTACGCCACGCCGGTGAGCGTCCAGCCGGGCGGCAGCGGCCACGGACACCACAGCGGCGTCACCGGCGGATCGGCGGTCGCGGTGATCCGCTCCACCACGCTCGCCACGATGTCCGCTCCGATGTGCTCGGGCACGTGCAGCGGCGGCACCGGGCCGCAGCGCAGGCATCTCGAGTCGGTGTGCATCAGATCCGGCGCCCGTACCGGGCCCCCGCATCTCGGACAACTCACCGCGACACTCACATCCCCACCGTCACCCCGTACCGTCGGCACGTCAAGCGGGAACGTCCAATTCGGCGTCCGGGCGCGGCTCAGTCCGGCGGCGGGCCGGCGTGGGCACGAATCCAGGCGTGCATCGCGATACCGCTGGCCACACCCGCGTTGATCGACCTCGTCGAGCCGTACTGGGCGATGGAGTAGAGCTGGTCGCACGCCGCACGGGCCGGCGCGGAGAGCCCGGGCCCCTCCTGACCGAAGAGCAGTACGCAGTCCCGGGGAAGGGTCCCGGTCTCCAGCGGACGCGACCCGGGCAGGTTGTCGATGCCGACCACCGGCAGTCGGCGCTCGGCCGCCCAGGCCACGAACTCCTCGATCGTCTCGTGGTGTCGCACATGCTGGTAGCGATCGGTCACCATCGCGCCGCGCCGGTTCCACCGACGCCGCCCGACGATGTGCACCTCGGCGGCGTTGAACGCGTTGGCGTTGCGGACCACGGTGCCGATGTTGAAGTCGTGCTGCCAGTTCTCGATCGCGACGTGAAAACCGTGCCGGTGCTGGTCCAGGTCCGCGACGATCGCCTCGTGCCGCCAATAGCGGTAGCGGTCGACGACGTTGCGCCGGTCCCCCTCGGCCAGCAACTGCCTGTCGTAACGCGGGTCCTCGGGCGGGTCCCCCGGCCAGGGGCCCACACCCACCTCAAGCTGGTCTTCGGTCACGGTCATCAGAGGGTACGGACCACGCCGGCACCCGGTGCGACGACCTGCCGGGTCACCGCAGCCCGAGTGCGGCGCCGAGCCGGTCGAGGAAACGACGGTCGGCGGGGGTCGCGAGGTGGTCGGCCCGGCGTTCGCCGGGGCTGGGCACCGCGCGGCACACCCGGGCCGCGACCGACTGCACCCACTGGCGGTACGCGGCCGAGTCGGCGGGGTCGGCGTGCCGACGCAGAACCCGGTGTGCCGCCCGGCAGGCGGCCAACACGTCCACCAGATCGGTGAGCTGCTCGGTGGCCTGCGGGGTGCCGTCGTGCCGGGCGTAGATCGCGGCGACCACCGCGCGGACGAGATCGCTGTCGAAGGCTCGGCCCGCGGCCACGGCGTCCAGGCCGGCGAGACCGGCCATGACCCCCCGTTCGACGCGGCCGGGCCCGGAGGCGGCAGCCGCCACGAGAACCCGGCCGGGCAGGCTGGTGAGCAGGTCCCATTCGGCGGCGGAATAGGCAGCCGTGGTCGACGGTGCGGCTCGACGGCCGGCAGAGGGCGGCTCTCCGGCGACGGAGTGGCTCATCGGAACCTCCGGCGTCAGCATATGCGCCGTGCACGGGAGCAGGGCTCCTTCCGCCGCAAACGCGCTGCGGAAGGGGCCCGGAGTCCGTCGGCGCTCAGCCCGGCTCACGAGCATGCCGCCCCGCGGGCTGCGGCGCGTCGCTCAGCGCGGCTCGGGGAAGCTGGGCCGTTCGGGGTCCACCCCGTCGGGGACGGCGCTCGCCGCGTACTCCCGCTTGGGCACCATGACCCTGCGCCGGAAGACGCAGACCATGGTGCCGTCCTGGTTGTAGCCGCGGGTCTCCACCGACACCACGCCGCGGTCGGGCTTGGACCCGGACTCACGCTTGTCCAGCACGGTGGTCTCGCCGTAGATGGTGTCCCCGTGGAACGTGGGCGCGACGTGCCGCAGCGACTCGACCTCCAGGTTGGCGATGGCCTTCCCGCTCACGTCGGGCACCGACATGCCGAGCAGCAGGGAGTAGATGTAGTTGCCGACCACCACGTTGCGCTTGAACTGGCTGGCCGTCTCGGCGTAGTGCGCGTCCATGTGCAGCGGGTGGTGGTTCATGGTGAGCAGGCAGAAGAGGTGGTCGTCGTACTCGGTGACGGTCTTGCCCGGCCAGTGCCGGTACACCGCGCCGACCTCGAACTCCTCGTAGTAGCGGCCGAACTGCATCCTGGTCCCCTTCGACGGGCGGCGATGGAGTTCGGCACAGCATGCCTTACCGAAGGTTAAGGCGACCGGTGGGGCGCGTCGGCGGCGGAAAAGTCACACCTGTCGCTGGCACCCGAGGGGAGACGCAATGAGCGGCGGGGCCCTCCCCGGCACCCGCCGCCCACGCTCTGATGCCGAGAAGTCTGCCCTACGGCGGCGTAGGTTCAACAGAGATCGGCGTCACATTTATCTTTTTGTTACACTACTCTCGGTGACGATTCGGAGGTTGATAAGCGATCTCCGCAGGCCAGATACCTCCTCGTCACAGGCCAAGTTACCGATTCGTACAGCTCAATCGGGTGGATCTCCTTGGAAACGCTCCCATTACCGCAGGTCACGCAAGTGCGTCATGCATTTGCGTTCCGCAGGCCACCGGCAAACAGACGTGGGTCGATGACCTCCGACCCCCTGGCTGGACCGGGCACGTTTCGTACCCCACCCCCCGGGAATTCGATACGGTCAGCCCTGGTTCTACGGGTCGTAGACAAACCGCGGTGATCGGAGAGTGCAATGGCAACCGTTGAGCTGACCTCGGCGAACTTCGACGAGGTGACCGGCAACGACGGCATCGTCCTGGTCGACTTCTGGGCCGACTGGTGTGGTCCGTGCAAGCGGTTCGCCCCGGTCTACGAGCGCTCCTCGGAGAAGCACCAGAACATCGTGTTCGGCAAGGTCGACACCGAGGCGCAGCAGGAGCTGGGCGCCAAGTTCGACATCCGGTCGATCCCCACGATCATGGCGATCCGCGACGGCGTCATCGTCTTCGCCCAGCCGGGCGCGCTTCCCGAGTCCGCGCTGGAGAACCTGATCGAGCAGGTCGAGGCGCTGGACATGGACGACGTCCGTAAGCAGCTGGCCGAGCACAACCACTGAGTGGTTCGTACGACACGGAAGGCCGGGCCCGATGCGGGCCCGGCCTTCGTCGTACTCCCGGAAGCGTTTGCATGATCACCTGCCCGGGCAGGCCGAACTGACCGTCGGTGGGACCCGGCGCGGCCGGAACATCCCGTATCGTCACGACCCGATGGAGACCCTGACCACCCGCGGGCGCGTGACCCGGCTCGGCGCGACCGCACTCGGCCTCGCCCTGCTACTGGTCGGCACCTTCTGGGGCAGCGACGACGACTTCCCGTTCGGCCCGTTCCGGATGTACTCCACCTCCAACCCGCCGAACGCGCCCGCCCCCGACACCCGCGTCGAGGGAGTGAACAGCGCCGGCACGGTGATTGACCTCGACCAGGACGCGACCGGCATCCGCCGCGCCGAGATCGAGGGTCAGCAGGCCCGGTACGCCGCCGACCCGACGCTGCTCACCGAGGTCGCCGACGCGTACGCCGAACGCCACCCGGACGCCCCCGCGCTGGTCGAGGTCCGCATCGTCATCCGCTGGCACGGCATCCGCGCCGGTCGCCCGACCGGGCAGCACACCGACCAGACCGTCGTCAGTTGGCGGGCGACCCGATGACCGACTGGCTGACCGAGGCCGTCCCCCGGGGCCGGGTGGCCGCGTTCCGGACCCTGATCTACCTCTTCGTCGCCGCCGACCTGGTGATCTTCACTCCCTGGGTGCGCACCCGGGTCGGCGTGCCCGGCGACCTCTACCAGCCACTGCTGGTCGGTCGCCTGCTTCCCCTGCCGACGCCGACCGAGACGCTGGTGACGGTGATCTTCTGGGCGTTGCTGGCGCTGGCACTCCTCGCCGCGACCGGACGAGCCCCCCGACTGCTCGGCTGGGCGGTCTGCGCGCTGTACCTGGAGTGGATGATCATCGCGATGAGCTACGGAAAGGTCGACCACGACCGGTTCGGGCTGCTCGTCGCGCTGGCCGTGCTGCCCACCGTCGGCCGGGCCCGGCACGGCGACAGCACCCGCACCGAGGCCGGCGGGTGGGCGCTCCGCGTCACCCAGATCGCGGTGATCTGCACGTACTTCCTCGCCGCCTTCGCCAAGCTGCGCTTCGGCGGCCTCGACTGGCTGACCGGCTCGGTCCTGGCCCGCGCGATCATCCGGCGCGGCACCGACCTGGCCGACCTCATCGCCCAGGTGCCGTACCTGCTGATCGTCGCCCAGTTCGGCATCGTGGCGTTCGAACTGCTCAGCCCGGCGGTCTTCTTCCTGCCGCCCCGCTGGCGACACGCCATGGTCGGCTTCTTCTACTCGTTCCACGTGGTCACCATCGCGACCATCACGATCTCGTTCGCGCCGCACCTGGCCGCGATGACCAGCTTCCTGCCGCTGGAACGGGTCCGCCCGCTGGTCTGGGCCCGCCGGCTCGTGGGCCGCGGCCCCGCCGCGCCCACGCCGCCGGATCAGACCCGGGCGGGCACAGGTACGGAGTCGCCGCCGCTCGCTGATCAGGCCCCGGTGGTCGGGCGCCCAGCCGGGCCGTAGAGCCGTTCGCGAGCCTCCTGCGGCAGCGAGCAGGCCGCCGTGCCGCCGGGCAGGCGGTGCCGGTTGCGCGCCACCCAGCGGTACACCGGCCACGCCACCACCCGCACCGGCGGGAACCGCAGGCCGGCACCGGCCATCCGCCAGACCGGGCCACTGCCGGCGAGGAGCCGCGCGATGGCATCCGGGCCGGCAGCGCGTACGCCGTCCGCGCCGACCCACTGCACGGCCTCCTCGCACTCGGCCACGGTGAGGCCGAGCGCGTCCAGGTCGGCGAACTGCCAGGGCACCACGCGCGCCGTGGTGGAGATCCGGCGTTCGATGAACTCGGCACAGGTCGTGCAGAACGCGCAGTCACCGTCGTAGACGAAGGTCGACGTCTCCATGGCTCCATCCTCCCCTCTACGAACACCCGAACACCCACCGGTGTACGGCGGGTCACTTGCGCCGTGCTCGTACACGTGTTCGAATAGTGCCCATGCGCTGGGACAACCTCACCGCTCCCCCGGTCGAGGGAGACCCCGAGCGGGCAGCGCCAGCGACGCCACCCCTGCCGCTGGCGCTGCCCGGTGCCGTCGTCCGCACCTTCGACACCCCCGACTTCGCCGGGATGACCTTCTACGAGGTGCAGGCCAAGTCCATCCTCAACCGGGTGCCCGGGCAGTCCCGCGTGCCGTTCGAGTGGACCATCAATCCGTACCGTGGATGCAGTCATGCGTGTGTGTACTGCGTCTCGGGCGACACCCCCATTCTGATGGCGGACGGTCGCACGAAGCCGATCAGCGAGTTGGAGCCCGGCGACCGCATCTACGGGACCGAGCGGCAAGGTGCCTATCGTCGATACGTCGTCACCACTGTCCTCGACAAGTGGTCCACCGTGAAACCGGCTTACCGCGTCACCCTGGAGGACGGCACCACACTCGTCGCGAGCGGGGACCACCGCTTCCTGACGGAGCGAGGCTGGAAACACATCACTGGCGGCACGTTCGGCGCCGATCAACGGCCCTACCTCACCACCAACAATCGCCTGATCGGCACCGGGGCGTTCGAGACAACTCCGAAGGCTTCACACGACTACCGTCGCGGCTATCTCTGCGGCATGGTGCGCGGCGACGGAACCATAGGCACCTACGCCACAGGCAGGAGCTGGAGTCACCAGTTCCGCTTGGCACTCGCGGACAGCGAGGCCCTCGATCGTACCGAGCAGTATCTGAAGGAAGAGGGCATCGAGACAAGCCGCACCTCGTTTGGAAAGACCAGGCCCGACCGGCGGCCGATGGAGGCGATCCGCGCCTCGACAAAGCAGCAGGTCGATGCAATCAGGGAGGTCGTCCAATGGCCGCACCATTCGACTCCTGACTGGCAACGAGGGTTCCTTGCTGGAATCTTCGATGCCGAGGGCAGTTGCAGCCAGGGCATCCTGAGAATTGCCAACTGCGACGATGAGGTCATCAGCCACACGACGGAAGCACTGCACGCCTTTGGGTTCGCCACCGTCCTCGAGGACCGTAGGCGGACGAACCGCCTGCGCTATGTACGGCTGACCGGAGGCCTCGCCGCCCGACTCCGCTTCTTTCACCTGACCGACCCGGCGATCACCCGCAAACGGTCGATCGCGGGTGCCGCGGTGAAGTGCAAGGCCGACCTCAGGGTTGTCAACATTCAGGCGCTCGGGCTGGAGTTACCGCTCTGGGACATCACGACCGGCACCGGCGACTTCATCGCCAACGGTGTGGTCAGCCACAACTGTTTCGCGAGAAATACGCACACCTACCTCGACCTCGACGCCGGTGCGGACTTCGACCGGAAGGTGATCGTCAAGGTCAACGCCGGTGAGCTGGTACGGCGGGAGCTGGCCGCGCCGAAGTGGCGGGGCGCGCACGTGGCGATGGGCACCAACGTCGACTGCTACCAGCGGGCCGAGGGCCGCTACCGGTTGATGCCGCAGATCATCGCGGCTCTACGGGACTTCGCGAACCCGTTCTCGATCCTGACCAAGGGCACGCTGATCCTGCGCGATCTGCCCCTGCTGCGCCAGGCCGCCGAGGTCACCAGCGTGGGCATCTCGTTCTCGGTGGGCTTCGTCGACGAGCAGCTCTGGCGGTCGGTCGAGCCGGGCACACCGCACCCGCGCCGCCGGCTGGACGCGGTTCGGGCACTCACCGACGCCGGTTTCTCCGTCGGAGTGTTGATGGCCCCGATCCTGCCCGGCCTCAGCGACGACGACGCGTCGATCGACGCCACCGTGTCGGCGATCGCGGCGGCCGGGGCGACCAGCGTGACCGCACTGCCTCTGCACCTGCGCCCCGGCGCACGGGAGTGGTACGCGCCCTGGCTCGCCCGTGAGCACCCACACCTGGTGCCCCGCTACCGCGAGCTGTACCGGGCCGGTGCGTACGCGCCGCAGGCGTACCAGCGGGAGGTGACCGCGCGGGTGCGGATCGCCGCCCGCCGACACGGGATGCACCGCGGCGAGCGCGGCGACAACCGCAAGCTGCCCGAACCACCACCACCCTCGACGGCCGAGCAACTGACCCTGCTCTAGGGCGGAGCTACAGTCGGCGGGTGCGTACCGCTCAGCAGATCCTCGCCGACTCCGCCGTGATCGCCGTCGTGGGTGCGTCCCGCGACCCGTTGAAGGCCGCGCACTCCGTGCCGTTGCAGATGCAGCGGTACGGCTGGCGCATCATCCCGGTCAACCCCACTGTCGACGAGCTGTTCGGGGAGCGGGCGTACCCGACGCTCGCCGACATCCCGCACCCGGTCGACCTGGTGGACGTGTTCCGGCCGGCGGCCGACGCCGTGCAGGTGGTCCGCGACGCGGCGGCGATCGGCGCCCCGGCGGTGTGGCTGCAGTTGGGCATCGTCTCGGCCGAGGCGCGGCGGATCGCCGAGGAGGCGGGCATGGAGTACGTCGAGGACCGGTGCCTCATCGTCGAACGCGCCGCCGGCGACCTCACCCGCTTCGCCTGAACCCGACGCCCCCACCCCACCCCGCCCAGCCCGGCCCAGCCCGACCCCGCCCGACAACTCCATGATCGGCGGGGGCGGGGGCGGGTTAGAGCTTGTATTCCTTCAGGAGGCCGCGGGAGATGATGGTCTTCTGGATCTCCGACGTGCCCTCGCCGATGAGCAGGAACGGCGCCTCCCGCATCAGCCGCTCGATTTCGTACTCCTTGGAGTAGCCGTAGCCGCCGTGGATGCGGAACGCCTCCTGGGCGACCTCGACGCAGTACTCCGAGGCGAGCAGCTTGGCCATCCCGGCCTCGACGTCGTTGCGCTGGCCGGCGTCCTTGAGACGGGCGGCGTTGACCATGAGGGCGTGCGCTGCCTCGATCTTCGTGCCCATCTCGGCGAGCTTGAAGGCGATGGCCTGGTGCTTGGCGAGAGGCTGACCGAACGTCTTGCGTTGCTGGGCGTAGCCGACCGCCAACTCGAAGGCGCGGATGGAGATACCGCAGGCGCGGGCGGCCACGTTGACCCGGCCCACCTCGATGCCGTCCATCATCTGGTAGAAGCCCCGGCCCACCTGGTCGGCGCCGCCGAGGATCGCGGAGTCGGGCACGGTCACCCCGTCGAGGACCATTTCGGTGGTCTCGACGCCCTTGTAACCCATCTTTTCGATCTTGCCGGGGATGGTGAGGCCGGGGGCGGTCTCGCCGAAGCCCGGCTCCTTCTCCAGCAGGAAGGTGCTCATGTTGCCGTACACCGAGTCGGCGCCGGTGTCGGTCTTGACCAGGGTGGCCACCACCGAGGAGTACGCCCCGTTGGTCAGCCACATCTTCTGTCCGTTGAGCACGTAGTGCTCACCGTCGCGAACGGCCCGGGACTTGATGGCGGAGACGTCGGAGCCGGTCTCCGGCTCGGACATGGAGAACGCGCCGCGGACCTCGCCGGTGGCCATCTTCGGCAGCAGGCGGGCCTTCTGTTCGGCGGAGCCGTGCTGGGAGATCAGGTACGCCACGATGAAGTGGGTGTTGACGATGCCGGAGATCGACATCCAGCCCCGGGACAACTGCTCCACCACCAGCGCGTAGGTGAGCAGTGACTCGCCCAGGCCGCCGTACTCCTCGTCGATGGTGAGGCCGAACAGACCCATCTCGCGCATGCCGTCGAGGATGTCGGTGGGGTACTCGTCGGCGTGTTCCAGCCGCTGCGCGTGCGGGATGATCTCCTTGTCGGCGAAGTCCCGAACGGTCTCCAGGATCGACTGTTGCACATCGGTCAGGCCGGGCGTCTGGGCGAGTCGGGCCATCTCAGCCTCCGGGGCTCCGCGCACTACTCATGGGTAACTGAACGCTGGGTAAGTATCGACCTCGGGGACCGACGAGGCCAAGGTGACCAGTCCACACAACCGCTGTGAAAAGGTTCACCGCTGCGGGTAGCGTCCGGCAAGAAGGACTTTTCCGGCATCGGCAGGAGGAGTGCAGCCGTGAGCCACCCGCCGCCGTCGGGACCACCAGGGGACGAGCCGCCACCGTCGCCCTACGAGCCACCACCGGACCAGTCGCCGTACGCGCCGCCGCCACCCGGCCAGCCGCCGTACGCGCCGCCGCCGGACCAGCCGGCGTTCGAGCTACCGGCGGAACGCTCACCGTACGGGCCACCGGCGGACGACCCGTCGCCGTACGCGCAGCAGGGCCCGCAGCAGTCGGCGCACTGGAGCCAGCAGCCGCCGTACCCCCCACAGGGCCCCTACGGTCAGTACGGCCCACCGCCCGGCGGCCCGGGTCGGGGCACCAACGTGCTCGCGATCCTGTCGCTGGTGTTCGCGTTCGTGTTCCCGCCCGCCGGCGCCGTCCTCGGCCACGTGGCCAAACGGCAGATCCGCACCAGTGGCGAGGAGGGCGACCAGCTCGCCACCTGGGGGTTGATCCTCGGCTACGTCTTCACCGGGCTCACCGTGCTGGCCTGCTGCGGCTGGCTGGCGCTCGTCGCACTGGGCAACACCGGCGACGGCAGGGGCTACTGACAGTGGGCCACCGAGGTCAGCGGAACCGGGCCTCGCGGACGCTGTTGCCGCCGTCCACCACCAGCATCTGACCGGTGATGTACGAAGCAGCCGGCGAGCAGAGGAAGCTGATCGCCGCGGCGACCTCGTCCGGCGTGCCCGGTCGACCGACCGGAGTGCCCAGCCCCTGCTTGACCTCGGCCATCGTGGACGCGGCGGTGTAGATCGTGCCCGGCGCCACCGCGTTCACCGTCACCCCGTCGGCGATCATCTCCATGGCCAGGGCGCGGGTCAGCCCGACGACCCCGGCCTTCGCCGCGGCGTACGCGGCCTCGGTGGGCAGGGCGTTGACCGGGCCGGCCGTGGCCGCGAGGTTGACGATCCGACCCCAGCCCCGCTCGGCCATCCCCCCGATGAACGCGCGGCTGCACAGGAACGCGGTGGACAGGTTGCGGTCGATCTCACCGCGCCACTCGTCGTAGGTCAGCTGGGCGACCGGCCGTAGCACCCCCTGGCTGGCCCGGCTGGCCAGACCGGCGTTGTTGACCAGCACCTCGACGTCGCCCAACTGCTCGGCGACCGCGTCGGCGAGCGCACCGACCTCGGACTCGTCGGTCAGGTCCGCGACGAAGCCGGTCACCCCCAGCTCACCGGCGCGCTCGTGGATGCGCCGGGTGGTCGAGACGATGGCCACCCGAGCGCCCAGGTCGGCGAGACGCCGGGCGGTGGCGTACCCGATGCCGTCCGGGCTGCCCGCCCCGGTCACCAGGGCGACCCGCCCGTCCAGCCGCATGGTCACCGGGTCGGTGAGCGCGACCGGCTCGTCGGGGCCGGGACTCCCCGTCGGCGTGGCCACCCGGGCACGTCGGGCGACGCCGGGGCGGCTGACGTCCCGTCTGGGTCGGCTGCCGGAACGGTCCGCGGCGCGCGCGTCGAATGCCATGCCAGGATCCTGCCCGCTACGACCGGCCCGAGCAACGCGGCACCCGGTGGCGGGGGCGTCGGGTTTGGGCAGTGCTGGCTACCCTGATGCCGCACCCGACCTGACGGAGAGTTCGTATGACCAACCCCCCGCCGCCCGGCGGTTGGAGCGACCCCACGTGGTCGGCTCAGCCCTCGAGCCCCGCACCGGACCCGACAGTGGTGGCCGGTCAGCCGGTACCCACCCAGCCCGGCCCCATCGACCCGTACGCGCCCACCGACCCGTACGCGGGTGCGAAGGTGCAGCCGGTGGGGGCGTACGGTCCGCCCGGCTATCCGCCACCGCACCCCGGTTACGGCTACCCGCCTCCGCAGAAGACCAACGGTCTGGCCATCGCGTCGCTGGTGCTGGCCCTGGTCGGCCTCACCTCCTGCGGCATCACCGCGCCGATCGGGGCGATCCTCGGCCACGTGGCGCAGAAGCAGATCCGGCTCAGCGGCGAGGGCGGTGAGGGCATGGCGAAGGCCGGCATCATCGTCGGCTGGATCATCACGGCGCTGATGGTGCTGGGCATCGCCTTCTACGTCGTCGCGATCATCTTCGCGGTCACGACGGGCAGCAGCGGCGGCAGCAGCAGCTACTGAGGGCGGCGGCCGGGTCGACGTACCACCCGGGCCGGATCGACGGCCGGTGGCTGTCGGTCCGGCCCGGCGTGCGTCACTCCGCCGGTGGGGTGAACGAGGAGGTGCGGCTCATCCCGGCGGCCCGGCCCTTCGCGGAGATGACGAGGGCCATCTTGCGGGACGCCTCATCGATCATCTCGTCGCCGAGCATCACCGCGCCCAGCCGGCCACCAACCTCCGAGGTGTAGTGCTCGTAGGCGTCGAGGATCAGCTCGGCGTGGTCGTAGTCGGCCTGCGCCGGCTGGTACACCTCGTTGGCAGCGTCGATCTGCCCCGGATGCAGCACCCACTTGCCGTCGAAACCCAACGCCGCGGAACGCTTGGCGACCTCGCGGAACGCGTCGACGTCCCGGATCTGCAGGAAGGGGCCGTCGATGGCCTGCTTGTCGTGCATCCGGGCGGCCATCAGGATCCGCATCAGGATGTAGTGGTACGGGTCGCCCGGGTAGTCCGGGATCAGCGCGCCGACCACCAGCGACTTCATGTTGATCGACGCCATGAAGTCGGCCGGACCGAAGATGATGGTCTCCACGCGCGGCGAGGCGGCGGCGATGACGTCCACGTTGACCAGTCCGG
This sequence comes from Micromonospora sp. WMMD1155, assembly GCF_029581275.1. NCBI lineage: Bacteria > Bacillati > Actinomycetota > Actinomycetes > Micromonosporales > Micromonosporaceae > Micromonospora > Micromonospora sp. WMMD1155. The sequence goes on from NZ_CP120742.1 coordinate 2,008,661, forward strand.
CGGCGTTCTCGATCTGCGCCTCGATGCCGATCCGGCCGACCTCCAGGCCGAGCGTCTTCTCGATCTGGGTGAGCGTCAGGTCCAGCCACTGCACCTGGGCGGCGGTCTGCACCTTCGGCAGCATGACGCAGTCCAGGTTCGGCCCGGCGCCCTCGACGACCTCGATGACGTCCCGGTAGGTCCACGGGGTGGTCAGGTCGTTGACCCGGACCACCCGGGTCTTGCCCGCCCAGTCACCCTCGTTGAGCGCGGCCACGATGTTCTTGCGCGCGTCCGGCTTGGCCAGTGGGGCGACGGCGTCCTCCAGGTCGAGGAAGACCTGGTCGGCCGGGAGACCCTGGGCCTTGCCCAGCATCTTGACGCTGGAACCCGGCACGGCGAGGCAGGACCTGCGGGGGCGACCGACTGCGGCCATGGATGCGCTCCTTCCAGCGTCCGGCGGGCAGGCCGACGCCACCTGACGACGGATCCGAGAACTTAACGATCCCAAAGGGCGTTGTGACGCCACGGTAACCTCGCGCCATGACCGGGGTGAATGGACCTGTGGAAGATCTCACTGGGCGTCGGCTGGTGGTGGTGACCGGGGCCAGCTCCGGCATCGGGTTGGCCGCCGCCGTGCAGCTGGCCTGCCGCGGTGACCAGGTGGCGTTGGTCGGGCGGGACCCGGCGCGCCTCCAGGCCGCAGCGGAACGGGTACGCGAGACCTCGGGCGAGCGTCCCGAGTTGTTCCGGGCCGACTTCGCGGTCCTCGACGACGTGCGCCGGCTCGCCGAGCAGTTGCGGGCGACGTACCACCGGATCGACGTGCTCGCCAACAACGCCGGGGCGATCGCGTTGCAGCCGCTCACCACCGTCGACGGCTTCGAGATGTCCATCCAGGCCAACCACCTGGCCCCGTTCCTGCTGACCAATCTGCTCGCCGACCGGGTGGACCGGGTCGTGGTGACCGCCTCCGGCGCACACCGCTTCGGCGCGGTGGACCCGGACGACCTGAACGCGCCACTGCGCGGCTATCGATCGACGGGCGCGTACGGCACCAGCAAACAGGCGAACATCCTGTTCACCGTCGAGGCGGCCCGGCGCTGGCCGGGGATGTCCGTGTACAGCTTCCACCCCGGGGTGGTGCGTACCCGCTTCGGCAACGACAGCAGGCTGGTGGCGATCGGTATGCGGTTCATGCCGTTCCGCAGCCCGGAGAAGGGCGCCGAGACCCTGGTGTGGTTGGCCAACCAGGACCGTTCCCGGCTGGTCGACGGGGGCTACTACGTCGACCGTCGGCTGCGTCGGCCGTACCGCAAGGCCACGAACCCACACCTCGCGGCCCGGCTCTGGGAGGCCAGCGCCAAGGCGGTCGGCATCGACGGCTAGCGTGGCCGCCATGCTGACACTCGTCGCGATCGTCGAGTTCGCCGCCGCTGCCGAGTCAGCCGCCCCGACCACCCGGGTCATCGAGGTGCACGAGCCCGTCGCCGGTCGCGACGGCGTCGCAGTCCCGACAGCAGGGGCACAGCGACCAGGACCGCCAGGACGAACCCCACCGCGAGCGCCCAGAACGGCGGCGGCCCGTAGTGGGGGCGGCCGGACTCGCGTACCGCTCCGCTGATCGCGAGGTCGGCGGCGACCGACAGGTCGGTGATGCCCTCCGGGGTCCGGAAGAGCACGTCCGGCGCTGTCGCGCCACGACGGAGCACCACGAGCTCAACGGCCTCCGTGCCGACCTCGTGATACGGCCCCCACGCGATGTCGTGCTCCTCCGGGAGGTCCTCCGCCTCCGGCCCCGGCACGCCGACCAACGCGACCGCCTCGTCCGCCGAGCGCCAGCCGAGCACCTGCACGAACGAACGGGAACGCAGCGGCGGGAACGCCGCACCGACCGACGGGGTGCCGTCGGCACTGGACCGCACTGCCAGTGTCCAGGTGCGCCGGTAGGACGGCACTGGGCAGTCGGTGCAGGTGGACCGGCCCAGGATCGCCACCGACCGCCCGTCCGGCAGCCAGGAGCCGGCACCGGCGAGCCGCCCGCCGGCCAACGGCAGCTTCCGGTACGGCTCGGCGACCCGATCCGCACCCGCGTCGTCCACCCGGGTCAGCCAGACCTCATCGCGAACCTGGAGGGCGAGTTCGCCGCCGTCCGGCGACAGCGCGGCCGTGCGCCCCGGCGGGATCCAGGCGCTGTCGACAGGCACCCGCAGCACGTCCTCCGCCCGATCCCGGTCGTAGACCCCGACGAGCGGGGTGGAATAGGTGTTCGGGGACGTGAACGTGGTGTCGGGGTCGGCGTAGACCAGGCGTTTCCCGTTCGGCGCGAAGGCGAGCGGGTATCCGTCCGGGCGTTCCGGGCTGGTCTTCCCGGTTTTCAAATCGATGAGGGAGTCACCCACCCAGGCGTACCGACCGTCCGGGGAGAGCACTGCCTCGAAACCCGCCACGGCCGGATCGCCGTCCAGCACGCGGTAGCGGTCGTCGTCCGCGGCCACCACACCCATCCGCGTCTCGAACCAGTTGGTGCGCACGGCGGGACCACCGAAGAGCATCGCCGCCACGCCAGGTGCCGAGTAGCCCACGGAGGCGGTCCGCAGCGGTGGATCGACGAGCCTGGTCGGCAGGCCGGGGTTGTCGTGACGCGGGCCGGCGGGCAGCGGCAGGGCCACCGGGTGCAGCGCGTACCCGGTGCCGAGGAGCAGGACCAGGACGGCGAGCGCACCGGCGACGACGGCCCGGCGACGACGGTGCCGGGTCCGCGCCGTGTCGAAGAGCCCGTCCGGTACGCGTGCCGGTGGCACGTCGGCGGCGAGGCGGCGCAGCGTCTCGGAGAGTCGGGCGGTCATCGGGAGGTCACCTCCTGCGCGCTCCGGCCGACGAGTTCGGCCAACTCGGGGGCGAGTGTCCGCAGCCGGCCCAGGGCGTGCCGGGTCTGACTCTTCACGGTGCCCACCCGGCAGCCGAGCAGTGCGGCCGTCTCGGTCTCGGTGCGGTCCTCGTAGTAGCGCAACACGAGAACCGCACGCTGCCGCGCGGTCAGCCGGGCCAGTGCCGTCCAGAGCACCAGGCGCACGTCGGTGTCGTCACCCGGGTCGGGTCGTTCCGGCACCACCCCGTCCAGGCGCTCGGGTGGGCGGGCCCGCCTCCGGCGCCACCAACTGGCCGCCTGGGTGCAGAGCACCCGACGCAGGTAGGCGTGCGGGTCCACGACCCGCTCCCACCGCACCGCGACCCGAGCCAGCGCCACCTGCACCAGGTCCTCGGCGTGGTGCCGGTCACCGGTCAACAGGTACGCGAGCCGGGTCAGCCCGGCGGTCTCGGCCCGGACGAAGTCGGCGAAGCCGTCCCGGGTGCGGTCCTCAGTCGTCAACGGATCGCCCTCCTCACCGGGATAGACGCGCGGCGGGTCCGTCACGGAGGGAACCAACGGGCGATCAGTCGTGCAGCGGGGTCGGGTCGGTCGGCAGCGCGGTGGGGGCGGTCCGCCGGCCACCGAGCACCACCACCGCCACACCGGCCAGCAGCAACGCCATCCCCAGCAGCGCGTACGGGCGGGGGACCTGCCCCAACCAGGCCCACCCGAGCACTGCCGCGCCGGGTGCCTCCAGCAGGATCAGCACGCTCACCGTGGTCGCCGAGATCTTCTGCAGGGCGTAGTTGAACATCGAGTGCCCGAGCAGTTGGGCGCCGACCACCAGAGCGAGGATGGCCAGCCAGGTGCGCCCGTCGAACCCGGTCAGGCGTACGCCGCCGACCAGGCACATGGCCAGCAGGATCAGCGCGCAGATCCCGTAGCAGATGGTGGTGTAGGTGGTGGTGCTGATGCTGGTCCGGGCCCGTTCGCCGAAGGCGGTGTAGACGGCGGCGAACATGGCGCCGGTCAGCGCCAGCACGTCGCCGAGGACGGCCCGGCCGGAGACGCCCACGTCCACACCGGTGGCGATCGCCGCGCCGCCGACCGCCACCGCGATGCCGATCCACACCACCCGGGGCAGCGGTCGCCCCTGGGCGCGGGCGATCAGCCCCTGCCAGACCGGCTGGGTGGCCACCAGCGCGGTGGAGGTGGCGACCGTGGTGAGCTGGGCGCTCGGCACCCAGGTCGCGAAGTGCCCGGCCAGCGCGACCCCGGACAGGACGCAGAACAGGCCCTCCCGACGGCCCGCGCCGACGGTCAGCCGACGGAACTCGGCGCGACGCCGGGCCAGCGAGAACGGGCCCAGCACGGCGACCGCGAGCAGGTTGCGCCAGAACGCGATGGCCAGCGCGGGCGCGGCGGCGTACGCGATCAGCGGCGCGGACGACGACACCGCGACCACGGCCAGGCCGACGGCGCCGGTGGTCAGCGGGTCCAGGGAGGGCCGGTGCGAAGGTGGGGGCACGGGACGTAATCCTCACACGTATGACGGACAGCACGGAGGGTCATCACTCCGTTACGATCACGCGCGTCCGCGCCGGCGACCCTCGACCGCCCGGAGGCGCTCCCCCATGCCCACCTACCAGGCGGTGCTGTTCGACTTCTTCGGCACCCTGACCCGCTCGGTGCAGCGCGGAGTCGCGCACGCCGGCACCGCCGAGCTGCTCGGCTGTCACACCGACACGTTGACCGAGGTGTTGGACCGCACGTACTACGAACGGGCCACCGGCCTGCTCGGCAACGCGGAGGCGACCCTTCGCTGGGTGTGCGCCCAGGCCGGTGTACACCCCAGTGACCATGCGGTGCGGGCGGCCGTGGCGTCCCGACACCGGGCGGTCCGCGCGGACACCTGGTTACGGGCCGACGCCGTGCCGGTGCTCGCGGCCCTCCGTGGGCGCGGCCTGCGCACCGGCGTGATCAGCGACTGTACGCACGAACTTCCGGCCTTCCTGCCCCAGCTCGCCATCGCCCCCCTGCTCGACGTGCGGGTCTTCTCGGTGCAGGTCGGACGGTGCAAACCGGATCCGGCGCTCTACCTGACCGCCTGCCGGCGACTCGGGCTGACGCCCGGCGACTGCCTGTACGTCGGCGACGGCGGCAGCCAGGAGTTGACCGGCGCCGAACGGGCCGGGATGACCGCCGTTCGGCTCGCCGCGCCGGATCTGGCCACGCACATGGTGTTCAACGCCGACCTGGATTGGCAGGGGCCCACGCTCGGCACCCTGGGCGAGGTGCTCGACCTCGTCGACAGCGACGCCGAGGTGATGGGGGTCGGCGGCCGGGCGGGGTGACGACCGATCAGCGACGACGGACCCGGTGCAGGCGGAACGGCTTGCGGGTGGCCCGGACCGCCGGCGTGGCCCGGGGTGGCTCGGTCTGCGGGTCGGCCGGCAGGTCCGCGCCGGCCAGCGGCGTTCCCGCCGGGACGAGCCGGTTCACCGCGCACCCGTCGGCGGCCCAGCGGGCCACCAGGTCGGCCGTCGGGCCGGGAGCGTTGAGGCGCTTCGCCGCGACCAGCGGCGCGACGGTGTCCCACGCCTCGGTGCCCGGCTGCACCCGGCTCACCGTCGCCGGCCAGGTGACGATCCGACCGCCGTGGTCGCCACGCAGCGACACCTGTGCCTCGGTCGCGTCGGCCAGACCCGGCGCCGCCTGCTCACCCGGCCCGCTGACCACCAGGAGCGCGCCTTCGAGTGGCGCGCACCAGAGCGCGAGCGCCGGCCCACCCGAGACGCTCACCCAGGCCACCGCGGCCTTCTTCATCGCCTCGTCGACAAGCGGCGTCGACCCGTGCCCGTCGTCAGTCACAGTGACATCCTCCCGCATCGGCGTCCGGGCTCAGCCCACGAACGGCGGGACGGCGATCTCACCCCGGGCCACCGGCATCACCTGCCCGGCGACCGTCGCGCCGACCGCCACGCCGTTCGCCGCGGTGACCGTGCAGGCCAGCGCCGACGGACGGTTCATCTCCACACCCTGACGGACCGCGAAGCGGGACAGCCCCTCGCCCGGCAGCAGGCCGGTCGCCACCAGCCAGACGCCCAGGCCGAGCGCCGCCGAGCCGGTCGCCGGGTCCTCCGGAATGCCGATCCCCGGCACGAAGACCCGGGCGTGTGCGGTTTGGGCGGCCGCGTCCCAGGAGAAGACGCTGACGTGCGAAACCCCGTACCGCTGCGCCGCGGCCGCGTTCACCTGGGCGCGGGCCAGCGACTCCGGACGCACCGGCAGGTACGGAAACTCCAACCCGCAACCGGCGACGCGTGGTGCCGGGCCGACGTGGTCGTCCGCGACCAGCCCGGCGATCTCCAGCAGGGGCTCCGGATCCAACTCCGGCCCGAGGGTGGGTGTGCCACCGGTCAACGTCGCACCAAAGGAGGTCACCTCGATCGGCAGCACCCCGGCGTGGCACTCCTGGGTGACCGGCCCCACACCGAACATCCCCCGCCGGCTCGCGGTGACCGCCGCGCCGACGCTCGGATGCCCGGCGAACGGCAACTCCTCCACCGGCGTGAAGATCCGGGCCCGGTAGGTGACGCCGACCTGGGTGGGTGGCAGCACGAACACCGTCTCGGAGAGGTTGAACTCCAGCGCGAGTGCCTGCATCTGCTCCGTGGCCAGCCCTTCCGCGCCGAACACCACGGCCAGCGGGTTACCGGCGAAGGGGCGGTCGGTGAAGACGTCCACGATCTCGTAGGCCAAGGTCGACATGTTGATAAACACTAGGCGCTTAGGCTGGTGCCCGTGAGCACGCCGACCCGGGTCTACATCGCCCGTCTCGCCGGAGTCGCCGTCTTCGACCCGAACGGTGACCAGGTGGGGCGGGTTCGTGACGCCGTGGCACGGCTGCGGGCGACCACACGCCCGCCGGAGGTGGTCGGCCTCGTCGCCGAGATGCCGATGCGTCGCCGAATCTTCCTGTCCATCAATCGGATCACCTCCATCGACGCGGACGCCGTCGTGCTCGGCTCCGGCACCCTCAACCTGCGCCGGTTCGAGAAGCGCCCGAACGAGCTGCTGGTGCTGCAGGAACTGCTCGACCGGCGGGTGCAACTCGACCCGGGCGGCCAGCCCGGCGCGGTCGTGGACGTCGCGATGGAGTGCTCCCGGGGCGGCGAGTGGTCACTGACCCGGGTCGCCGTACGGGAGCAGACCGGTCGACTCACCCGTCGTGGCCACCTGCACCAGGTCGAGTGGGACCGGGTGCGCGGGCTCAGCGGCATCGCCGACAACCGGGGTACGGCGAACCTGCTCGCCGTACTGGAGGACATGCGTCCCGCCGACCTCGCCAACGCGTTGCAGGACCTGCCCGACCTGCGACGCAACGAGGTCGCCGCCGCACTGGACGACGAGCGGTTGGCCGACGTGCTCAGCGAGCTGCCGGAGCACGACCAGGTGGAGATCCTCGCCGCCCTCGACCGGGAACGGGCCGCCGACGTCCTGGAGGAGATGGACCCCGACGACGCCGCGGACCTCCTCAACGAACTACCCCCGCCGGAGCAGGACGTCCTGCTGGACCTGATGGAGCCGGACGAGGCCGACCCGGTACGTCAGCTGCTGAAGTACACCCCCGGCACCGCGGGCAGCGTGATGACCTCGGAGCCGGTCATCCTGCCGCCGGACGCCACGGTCGCCGAGGCACTGGCCCGGATCCGGGAACCGCAACTCTCCCCCGCCGTCGCCGCCCAGGTCTTCGTGACCCGAGCGCCGCAGAACACGCCGACCGGGCGCTACCTGGGCATGGTGCACTTCCAGGCGCTGCTGCGCGAACCACCCGCCGACCTGCTCGGCAAGGTCGTGGTCAACGACATCGACCCGCTGCGCCCCACCACGCCGCTGCCGGAGATCACCCGCCGGATGGCCACCTACGACCTGGTCGCCATGCCGGTCATCGACCGGAACAACCGGCTCGTCGGCGCCGTGACGGTGGACGACGTGCTGGACCACTCGCTGCCCCGCGACTGGCGCGACCGCGACGCCCTGCCCGCCCCGGGCGCCACCGACGTCGTGCTGGACGGCGCGGATGGCTGAGCAGCGGCGGGCCGAACGGCTGGACCAGCCCCGCGAGCCCCGGGGCATCAAGCTGCCCCGCTTCGACGCGGAGGCGTTCGGCAGGTGGTCGGAGGGCATCGCGCGGGGCATGGGGACCGCGAACTTCATCGTCGTCATGACGGTGGTGATCACCATCTGGTTCGTCTGGAACACGTTGGCCCCGGCGGACCTGCGCTTCGACCCGTACACCTTCACGTTCCTGACCCTGGTGCTGTCGTTGCAGGCCAGCTACGCCGCGCCGCTGATCCTGCTGGCCCAGAACCGGCAGGCCGACCGGGACCGGTTGGCGTTGGAGGAGGACCGGCGGCGGGCCACCGCGCAGAAGGCGGACACCGAGTACCTGGCCCGGGAGATCGCCGCGCTACGGATCGCGCTGGGTGAGGTGGCGACCCGCGACTTCCTCCGTTCCGAGCTGACCCGGCTGGCCGAGGAGCTGGACGAGGCGGGGCAGCGCCGGCAACGGCTGGAACGCCGGCAGCAGGAGAAGGAGAGCCGGCAGGAGCGGCGTGGGCAGCGGTCGACCGACGGTGTCGGCCTGGACGAACCCCGCGACGACCTGGACGGCGACGTCACCCGCGAGGCCCGACCGGACGGCACCGGGCCGCGCCGGTCCGACGGCTGACCGGCGGGCCATCGATTGGCTCACACCGCCCCGGGCAGCGGCGGCAGGGGATGCCCCGCGACGTAGCATTGCGGGCATGTCAGCACCCGTGAGCACCGTCGAGGACGCGATCCAGGCCGCCCTGGCCACCGTCAACGACCCGGAGATCCGCCGGCCGATCACCGAGCTGGGCATGGTCCGCTCCGCCACGATCGCTGCCAGCGGCGTCGTACGCGTCGAGCTGCTGCTCACCGTCGCCGGATGCCCGCTCAAGGACAAGCTGCGGGGCGACATCACCGCCGCCGTCGCCGCGGTGCCCGGCGTCACCGGCGTGGAGATCGACTTCGGGGTGATGACGCCCGAGCAGCGGCAGTCGTTGCAGTCGCAGCTACGCGGCGGCGGCGCCACCGAGGAGCCGGTCATCCCGTTCGCCCAGCCCGGCTCACGTACCCGGGTCTACGCGGTGGCCAGCGGCAAGGGTGGCGTCGGCAAGTCCAGCGTGACCGTCAACCTGGCGGCGGCCCTCGCCGCCCGCGGGCTCTCCGTCGGCGTGGTCGACGCCGACATCTACGGCCACTCGGTGCCCCGGATGCTCGGCGCGGACGGCCGACCCACCCGAGTCGAAGACATGATCATGCCGCCGCAGTCGCACGGCGTGAAGGTCATCTCGATCGGCATGTTCACCGCCGGCAACGCCGCGGTGGTGTGGCGCGGCCCGATGCTGCACCGGGCGTTGCAGCAGTTCCTGGCCGACGTCTACTGGGGTGACCTGGACGTGCTCCTGCTGGACCTCCCCCCGGGCACCGGTGACGTGGCCATCTCGCTGGCCCAGTTGCTGCCCAACTCGGAGATCCTGGTGGTCACCACCCCGCAGGCCGCCGCCGCCGAGGTGGCGGAACGGGCCGGTGCGATCGCCCTGCAGACCCACCAGCGTGTGGTCGGCGTCATCGAGAACATGTCCTGGCTGGAGCTGCCGGACGGCTCCCGGATGGAGATTTTCGGGGCGGGCGGTGGCACGGCCGTCGCCGAGTCGCTGAGCCGGACCATCGGCGCCCAGGTGCCGCTGCTCGGGCAGATCCCGCTGGACACCCGGGTCCGTGAGGCCGGCGACGCGGGCAACCCGATCGTGCTGGCCGAGCCGGAGTCCCCGGCCGCGACGGCGCTCGGCACGATCGCCGACCGGCTCGCGGTACGCCGTGAGTCGCTGCTCGGCAAGCCGCTCGGCCTCAAGCCCGCCGGCCGCTGACCGGCGCGAACATCGTCAGCCCGTCGGCCGCCCACCGGTCGGCGGGCTGAGCCGTCTCGTGACCGACTCGACCCGGCCCGTGATCGGCTCTTGATCGACTCGGTTTTCAAGATGTCGCGGTATCCCGCGCCGGTTGATGGGCCGACTTCCTGAAACCCGAGTCGATCACCCCCGGCAGAGGACGCGGAGGGGCGGGCAGAGGGCGCGACGGACGGCGCCGCCGGGTCGGTCAGGTGGCGTCGTCGTAGCTGACGCGGGGGGCCGGCGCCGAGGGGGTGCTGGTGGCCGTGCTGGGCCGGGCCCCGCCCGAGCGCACGTCGGCGGCGTTGGCCACGTCCTTCAGGTCGTCGTGCACGCTGCTGACGTCCGCGCGGAGGTTGTCGTAGACACCCTGCAACGGCTTGCGGATCGCCGCCTCGTCCTCCTCGCTGAGGAGGTGCTTACGGATGAACGCCTTCGGGTGCAGATCCTCGAGCTGGATGTCGGTGCCCAGCTCGCGACTCAGGTCGCCGGTGGCGTTGCGGGCCATGTTGCGCAGGTTGCGCACCAACCGCAGGCCGTCGGTGATGACCGCGGGCAACCGGTCCCCGAAGATCAGTAGCGCCAGAAGCAGCAGCGCTCCGATCTCCCACCAGTTCAGGTTGTCGAGCATCCCGTTGGCCTCCTCTCGGCGTCAGCAGCAAGACTACGCACGCCGGGCGGCGTTCGGGCAAGGGGTGAGCCGCTGTTCACTTCGCGTCCGCGGCAAGTCTCACCGAGGTGTTCTGCCGGGCGGAGCCTCGCCGAAACTCGACCGTCACCACCGAGCCCGGCGCGTACTTGCGGACCAGCGCGGTCAGGTCCGTCGGCTCGGTCATCGGCCGCCCATTGATCTTGAGAATCACGTCGCCGACCTTCAAGCCGGCGCTGTCCGCCGGGCCGGACGGCTCCACCGCCGCCAACCGGAGGCCACCCCCGACGACTCCGGTCGGGCCCTCCACCCGGGCGCCGATTACCGTACGCCGGGCCTTGCCGGTGCCGATGATGTCCTGGGTCACCCGCTTGGCCTGGTTGATCGGGATCGCGAAGGCGAGGCCGATGTTGCCCGCCTCCTGCCCCTCGGCGACCAGGGACTTGATCGTGGAGTTCACGCCGACCACCCGCCCGGCGCCGTCGACCAACGGGCCACCCGAGTTGCCGTGGTTGACCGCGGCGTCGGTCTGGATGGCCGCGTAGTAGCGCACCGGCCCGCCCGGCTCGCCTGCCTGCATCGTCCGGTCCAGCGCACTGACGATGCCGGCGGTCACCGTGTTGGCGAGCGACAGCGGCGAACCCATGGCGAGCACCGGGTCGCCGACGGCGAGGGCGTCCGAGTCGCCGAACTCCACCGCCTGCAACCCGGGACGACTCACCTTGATCACGGCGATGTCCGATTCCGGGTCCTGACCGACGATGGTCGCCGGCGCGCTGCTGCCGTCGTTGAAGACCACCGAGGCCTTGCCGGTGCCGCCGGCCACCACATGGTCGTTGGTGATCACGTGGCCGTCGGCGGTGGCGATGAAGCCGGAGCCTTCGCTGGTCCCGCCGAGGCTGCTCACCCGGACGGTGACGACGCTGGGCAGGACCCGTTCGGCGACACCGGCCAGTGACTCGGGTTTGCGCTGGGCCAGCGCCGGTGCCTCTGCCGGCGCCCCGCCGAGCACCGTCCCACCCGCGTTACCGCGAACCGCGAACGCGTAGCCCAGCGCGCCGCCGAGGGTGCCGGCCAGCAGCGCGGTGATCACGGGGATGAGCAGCAGGTGACGCAGTGTCGGTCGGCCCGGCGCGTCCGGGTCGGTGACCGCTTCCGGCTCGATGCCGGCCACCGCCACCCCCGGAACCACCACCGCGGTCGGGGCCGCCGGGTCCCGCCAGGGATCGGCGAGCGCGTCCGACCACCAGGGCGACGCCCCGGACGCGGACGCGGCCGGCCAGCTCGACGCCGGCCCGGCGTTCGGCCCACCCGCCGCCGGAGGGTGCCCGGGTGCCGGCCGACTCGGCGACGGCGCACCGGCCACCGGAGGATGCCCGGGTGTCGGCCCCGGCCCGCCTGACGGCACGCTTGACGCGTAGCCGGCCTCCGGCGTGGTCGGCGACCCGGCCGGAGGATTCCCCGCCCCGGGCGGTCGCGCCGGAGTCTCACCGCCCCGGCGCCAGTCCCAGCCGTCGGTCACGTCGGTGCCTCCCAGTCCGTCCCGGATCCCGCGCCCGCGTCGCCCGGCCACGGGCCGGTTCGGTCGCGCCTGACGGGATACCGCCTCCAGGATTGCACGGATGTACGCGGTGGAGTCACCGGTTGCCCCGCCGATCGCGACAGTCGGAGGCGCGGCTGCGCCCCACGGCGGTCGCCTCTACGCTCACAGTGCCAACCCGCCCCCGCACCACGCACCGCCCCGGAGGTGCCCCATCGCCACGGTCGCCGGTTCCGGCAGTTCGACGGCCCAGGCTCAGCAGTTCGCCGAGTCGTACGTCACCGAGGATCTCGTCCTGCGTACCGCCCGTAGCCTGGCCCGGGAGGTGGGCCTCGACGCGGTCACCCCCGGCGCGGGGGCCGCGCTGCGGCTGCTGGCCGCCGCCGGCAACGCGCGCGCCGTGGTGGAGATCGGCACCGGCACCGGGGTGAGCGGGGTCTGGTTGCTGCGTGGCATGCGCGCGGACGGGGTGCTCACCACGATCGACGTGGAGGTGGAGCACCAACGGATCGCCCGACGCATCTTCAGCGAGGCGGGCTTCCCCGCCGGCCGTACGCGGATCATCACCGGTCGTGCGCTGGACGTGCTACCCCGGCTCGCCGACGGCGCGTACGACCTGGTGTTCGTGGACGCGGAGGCGACCGGCTTCCACGCCTGCGTGGAGGCGGCGCTGCGGCTGTTGCGCCCGGGGGGAGTGCTCGCGCTCAACGGCGTGCTGGCCGGCGGCCGGATCGGCGACCCGGCGGCTCGGGACGCCGAGACGGTGACCGTCCGCGAAACGATCAAGGCGGTCCGGGAGTCGGAGCACTGGATTCCGGCGCTGCTTCCGGTCGGGCACGGGCTGCTCGCCGCGGTGAAGTGCTGACCCTGGTCAGGTGAGGTGCTGACCAGGGTCAGTCGATGCCGGCCAACCAGCGGAGCAACGACCTGACGCCCCAGCCGGTCGCGCCTCGGCTGACCTCGGCGTGGTCACCGTCGGCCCAGGACGGGGCCGACATGTCCAGGTGCAGCCAACGGTCCCGTAGGTCGCCGGTGAACTCGCGAAGGTACAGGGCGGCCAGCACCGAACCGGCACCCTGCGTGGGGGCGCTGTAGAGGTCGGCGATCTCGCTACCCAGGTATTCCACGTAGTCGGTGTGCAGGGGCATCCGCCACGCCGACTCGCCGGCCGCCTCGGCTGCGGCCAGCACGTCCGCGGCCAGTTGGTCGTTCTCGCTGTACAGCGCGGCGGTGCGCTTGCCCAGGGCCACGGCGTTGGCGCCGGTGAGGGTGGCGAGGTCGACCAGCAGGTCCGGCTTGAGCTGCCGCACCGCGTACGCCAGCGCGTCGGCGAGGACCAGGCGGCCCTCCGCATCGGAGTTGGTCGTCTCGCTCGTCGTGCCGCCGTAGTGCGTGATGACGTCGCCGGGCCGGAACGCCGCGCCGCTGACCATGTTCTCGGCGAGCGGAGCCAACGTGGTGACCCGGACCGGCAGCCGCAGCTCGGCGGCTCCGAGGGTGGCGGCGACGACCGCCGCCGCGCCGGCCATGTCCTTGCGCATCAGCTTCATCGCCGGCACCGGCTTGATCGAGATGCCGCCGGTGTCGAAGGTGATGCCCTTGCCGACCAGCACCACGTGGGTGCGTGCGTCGGCCGGGTGCCAGTCCAGTTCGAGGAGCCGTGGGGTGCTGGCCGACCCGCCCCCCACGGCGAGGATTCCGCCGAAGCCCTCGGCGGCGAGTTCCGCCGGCCCACGGACCCGCAGTCGCAGGTCAGGAAGGTCGGCGGCGGCGGAGGTCACCTGGTCGGCGAACCACTGCGGGGTCTTCACCGAGGAGGGGGTGTTGGTCAGGTCCCGGGCGAGGTGGGTCATCGTCGCGGTGGTCCGGGCGGCGGCCACGGTGGCCTCGAACGAGGTGGGATCGGCGAGGAGGAGGTCGACGCTGTCGAGCGCCGGCGCGGTGTCGGCCTCGGTCAGTCGGAACCGGTACGGCGCGAGCAGCAGCCCTTCGGTGAACCCACGGACCTCGGCCGGAGTCACCCCGATCGGCAGCGCGATGGTGATATGCGTCTCATCCGTGGCGGAGCGGGCCAGTGCGGCGCCGGCCGTCCGCCAGGCCGCCTCGCCACCGTCGCCGACGCCGAGCAGGAGCATCCGACCGGGGGTACGCCCGGGACGCAGCTGAGTGTGGATCTCGCCGGCCCGGCCGGTCAGTCGGGCGGCGGGCACCAGCGCGGCGGCCTCCTCGACAGTGCCGTCCGGGGGCGCGACAGCGGTCGGGACGAGCTCGGCCGGGTCGGCGGCACGGACAGGCAGAACCAGGACGTCGAGCCGGTCGGGCTCGGCGATCAGACGGATGGCGAGCACGCGGGACCGTACCTCCAGGAAAGTGTCGCGGAGCGGAACCCAACCCGCCTGCCCGCAGCGATGAAGACCCTGAGCCACCGGCGGTACCGGTGGCTCAGGGTCCGAAAGAACGCTCCGGGCGGCCTGCGCCGCCCGGACCACTCCTTACTCAGCCGGCCGCTGCCTTCAACGCGTCACCGAGCGCGTTGGCCTCGTCGGGAGTCATCTCGACGACGAGCCGGCCACCGCCCTCCAGCGGGACCCGCATGACGATGCCCCGACCCTCCTTGGTGACTTCCAGCGGACCGTCGCCCGTCCGCGGCTTCATCGCCGCCATGTTGTCTCCCCTCAGACCTACACCAGGGTCGGTGGGTTGCCCCACAGCCACTTCGTCACGACCACCCGCAACGGTCGCGGGGGTGTCGACAGACGATTTTCCCTGATGAACACCGCCGGACCCAAACCGGAGCAGCATTGATGTAACAGCATCTAGCTTATCTTGAGAAGGCCTGTCACAATGTGCGGTCATGCAGGCACGGTCGGCACTCTTCGACCTGTACGGCGACCACCTCCGTCCGAGGGGTGGCCGGGCACCGGTCGCTGCCCTGGTCAAGCTACTGGCACCGCTGGGAATCGCACCGCCCGCCGTTCGCACCGCCGTGTCCCGGATGGTGCGCCAGGGTTGGCTCGAACCCCTCCGGTTGGTCTCCGGACCGGGATATTCGATCACACCGAAAGCAGCGCGCCGACTCGACGAGGCAGCGGCGCGGATCTACCGGACCGGCCGGGTCACCTGGGACGGCCGATTCGATCTGCTGGTGCTGGAGGCACCCGGCTCCCGACGGGACCGGCAGCGGCTCGCCGCCAATCTGAGCTTCCTCGGCTACGGCACGCTCGACGAGCAGACCTGGGTCGCCACCCGCCCGGCCGACGACGTGGACCTGCTCCTCGCCGAGGCCGGCATCCGCTTCGAGCGGTTCACCGCCGCGCACCACGCCGGCACCCCCGGCGCCATGGGCGTGGTCCGGCGCGCGTGGAACCTGACCGAGATCGGCCACGCCTACGAGCGGTTCGTCGCGGACCAGCGTCCGCTGCTCGCGGCGGTCACCGTACGCAGCAGCGACGAGGAGGCGTACGCGACGCGGTTCCGACTCGTGCACGCGTGGCGTACGTTCCTCTTCCGGGACCCGCAACTGCCCCCGGCGCTGCTGCCCGAGCGTTGGCCGGGCACCGCCGCGGCCAGCTTCTTCGACCGGCACGCGGCACGTCTGCGTCCGGCCGCCGACCGGTACGTCGAGCAGTGCCTCGACTCCGGCAACCGCCTCGTACGACAGAAGGGTCGTTAGACACGTGACCGAGCCGCTGCTGGTCGACCGGACCGACGCCGTCGTCACCCTCACGCTGAACCGGCCCACCGCGATGAACGCCCTCGACGTGGCGCTCAAGGAGGCGTTGCGCGACACCCTGGCGCAGTTGGAGACCGACCGGTCCTGCCGCGCGGTCGTGCTGGCCGGTGCGGGTGGGTCGTTCAGCGCCGGTCAGGACCTGCGCGAACACGTCGCCACCCTGGAAAGCTCCGCGAGCGACCCGCTGGGCACCGTGCGGGCGCACTACAACCCGATCGCCGCCCGGCTGGCCAACCTGCCCAAGCCGGTGATCGCCGCGGTCCGTGGAATGGCCGCCGGGGCCGGCGCGTCGCTGGCGTTCCTCGCCGACATCCGCATCGGTGGTCCGACCACGAGTTTCCTGATGGCCTTCGCCAAGGTCGGCCTCGCCGCCGACACCGGCGCCTCGTGGACACTGCCTCGACTGGTCGGCCACGCCAAGGCGGTGGAGTTGCTGATGCTGGCCGAGCCGGTCCGCGCCGAGGAGGCCTGCCGGCTCGGGCTGCTCAACCGGCTGACCGACGACGACGAGCAGGTGCTGCCCACCGCCCAGGAGTTGGCCGCCCGCCTCGCCGCCGGGCCCACCATCGCGTACGGGGCGATCAAGCGGCAACTCTCCATCGCCGACGCCGGCACCCTCGCCGACGCCCTCGCGGCCGAGGCGCAGGCCCAGTCGATCTGCGGCGCCACCGCCGACCACCGGGCGTCCACGCTCGCCTTCGTCGCCAAGCAGAAACCGGTGTTCGAGGGACGCTGAACGCGATTCGGACACCGCCCTTACCGTCCTCGAACACGGGCCGCCTAACGTCGGCCGCTATGAGCGATCGTGAAGCGGTGGCACACCTGCTGCGCCGGGCCACCTTCGGTCCGACCGCCGACGAGGTGGACGCGGCCGAGCGGGCCGGGCCGGCAGCGACGTTGGATCGGCTGCTCGACCCGGGTCGGGCCGACCGGGGGGCGGCGGCCACCCCGCCGCCCACCCTGGCCCCGGACCCGTACGCCGCGCTGACCAAGGAATCCACCCGGGAGCAGCGGCAGAAGGCGAACGCGGAACGCCGCGAGCAACTCCAGCAGGTCACCGGATGGTGGCTGGACCGGATGGTGGCCGCCGAGGACGGGCTGACCGAGAAGCTCCTCTTCTTCTGGCACGGGCACTGGGCCACCAGCGCCCAGAAGGTCAAGTCCGCCGGGACGATGCTGGGCCAGTTGGACACGCTGCGGCGGCACGGGCGGGGGCCGCTGGGCCCGCTGGTCGCCGCGATGGTGCGCGACCCTGCCCTGATCATCTGGTTGGACGGGCAGAAGAACACCCGCAAGGCACCGAACGAGAACCTGGCCCGCGAGCTGATGGAGTTGTTCACCCTCGGCATCGGCAACTACACCGAGGCGGACGTGAAGGCCGGGGCGCGCGCCCTGACCGGCTGGCTGGTCGACCGGCAGACCGGCGTGGCCCGCTTCGAGGCGAAGCGACACGACCCCTCCGAGAAGACCATCCTCGGGCAGACCGGGCGGTTCGACGCTCCGGCGTACGCCGGGCTGCTCGCCGCCCAACCCACGGCCGCGACGTTCGTGGCCGGTCGGCTCTGGTTCCGCTACGCCGGCACCGAGATCCCGGCACCGGGCGGCCTGGCCGGCGCGGACACCGTGGCGACACTGCGCGCGATCTTCTCGTCCCCGGCGTTCGCGCAGACCCGGGGCACGTTGGTCAAGCAGCCGGTGGAGTGGCTGGTGGGCGCGCTACGGCAGCTCGGCATCCGCCCGAAGGAGCTGCCCGAGCAGCAACGCAAACAACTGCTGGCCGGTCTGAACGCGCTGGACCAGGTGCCGCTGCGACCGCCGAGCGTGGGCGGCTGGCCCGCCGGAGCGGCCTGGTTGACCACCTCGTCGTTGCAGGCCCGGCTGCGGACGGCCGGGATGCTCGCCGCCGCCACGGCGCCGACGGTGCTGGCCCGACTGACCGCCGCCCCCGCCGCCGGCCGTCCGGACGCGTTGGCCCGGCTGCTGGTGGTCGACGGCTGGGGCCCACGCACCCGGGCCGCCCTGACGCCGCTGGCCGGTGAACCCCGCAAACTGCTGGCCGCCGGCCTGGTCAGCCCCGAGTACACAGTCAGCTGAGCGGAGGAGTCGACATGGACACGGTGACCCGACGCAGGTTCCTGGTGACCAGCGGTGTGATCGGCGCAGGTGCGCTGGCCGCCGGGGCCGGCGCGTACACGATGCGGGACCTGCTGGAGACCAGCGGCGACCGCGATCCAGAGGCCCGCACGCTGGTGCTGGTGACCCTCTACGGCGGCAACGACGGCCTCAACACGGTCATCCCGTACGGCGACCCGGCCTACCGGGCGGCCCGCCCCGAGCTGGCGTACCCGGACTCGGAGGTGCGGCGACTGGACGACGACTTCGGCCTCAACCCGGCGCTGGAGGGTCTGCACCAGCGCTGGTCGAAGGGTGGGCTGGCGATCGTGCGCGGGGTCGGCTACCCGAAGCCGGACCGCAGCCACTTCCGGTCGATGGACATCTGGCACACCGCGCAGCCGGACCGGCCGGGCAACACCGGGTGGCTGGGGCGGTGGTTGGACCGGGCAGGTGGCGACCCCCGACTGGCGGTCTCCTTCGAGCCGGCGCTGCCACCGCTGCTGGCCGGGGCGCAGAGCGCCGGTGCCGCGGTGCCGGTCACCGACCGGAAGGCCGCCAAGGGGCTGCCGGCGCAGACACTCACCGCGTTCGAAGCCGCCGAGCCGGGTGAGTCCGCCGCGCGGGCCCGGGCCGCCGCCTGCTTCGCCGACCTGCGCTCGGTGGACGAGATGATCCGCGAGGTCCGCGACTCCGACGACCCGGACCTGGCGGACGCGGACGGCGAGCAGGCCCCGGCGACCGCCACCGGCGGGGCGAAGACCCCGCTGGACGCCCAACTGGACCTGGTCGCACAGTGCGTCGAGGCGGGAGTGTCCACGCGGGTCTTCTCGGTGTCGCTCGGCGGTTTCGACACGCACGCCGACGAGAAGCAGTTGCAGGCCGTCCTGCTGGGTCAGCTCGACCGTGCGTTGACCGGGTTCGCCGAGCGGATGAGTCGCACCGAGGCGGGGCGGAAGGTGGTGGTCGCGGTCTACTCCGAGTTCGGCCGTCGCGTCCGGGCCAACGCCTCCGACGGCACCGACCACGGCACCGCGTCGGACGTGCTGCTGCTCGGCGCGGGCGTCCGCGGCGGCTGGCACGGGGCAGCGCCGAGCCTCACCGACCTCGACGACGGGGACCTGAAGTTCACCACCGACTTCCGGGACGTCTACGCCACGCTGCTCGAACGCGTGCTGGACACCGACCCGGGCCCGGTCCTCGCCGACTGGAAGGGCCGACTGGACAAGCTCTTCTAATCGTCCTCTTCCGGGTCCTGGTTGGCCTCGGCGCCCAGCACGAACGCCTGCATGGCCAGCTCGTCGCCGGCCGGTGACACGAAGGCGGGCAGCTCACGCGGGCCCAGCTCCTGCACGTAGGACCAGAACAGGCGGACCGCCTCGGCCGGTGTGCCGGCCTCGATCGGCAGGTCGAGGCTGACCAGCCAGGTGCGCCGGGCCGGTGGCGGGCCGAGCTGGTCGGCCAACGCCCGGAAGGCCGCCGGGTCCAGCGGGCTCACCGGCCCGTCGAGGGTCAGCAGGTCGGCCGGCACCGGCTCGTCGAAGGCCCGACGGGTGTACGCCACGACGAGCGCCCCCGGCTCGACAGCGGACTGCGGGTCGTCCGGGTCTTCCCGGTGGCGTCGACCCGTGGCGGCGACCCGGCCGAGGGCCACCAGCCGGGGTGGCGCGTCGACCAGCACCGCCACCTGATCCCCCGGGCCCGGCCGGGCGACGTCGGCCAGCCCGGTCAGCTCCAACGTCTCGTGGTGCACGAGCCGCTCGGCTTCGTACCGCTCGGCGGGCAGCAGCACCGCCCAGGTGCCCACCCCGTCGGCGCGGCCGGATCCGTCGGCCCGGTACGCGGTCTCGGTCGTCATGCCTGCCATCCCATCATGCCGCCGGTGGGAGGGTGACGTGACAGCCGACGATGTGATCGTCGACCATGCCGGTCGCCTGCATCAGCGCGTACGCGGTGGTGGGCCCGACGAACCGGAAGCCGCGCTTCTTGAGGGCCTTGGCCATCGCCGTCGACTCGGCGGTGATCGGTGCGAGCTCGGCGAACGAGGCGGGGCGGGCCGGTCGGCGCTCCGGCGCGAAGGACCAGAGCAGCGCGGACAACCCTTCCGGCACCTCCAGGGCGGCACGGGCGTTGGCGATCGCCGCCTCGATCTTGGCCCGGTTGCGGACGATGCCCGCGTCGGCGAGCAGCCGGGCCACGTCGGCGTCGTCGTATCCGGCGACGGTCGGGAGGTGGAACTCGTCGAAGGCCAGCCGGAACGCCGGACGTTTGCGCAGGATGGTCAGCCAGGACAACCCGGACTGGAACGCCTCCAGCGTCATCCGCTCGTAGAGCGCGTCGTCGCCGTGCAGGGGCCGCCCCCACTCGGTGTCGTGGTAGACGGCGTAGTCGGGGGTGCTCGACCCCCACGCGCAGCGAGCCAACCCGTCGGCACCGATCACCAGGTCCGTCACCTCGTACACGCTAGGGCATCGCACCGACACCCCATTGCCACCCGCCGTTCGGCTGCCTATGGTGCTTGTTACCGGCCGGTAAGTCGGGGTCACGCAGCGGTGCGTCCCGCCCGGCGACGGCGAGCGGAGGCCGCGCGATGAAGGAGTTCCCCGACGTCATCGCCTGGTCGATCCCCGCCTTCGTGCTGCTCATCGTGCTGGAACGGGTCTCCTACCTGCTGCACCGCGACGACGACGAGGTCGGCTACGGCGCCGCCGACACCGCGACCAGCCTGGCGATGGGTCTGGGCAGCATCTTCACCGACCTGCTCTGGAAGGTGCCGATCGCCGCCGCGTACGCGCTGCTCTACGCGCTCACCCCGCTGCGGGTGGCCGAGATCTGGTGGACCTGGCCGGTGATCCTGCTCGCCCAGGACTTCTGCTACTACTGGTCCCACCGCGGCCACCACGTGATCCGGATCCTCTGGGCCTCGCACGTGGTGCACCACTCATCCGAGCGGTTCAACCTCTCCACCGCGCTGCGCCAGCCGTGGACCGGGCTGACCAGTTGGGTCTTCTACATCCCGTTGATCCTGGCCGGCGTACACCCGGCGGTGGTCGCGTTCTGCGGCTCGGTCAACCTGCTCTACCAGTTCTGGATCCACACCGAGCGCATCGAGAAGCTGCCGCGCTGGTACGAGGCGGTCTTCAACACCCCGTCGCACCACCGGGTCCACCACGCCTCGCAGGGCGGCTACCTGGACCGCAACTTCGGCGGCATCCTGATCGTCTGGGACCGGCTCTTCGGCTCGTTCGCGCCGGAGCGGGAGCGCTGCGTGTACGGCCTCACCAAGAACGTGGGCAGCTACAACCCGCTCCGGGTGGCCTTCCACGAGTACGCCTCGATCGCCCGGGACCTCCGCGCCGCGGTGACCTGGCGGCATCGGGCGGGGTACCTCTTCCGGGCGCCGGGCTGGCAGCCCGTACCGGGTGTGGTCAGGGCAGCCGGCCCTGCTCGACCAGACGGGCGAACCTCTTCAGCGCCTGGGTGAGACCGATCTTGGAGCCGGGCCAGAGCAGCGGCCAGGCCACCCGACCGGCCCGGCCACCCGGCAGGTGGAACCACTCGTGCCAGACCACCTGGGTGCGGGCCCGGCCGAGCTGGGTGCAGCGCAGCACCCCCGGGCCGCGCAGCAACTGGCCGTGGTGCACCACGCCGATCTCGTAGGGTTCGTCGACCCGGACCACCCGCATCTCGTCGCGCAGCGTGGCCCGGCCGAGCGCGGTCACCGCCTCGATCCGGCTGCCCTCGCGGCCGTCGCCCTCGACCACCCGCACGCGGGTGAAGGGGATCCAGTCGGACTGACGCTCCCAGGCGAGCAGCGCGGCGAAGACCCGCTCCGCCGGAGCGTCGACGATCACCGTGGCGGTCACCTCACCGGCACCGGGTTGGGCCGCCTCCCGAAGGTCGTCGACGCCTCCGGGGTCGGTCACGCCGTCTCCGACCGGACCACCGCGTCGCGCTGCCCGGCACCGTCGGTGGGCACGCCGTCGGTCTGCTCACGGTCGGCCGGGTCACCGCCGGTCGGCGCCACGGCCGGTGCGACGCCGTCGGAATCCGCCGGGGACGAGGTTGCGGCGGGCAGCTCCGCCGCGCCGGCCGAGCCGACCGGCGACGAGCCGGACCCGGCGTCGCCGTCCAGCGGCGTGTCCTCGCGCGGCTGTGCCGCGTCGGCGTCCGTCACCTTGACGGCGGACTGCTCGCGGGCCTGACGCAGCGCGTCCGCGTCGTCGGTGCGCCCCTCACGCAACGCGATGACCTCCGACTCCAGTACGCCGATCAGCTCGGACTTGTAGCCGATGTCGTAGGCGGCACGGCGCATCGCCTGATCGACCTGGGCCATCCGGTACCCGCGCAGGGCGGTGTCGAAACGGACCGCCCCCACGTCGGATTCGCGCAGCGGGCGGGTGCTCGGCAACGCCACGGCCTGGGAATCCGGCTCGGCCGGCACCAGGCCGGGATCACGGCCGCTGACCAGCACCGTCACGCCGAAGACAACCGCCGCGACGGTCAATGCCACGACCAGGAGGAGCAGAAGCTGACCCATGTACTGATCGTGGCATGGCAGCCGTCCGGGAGCGACCCCGCCACCCGTCCCGATCATGATCGGTGTCGACGCCCGCCCACAGTTCGCCACCGACGACCGACTAGCGTCGGGTTCGGCCGCCGCGGCGACGGCGCGGACTGTCAGGAGGCGGGCATGGCGGGGGCGCTTCGGCTGGGTGGGCGCACGTTCGCCCCCGGCGAACTGGTGGTGATGGCGATCATCAACCGCACACCTGACTCGTTCTTCGACCGGGGGGCCACCTTCGCCGCCGACAACGCGCTGCGCGCGGTGGAGCGGGCGGTGGACGAGGGCGCGGCCATCATCGACATCGGCGGCGTCAAGGCCGGCCCCGGCGTGGAAGTGGACGTGGCCGAGGAGATCCGCCGCACGGTGGACACCATCGCCGCCGTCCGGACCGCGTTCCCCGAGGTGGTGATCTCCATCGACACCTGGCGCGCCGAGGTGGCGACGGAGGCCGTGGCCGCCGGCGCCGACCTGCTCAACGACACCTGGTCGGGCGCCGACCCGGCGCTGGCCCGGGTGGCCGCGCGGACCGGCGCGGGGCTGGTCTGCTCGCATGCCGGCGGCCTGGTCCCGCGGACCCGGCCGCACCGGGCCGCCTTCGACGACGTGGTCTCCGACGTGGTCGCGACGGTGACCGGGCTCGCCGAGCGCGCGGTCGCGGAGGGGGTACGCCCCGACGGGATCCTCATCGACCCGGCACACGACTTCGGCAAGAACACCAGGCACTCGCTGGAGATCACCCGACGACTGGACGAGCTGACCACGACCGGTTGGCCGGTGCTGGTGGCGCTCTCCAACAAGGACTTCGTCGGGGAGACGTTGGACCTGCCGGTGGCCGAACGCCTGGAGGGGACGCTCGCCGCGACGGCGGTGTCGGCCTGGCTGGGCGCCCGGGTCTTCCGGGCCCACCAGGTCGGCCCCACCCGCCGGGTGTTGGACATGGTGGCCTCGATCCGGGGCGACCGCCCCCCGGCTGCGACTCGCCGGGGCCTGGCCTGACTGTCGTCGCCGTCACCGACCGCGAACGGTCGGGGCGACCGGCACGATCGCCGGAGGTCTCGACGCTCAGGTCCAGCGCAGGATGTTCCTACGCCAGGCGTACAGGATGCCGAGCGCGAGCACCGCCACGAACACCGCCATCTCCACCACCGTCACCAGGCCGAAGCCCGGCCGGTCGAAGACCACCGCCCAGGGGAAGAGGAAGACCGCCTCGACCGCGAACAGCACGTACAGGTACGCGTAGACGTAGTAGCGGATCTGCATCTGCGCCCAGTCCGCGCCCACCGGGTCGAGCCCGCACTCGTAGCCGGCCCGCTTGCCGGGTGGGTCGGCCGGACGCGCCGGACGTAACACCCGGTTGGCCGAGAACGCCGTAACGAAGAACAGGACGCTGGCGAGCAGCAAGAGCCCGAGCGTCGCGTACGAGCCCAGGTATCCGGTCACAGTTCGGGAGCCTACCGCCCGCCTGGAAGCGCCGTCCCAAACACGTTACGGATTCGTTTCCAGACGGGACTAGTGCTCCCAGGCAACTGTTACCGAATACTGGACCCCCACCCATGGCACCGGAGGACAGATGGCCCGCCTGAAGGCATCGCCCGGTCTCCGGGCCGAGGGGCGACGTACCGCGCCCCGGCTGGCGACCGCGCTCGCGCTCGGCCTTCTCGCGGCGCTCGCCGTGGGACCGGCCTGGGCAGGCGCGGCGACGCTGGAGCCGGAACCGGTGGTGGTGGCGACCGACCCGGTCAGCGAACCGGAGGCCACCGCCTCGGAGGAGCCACCCCCGACCGAGGGGCCGGCCGAACCGACGCCGAGCGATCCGGCACCGGAGACCACCGCTCCCGCACCGGAGACGACACCGCCGCCACCGGTGACCACTGCTCCGGGCGTGCCGCCCGCGCCGACCGCCACCGCACCCGCACCGGGTGGGCCGACCACGGCCGCGCCGCCCGTTCCGCCGACGCCGCCGGCGCCGCCGGTGCCGCCCGTCCGCCCGCCCGCCTCCGGTCCGGTGCCACCGCCGAGCCCACTGGGCGTCCAGGTCACCACCCAGGACGTCACCCTCGGCGAGGCGTACTGGAACGCGGCCAGCACGGCCGCCACGTTGCAGGTCACCGTCCACAACACCGGCACGACCGCGGAGCGGATCCGCCTGTCGTACACGCTGCCGACCGGGCTGTCCGACGCCGGGACGAAGGGCTGCGCCGACGCCGGTGCCGGCACGTACCGCTGTGGGGCCTGGGCGACCGAGGCCGGCGCGCGCTTCAGCGCCCTGCTCCGCCTGCGGGTCGACGGCGAGGCGTGGAAAAGGATGCCGCTGGCCGGCTCGGTCCGGGTCGTCGCCGACTCGCCGGGGGCACCCGGGGAGGCGTCCGACGACCAGGGCTTCGCGGTGCTCTTCCCGCCCGGCCCGCCGGTGCCCGGGATCGCCCTCGCCGCCGACGAGGTGGCGTTCGACATCAGCGGCGCCGCCAGCGTCCTCGCGCTCCGGCTGGGCAACACCGGATCGGTGGACGCCGCCGGACGGGTGGAGGTCGTGCTGCCGGCCGGGGTGACAGTTCCGACTCCACCGGAAGGCTGCGTGGCGGTCGACCCGACCCGGACCCGCTGCGACGCCGGCGTGGTGGCGGCGGGCAGGACGGCCGAGCTGCGGTTGCCGGTGGAGGCGACGCCGGAGGCCCAGCGGGAGGCGCCGCTGTCCGGCGCGGTGATCGGTCGACTCGACCCGCGCAGCGGCGCGACCCGCCAGGTGCAGATGAGCTTCCGGATCACCGCGGCGGCCGCACTGGCCACGCCGGTGGTCTCGCCGCCCGCGCCGACCGGCTCCCAGGGCGTACTCCCCGGGGGTGCCGCCGGTGACGGTGGCGGGACGACCTCGGTGCGGCGCACCGCGATCGCCCTGATCGTGGTCTCCGCGCTGCTGGTGGTGCTCGCCATCGCGCTGGCCACCACCTCGCTACGGCGCCGACTCAACGGCCCGGTGCCCGGGCCGGCACCGGAGCCGGTCGACTGAGCGGACGAGGTGACCCCGACCCGCGCGGCGGGGCCACCGGAGGGTTCCGGTGGTGATCTGAATTACGGCGGCCGGGGCGTAAGCCCGTGAACCGGGGCAAACCTCCATCGAGTCTGGTCCCAGTCGGCGGACCTCCGGGGATTGTTAGGGCTCCCTTAGAAGTAGGCTCTGAGGTGAGGTACGACAACGGCCGGACCAGCCTGGGGCGGTGCGGTGACACGTTGCGTCGAGGAGGTTCCGTGGCCGGGCAAGGCGAGAGCCCCGCAGTCGCGAACGAAGGTGGCACAGTGACCAAGCAGATCCGTCAACTCGACCGGGTCGTCATCCGGTTCGCCGGTGACTCCGGCGACGGCATGCAGTTGACCGGCGACCGGTTCACCTCGGAGACGGCGCAGCTCGGCAACGACATCTCCACGCTGCCAAACTTCCCCGCCGAGATCCGAGCCCCCGCCGGCACCCTGCCCGGCGTGTCGAGCTTCCAGGTGCACTTCGCCGACTACGACATCCTCACCCCGGGCGACGCGCCCAACGTGCTGGTGGCGATGAACCCGGCGGCCCTCAAGGCCAACCTGGCCGATCTGCCGCGCGGCGCGGACATCATCGTCAACACCGACGAGTTCACCAAGCGCAACCTCGCCAAGGTCGGCTACCAGACCAGCCCGCTGGACGACGAGTCGCTGGCCGGTTACGTCGTGCACCCGGTGGCGTTGACCTCGATGACCGTCGGTGCGCTCGCCGCGTTCGAGGTGTCCAAGAAGGACGCCGAGCGGTCGAAGAACATGTTCGCCCTCGGGTTGCTCTCCTGGATGTACTCCCGGCCCTACGAGTCGACGCTGCGCTTCCTGGAGCGCAAGTTCGCGTCCCGTCCGGAGCTGGTCGCGGCGAACGTCGCCGCCTTCAAGGCCGGTTGGAACTTCGGCGAGACCACCGAGGACTTCGCGGTCCGCTACGAGGTCAAGCCGGCGAAGATGAAGCCGGGCACCTACCGCAACATCACCGGCAACGCCGCGCTGTCGTTGGGGCTGGTCGCCGCCGGGGTGCGCTCCGGGCTGCCGGTCTTCCTCGGCGCGTACCCGATCACTCCCGCGTCGGACATCCTGCACGAGTTGAGCAAGCACAAGCGTTTCGGCGTGCTCACCATGCAGGCCGAGGACGAGATCGCCGCCGTCGGTGCCGCGCTGGGCGCGTCGTACGGCGGTTCGCTCGGCGTGACCACCACCAGCGGCCCCGGCGTGGCGCTCAAGAGCGAGACGATCTCGCTGGCGGTCGCGTTGGAGCTGCCGCTGGTCATCGTGGACGTGCAGCGGGCCGGCCCGTCGACCGGCATGCCGACCAAGACCGAGCAGGCCGACCTCAACATGGCGCTGTTCGGTCGGCACGGCGAGGCACCGGTCGCGGTCATCGCGCCCCGCTCGCCGTCGGACTGCTTCTTCGCGGCGCTCGAGGCGGCCCGGATCGCGCTGACCTACCGCACGCCGGTGATCCTGCTGTCCGACAACTACGTCGCCAACGGCTCGGAGCCGTGGTTGCTGCCCGACGTGGAGTCGCTGCCCGACCTGCGGGTCGAGTTCGCCACCAGGCCCAACGGCGAGGACGGCAGCACGTTCCTGCCCTACCTGCGCGATCCGGAGACGCTGGCCCGTCCGTGGGCCATCCCCGGCACCCCGGGGCTGGAGCACCGGATCGGCGGTCTGGAGAAGGCCGACAAGACCGGCGACATCTCCTACGACCCGGCCAACCACGACTTCATGGTGCGCACCCGGGCCGCCCGGATCGAGACGATCCCGGTGCCGGACATCGAGGTGGAGGACCCGGACGGCGACGCCCGGGTGCTGGTCCTCGGCTGGGGCTCGACGTACGGGCCGATCGGCGCCGCCTGCCGCGGCGTGCGCCAGCGCGGGCTGTCCGTCGCCCAGGCGCACCTGCGGCACCTGGCCCCGATGCCGGCCAACCTCGGTGAGGTGCTGCGCTCGTACGACAAGGTGGTCATCCCCGAGATGAACCTGGGCCAGCTCGCCCACGTCATCCGGGCCCGCTACCTGGTCGACGCGATCAGCTACAACCAGGTCCGCGGCCTTCCGTTCACGGCCGCCGAGCTGGAGACGACGCTGGAAGAGGTCCTGAAGAATGTCTGAGCCCGTCGCCCTCAAGCTCACCGCCAAGGACTTCAAGTCCGACCAGGAGGTGCGCTGGTGCCCCGGCTGCGGTGACTACGCCATCCTGGCGGCCATCCAGCAGTTCATGCCGGAGCTGAACATCCCCCGGGAGCGCACCGTCTTCGTCTCCGGGATCGGTTGCTCGTCCCGCTTCCCGTACTACATGAACACGTACGGCATGCACTCGATCCACGGTCGCGCCCCGGCGATCGCGACCGGCCTGTCGGTGTCCCGGCCGGACCTGTCGGTCTGGGTGGTCACCGGCGACGGTGACGCGCTCTCCATCGGCGGCAACCACCTGATCCACGCCCTGCGGCGCAACGTCAACCTCAAGATCCTGCTGTTCAACAACCGGATCTACGGTCTGACCAAGGGTCAGTACTCGCCCACCTCCGAGGTCGGCAAGATCACCAAGTCGACCCCGGCCGGCTCGGCGGACGCGCCATTCAATCCGCTCTCGCTCGCGCTCGGCGCGGAGGCCAGCTTCGTCGGCCGGACCATCGACTCCGACCGCAAGCACCTGCAGTCGGTGCTGCGGGCCGCCGCCGAACACGAGGGTTCGGCCTTCGTGGAGATCTACCAAAACTGCAACATCTTCAACGACGGGGCGTTCGACCAGCTCAAGGACCCGTCCACCCGGGACGACTACCTGATCCGCCTGGAGCACGGAAAGCCGATCACCTTCGGCGCTGCTCGCGAGCCGAACGGCCAGCCCGGCGGAGGCGACGGGCGGTTCTGCGTGGTTCACCCGCCGGGCGGCTTCGGCCTGGAGGTCAGGGAGACCAACTCGGTCAGCCCCGAGGAGATCGTCGTGCACGACGCGACGGTCAACGACCCGGCGTACGCGTTCGCGCTGTCCCGGCTGCCCGGCCTGGACCTGCGCAACACGCCGATCGGGGTGTTCCGCTCGGTGGACCGACCGTCCTACGACAGCGTGGTGCAGGGTCAGCTCGCGGCGGCCAAGGCGACGGTCACCGAGACACCCGAGCAGCAGCTCGCGGGCCTGCTGGGCAGCGGCGACACCTGGACGATTCTCTGATCAACGGTTCGTGACGAGAGCGGCCGTCCCCGGTCCGGGGGCGGCCGCTCTCGTCGTACCGGAGCTGAGTCAGCGCTGGGCGGAGGCCGGCAGCCAGAGGTTGTCGATCTCCTTCTCGGCCGCCGCGAGGCTCGCCTCGTGCAGCGGGATCAACTCGGCCATCGCCGGCACCGACGGCGCCAGGGTCAGCTCGGCGCTGATGAAACGCGGCTGCAGGCCGGTCATCGACAGGCCGTGCGGAAGCCACGGCTCGGCGTGGTCCCAGCCGTTTCGTGGGGTGCCCTCGCCGTAGCCGCCACCCCGGGTGGCCAGCACCACGAACTCGCGGTCGCCGAGCAGGCCCTGCTGGGTCGTCGGGTCGTAGGCCAACCCGGGCACGATCAGGTGGTCGACCCAGGACTTGACGCTGCTGGGCGCGCCGAAGTTGTAGAGCGGCAGGCCGAGCAGCACCACGTCGGCCTGCTTGACCTCGTCGACCAGCCGCTCGCTGAGCTCCCAGGACTCGCGCTGCGCCGGGCTGTGCTGCTCCGGCGGCGTCATCCGAGCCAGACCGCCATCCGCGTCCAGGTGCGGCAGCGGGTCCTTGCCCAGATCTCGGTAGGCCACCGTGCCGTCTGGGTGAGCCGCGCGCCAGTTGGCGACGGCGCGTGCGGTGAGCTTCCGGCTGACCGACCAGTCACCCCGAATGCTTGAGTCGATATGCAGCAGATGCATTATTCCTCCTCCAAGGATCGTCTGTGCAGCACCAACTATTTATAGCAGGCCGATGTTCCTCCGAGTCGGTAGACTGGGTCACATGTCCGCGCAGCCGCTCGACACCTCGGAGCACCGCTCGGGCGCACTCCTGGACCACCTGGCCCGGCGCATGCGGCTGCGGTCGGAGTCGGTGCTGGCACCGCTGGGGCTCCGCCCCCGGCACCTGGTCGCGCTCACCGTGCTCCGCGACAGCGGCGGGAGCAGCCAGCAGGCGCTCGCCAGCACACTGGAGATGGACAGCACCAACATCGTCGGGCTGCTCAACGACCTCGAAGCCGACCAACTGGTCGAGCGACGCCGTTCGCCCGAGGACCGTCGGCGACACGTCGTCGAACTCACCGAAGACGGTGCGAAACGCCTCAGCGAGGCGGAATGCGCCCTCGCGAGTGCTGAGGACGAGGTGCTGGGAGCGTTGGGGCCCGCCGACCGGGAAACGCTCTACGAATTGCTTCGACGTGCCGTCAACACGTCACCGGCCATCTGCACAGAGGCGCTCCGCGCCGACGTCGACTCCTGCTGACGGGGCGCGGGTAGCCGTCAGGCGGTCGTCGCCGACTGGGGGCGGTCGTCGCGTACGTGCACCAGCATGTCGCCGGTCTCGATCACCGCACCGGCCCGGTCGGCCAGGGTGACCACCTTGCCCCGCCGCACCAGGGCGATCACCAGTGAGTCCAGCTCACGCGGCGATCGGCCCACCTCGTCCCGCTCCGCCGAACGCATCGCCAACGCCATGCCCTGCCCCGGAGTCAGCAGGTCCTCCACCACGTCGATCAGCGGCGGTGCCGAGGTGGAGAGACCGAGCAGCCGGCCCGCGGTCGCCGAGGAGACGATCACGTGGTGCGCGCCGCTCTGCTTGAGCAACGGGGCGTTCTCCGCCTCCCGTGCCGCCGCGATGATCCGCACCTGGCCGGCGGTGAGCTGCCGAACGGTCAGCGCGACCAGGACCGAGGCGTCGTCGCTGTCCGTCGCGATGATCACGGCCTTGGCGCTCTTGACGTGCGCCTCGTTCAGCACCGACGAGCGGGTCGCCGAACCCTCGATGGCGACCAGCCCGGCGGAGGTGGCCTGCCGCAGCGCGGTGGCGCTGCGCTCCACCACCACGATCCGGGAGCGGTCCAGACCGTTCTCCATCAGGGCGGAGACCGCGCTGCGCCCCTTGGTGCCGTAGCCGCAGATGATGACGTGGTCCTTCACGGCTCTCCTCCAGCGCGACAGGCGACGGCCGGTCCGGTACTGCTCGGTCAAGACTTCCAGGGTGGTGCCGACCAGGATGATCAGGAAGATCACTCGGGCCGGGGTGATGAAGAGGACGTTGACCAGCCGGGCCGACGGCGTCGCCGGGGTGATGTCCCCGTAACCGGTGGTCGAGAGCGACACGACCGCGTAGTAGAAGCAGTCGAGCAGGGTGAGGCCGTCCTCGTTGACGTCGCGGTAGCCGTCCCGGCCCAGGTAGACCGCGGCGACCACGGCGAAGACCAGGCCCAGGGCGGCGGCGAGCCGTAGGCTCAGCGCGCTCAGCGGGCCCCGACGCTGCGCGGGGAAATGGATCACCGTCGAACCTGCTCCCCCGCCGTCGCCTGCACGCCCACAACATAGCGGGTACGCCGCGGTTCGCACGTCCGGGTCGCGTCCGACGAGACGGTACGGGCCCCGCATGGGTCGGCCCGGACGGCCGTGGACAGGCATGATGAGGGTGTTCCCGACGACGACCGCGAGAGTGAGGCCGGCATGTCGTTGCTGCGACGAGTCATCGGCGGAGTGTTGCGCCGACTACGCCAGAGCCAGGGCCGCACGCTGCGCGAGGTCGCCGCTGCCGCCGGGGTCTCCGTGCCCTACCTGTCCGAGGTGGAACGGGGCCGCAAGGAAGCCTCCTCGGAGGTGCTCGCGGCGATCTGCCGAGCGCTCGGCATCCGCCTCTCCGACCTGTTGGAGGAGGCCCGCGACGACCTGCGCCGCGTCGAGCCGCGCATCCCGGCCACCCCACGGGCGACACTCGGCCGCTTCGAGCAGGCCGGGGTGGCCCGACGCGACGCGAGCCAACACGCCCTCCGGACGAGCCGACCCGTCCTGCACCGGGCCCCCGGTGCGACCGGGCCGACCCTCCGCGTCGGGGCGGCGGCCTCCGCTGGTGGCGCACGCCCCGGTCCGCGTACCGCCGCGTTGTCGGCCTGTGTGCGGGCCCGGGCGGGTGCGCGGCGGGTGACAGTCGCGTAGGCCGCGCGGGTTCTGCCGTCGGCGGATCTGCCGGCGGCAGAATCACTGGGCCGGCCGCCACCGCTGGCCGCACGCTGGAGAGGCCGGTCCCCCGGGTGGCTCGACCGCCCGCCGGCACGGTGGAGGGTGGCGGCACATGATCTGGTACGACACGACCATGCGGGACGGCGGGCAGCCGTCCTTCGGCGACCAGGTGTTCGAGCGGCTGTTGCGGGAGCGGATCGTCTTCCTCGGCACCGAGGTGACCGAGGAGTCGGCCAACCAGATCTGCGCGCAGATCCTGCTGCTCGCCGCCGAGGACGCCGACTCGGACATCTACCTCTACATCAACTCCCCAGGCGGTTCGGTGAGCGCCGGGATGGCGGTCTACGACACGATGCGCTACGTCCGCAACGACGTGGCCACGCTGGCGCTCGGATTCGCCGGCTCGATGGGGCAGTTCCTGCTCTGCGCGGGCGCGGCCGGCAAGCGGTACGCGTTACCGCACTCGCGGATCATGATGCACCAGCCCTCCGGAGGGATGGGCGGCACCGCCTCGGACATCACCATTCAGGCGGAGAACATGCTGCACGTGAAGCGGACGATGCAGGAGCTGATCGCCCAGCACAGTGGACGGACGCTCGAGGAGATCCAACGCGACTGGGACCGGGACCGGTGGTTCACCGCCGAGGAGGCGCGGGAGTACGGCCTCGTCGACCATGTGCTCAGCCGAGCCGACCAGCTGGCGACCGTCTGATCCCCGCCCTGCCGCCCCGGCCGACCCGCGTGGCGACTGCCGCTCGCGAAATCGGGTGGCGGTCGCCCGTTAGGGTCACGTCTATGCGTCGACTGATCCCCGCCCTCACGATTGCCCTCGCCGCGACCCTGGTGGCCGGTTGCGGCACCGACTCCGGCACACCTGCGGCGTCAGGTTCCTCCGCCGCGCCCAAACTGGAGCCGGTGGCCGCCGTCCAGCAGGGCATGGAGAGCAGCCTCGCCGGCACGCTCACCATGGACGCCTCGGTGAAGGCCGGCAACCAGTCGATCACCATGAGCGGAAAGATCGACACGGTCGCCCGCACCCTCCACGTCACCGGCAAGGCCCCGGAACCGGTCGAGGCGCGCATCATCGGCGACGCCGCCTACATCAAGTCGGACTCCGCCGACGGCGAGAAGCCGTGGATGAAGATCGACCTCACCAAGCTCAGGCCGAACAGCTCGCTGCGCCAGTCCTTCGACCTGAAGGCGCAGACCGGCCTCATCGGCGGCGTCGTCTCCGCACAGGAGGTGGGCAACGGCCGTTACACCGGCGTCGCCGACCTGGAGAAGGCCGCTGCCGCCGCCAACACGGACGGCGGAATGCGCGCCGGCCTCGAATCGACCGCCAAGCTGGCGAAGGACCCCAAGGCCATCCCGTTCGAAGCGGCTGTCGACGCCGACGGGCGCCTCACCGCGCTCTCCTACACCATCGCCACGAAGTCCCTGGGTGACCTCGTCACCGACATGCGGATGAGCGACTTCGGCAAGCCCGTCACGGTGGAGGCACCGCCCGCCGCGGAGACCGAAGCGGCCTCCGCGGACATGTACAAGTTCCTCTGACCCGCCGGTACGACCTCGGCCGCACCGGCCCAGCGTGGGCTGCGGACCTCCCGTAGCCCACGCTGTGCCGCAGGTCACAGCCTCGCTCGTAACATCTCGCAGCCCCACCCCGTCCTTGAGGCAGACAGCCACAAGGGAGGGCACATGTTCGCCACGTACGTCACCGTCACCATCCTCGCCTCGGTCTTCACCGGCATCGCCGCCGTCACCTACCTGATGGGCCACGACTACCCGAAGGCCCAGGCGGACATGAAGCGGGTGCCGCACTCGTGGTTACCGCGGTTGGGTGCGACGCTCGCCGCCGGCTCCCTGGGACTGCTCGTCGGGTTCGCCGTGCCACTGCTCGGAACACTCGCCGCCGCCGGCCTCGTCCTGTACTTCGTCGGCGCGCTCATCGCACACCTGCGGGTCGGCTCGCGCAAACTCGTGGGATGGGCGGTCTTCTTCGTGACCTCGATCGCCGCGCTGGTGGTGAACCTCGCCCACCACTGGTGACCCGGTTCAGACGGGTGCTCAGCGCCTGGTCTCGTACCTGGTCAAGACCACACCGCCGGGGAACGTGCGGGTTTCCACCAGGGTCAGGTTCACCCACCTGTCCAGGGCCGTGAAGAACGGCTTGCCCCCACCGATCAGGACCGGGTGGGTGACGACCGCGTACTCGTCGATCAGCCCCTCCCGCATGGCCGCCGCGGCGAGCGTGGCGCCGGCGATGTCCAGGGTGCCGCCGTCCTCGGCCTTGAGCCGGGTGATCTCGCTGATCGCGTCGCCGCTGAACAGGCGGGCGTTCCAGTCGACCGAGCTGATCGTCGAGGAGAACACCACCTTCGGCATGTCCCGCCAGCGGCCGGCGAACTCGATCTCCGCCGGTCTGGCGCCCGGCCGCTGGTCGGCGGTCGGCCAGTGGGAACTCATCGCCTCCCACAGTCTGCGCCCGTAGAGCGCCGTGCCCGTCGCCGCCACCCGGTCGGACCACCACTGGAACAGCTCGTCGCTCGGCACACCCCAGCCGAGATCGTCGCCGGGGGCGGCGACGTAGCCGTCCAGGCTCACGCTCATACCGAAGGTCAGTTCCCGCATGGTGTCAGCCTCGCGTGATTCGGCACTCGGCGTAAAGAGCGACACGGCGCGGCAGGATCATCGGTCCGGCCAGGGCCACCGCCGCCGACGGAGCAGGCGACGTCCGTACACGCTGGGCCGGGTGAGACGGGACCATGCGGTGACCGACAGCGGCCGGGCCCCGGCCTGCGGTGTCGCACACCTGTTTCCATGGAACGGGATGGGTATTGCCGGCTCAGATGGCCCTTCTGGGTGCCCCCGGCAGGATTCGAACCTGCGACACACGGTTTAGGAAACCGATGCTCTATCCCCTGAGCTACGGGGGCGCGAGGGCACAGTCTAGCGACCTTGGGGTTCACCTGGGGTGGCAGGGAGCGGCCCCCGTTCACCCACGTTCCCCGGACCGCCGTTCTCCCAGCCCAGGGAGTCTCTACGCGAGTTCGCATGGTGCCAGCTCTGCTGA
This sequence comes from Micromonospora sp. WMMD1155, assembly GCF_029581275.1. NCBI lineage: Bacteria > Bacillati > Actinomycetota > Actinomycetes > Micromonosporales > Micromonosporaceae > Micromonospora > Micromonospora sp. WMMD1155. The sequence continues at coordinate 2,043,344 of NZ_CP120742.1, forward strand.
TCTTGGTTGTTTGGGCTGGTAGGGGATCTTGTCGCGGATGCAGGCCCAGAGGACGTTGAGGCGTTGTCTGGACAGGGCGGCGGTGGCTTGGCGGTGGGTCTTCCCCTCGGCTCGTTTCTTGTCGTAGTAGGCGCGTGATCGTGGGCAGTGGGTCAGGGCGGTGAAGCTGGACATGCTGAACACCCGGCGTAGGCCGCGGTGGTAGCGGTGCGGTCGGATCTGGTGACCCTGCCTGCGGCCGGAGTCGCGGGATACCGGGGCGAGCCCGGCGTGGGCGGCGAGTAGCCACAACTTCGGAAAGGGCGATCGGTCGCAAGTCTCCATCCAGTGCTGATGCAGCGGTCGTCAGCGAGGGCCGGGGCGTCCTACTCCAAGCTGGCCATGACATCGGCAGCACACACCCAGACAGTCACCCGACCCTCCGGGTCCACACGGCAAACGACGAACTTCGATGTACGGTTGCGGTCCTGCGGACACCCGGAGCACAAGCCGCCGCCGTCAGGGGCGTCGCGCCGGAACGCCGAGCGGTTCACGATCTTGCGCGCCTCGGTGATAGTCACCGGGCGGCGCACCATGCCGTCAGGTGTCGAGGCCTGCGAGGTTGCGTTCGAGCAGGCTGGGCTTGCGGGCGTGCAGCCCTTGCCGCGCTGCACGGTCCCACCGACGGGACGGTGACGCTTCCGCGCCATCTTGACTGGTCCGGGCACGCCGAATACGACCTGAACCGACCCGCACGCCTGGCCAGCATGTACAAGGTGGTGCTCACCGAAGCCAGCACGACCGAGGATCTGAACACCTGGCTCAACGCCGAACTCCTCCGGCG